>CAZLXP010000067.1:0-14632 GCA_964563535.1 uncultured bacterium | reverse complement strand
AGTTTTCTCTCCACATATCGTGGGCATTATTGGAGGGGATGTTGGCCGAGGCGGGCGAAACCCTCGAAATGATACGGGATATGGTCGCCAGCGGCCAGTGCGAGATAATGACGGGGACTTATTACGAAGCGCTCGTCCCGGTGGCGCCCGAACACGACGTCAAGCGCTCGATAGCCGCGTATACCGGTAAACTGAACGAGGTCCTGGGCGGAAACGCAAAGGGGTTATGGCTCGCCGAACGGGTATATGAACCGCACGTGCCCCGGATACTGGCCGACGCCAACGTGGATTATACCGCCCTGGACGATTGGCATTTCCGGGCCGCGGGGATAGGCCGGGGCGAGCTCGGGCGTCCGTGGCTGGTCGAGCATCAAGGCGCTACCGTGGCCGTCTGTCCCATTTCGGAGCGTTTGCGATACCTGGTCCCCTTCGCGTCCGTGGACGAAGTAATCGCGCACCTTAGAGAGCTATACCGGGCGGGGGCACAGATGGTTTGTCTGGCGGACGACGGCGAAAAGTTCGGCGGGTGGCCCGGGACCTATAAACGCTGTTACGAAGACCGTTGGTTGGACGATTTCTTCGCGGCGTTGACGGGAAGCGGCGAATGGCTCCGCGTAGCGACGTTAGGGGAAGCCGTCGCGGCCGTCCCCGCGGCCGGGCCGGCGTATCTCCCGGCGACGGCCTATCGTGAAATGACGCGTTGGGCCCTGCCGACGGAAAGCCAGCTTCGGCTCGACGACTTGGGGCCGGCCTTCGGCCCCGACGGCGTAAACGGCGACCTGGTTACCGGCGCCGGTTTCCGCTCTTTTTTTCATAAGTACCCGGAGGTGAATTTTTTTCATAAGCGCGTCCAGGAGGTGAGCCGGCGCGTGGAAGACGCTCGCGACCGAATGGGCCCCGAGGGGGAAGACATCCGACGGCACTTGTGGCGGGCGGAAGCGAACGACGCTTACTGGCACGGCGTCTTCGGCGGCGCTTATCTGCCGCATCTTCGCCGCGGCATCAGAGGAGAACTTGTCCGGGCCGAACATATGTTCGACGATTACGCCGGGACTTTGGCGAGCGAGCAAGTGGGGGATTTGGACGCCGACGGCGTCGCGGAAATCACGTTGAAAAACGAAAACGTCGTAGCCGTACTCAGCGCGGAAGGGTTGGCCGCGGTGGAATTTACGCGACGCGTGCCGCCGACGGTCCTGACCGACGTAATCTCCAGGCGCCCGGAACCCTGTCACGGTAAACTGAAGGCGGGGGAGAATAACCGCCAAAACGTCGCGGCGACCATACACGCGCCCATGACGGCCAGGGAACCAGGCCTGGAAAGTTATCTCGTCTACGACCGGCGCCCCAAAAGGTTATTTTTAGAACGCGTATTCGACGGCCGGACGGACGTCGCGTCGTACGCGCGGGAAGCCGCCACGGAATTCGTCGTTTATTCATGGGGAAGGCCCCAGCGGCGCGCTACGGGATGGCGGGCCGCGGGTAGGTTAGGCCCTGGCGCGCCCAACCAGCTCGACGTAGATAAAGAAATTATGTTGACGGAACGCGGCCTGTCTTCGACGTACGCATTTAAAAGCAACTCGCCGGAGCTCTCTATCTTAGGTATAGAATTTACTTTAAATATTATATCCGAGTTGCCTGATTATTCATTCGTTAAGGCTTCAAATAAATACGCTTGCAATGACATATTCGAAGCGGCGGCCGGTACGGAATTCGTGGTAGGTGATTGTTTAGCGGAGTGGGAATTGGTCTTCGCGCTCGAGCCGGCGTACGCACTTTGGCATGCCCCGATTTACACCGTAAATTGCTCGGAAACCGGCTACGAAAAAGTTTATCAGGGGTCGTCGTTTTTCTTCTGGCGCCGACTGGCGGGGCGCGAAAATAGCTTCGAAAGCCGCGTCGCGATAACGGTACGTTGACGACATGTTGGACGGATATTTATTACTGGCGTGCGTCGAAAGGGCTATCAACGTCGCTTTCGTGGGCGCGCTGTTGGGTTTGGACAATATCGCCGTGGGGCAATTTATGTTGGCCCAACCCGCGGTAGGCGCGGTATTCGTCGGGTATATTGTAGGGGAACCTCTACTCGGTATTTGGGCGGCCTTTACGTTCCAACTTTTATGGGCGGGGCACATTCCGGTCGGCGCCTACGTCCCGCCGAGCGCGCCGATGACGGCTATAGCCGCGGTCGGCTTAGCCGGGCCGGCGGAGGCGCCGTTGCCGGTTCGCGCCGTCGTCGCCGCGGCTTTCGCGATTCCGGTGGGGATTCTGGCGGGGAGGTTGGACTTTTGGATTAAGAGCCGGAACATCGGTATTTTACACCGGAGTGAGAACGATTTGCTGGACGGCCGGCCGTTCGCGCTCGGGGGCGCGGTCATAAAAGGCACGGCCATCTTTTTCTTAAAAGATTTTTTTCTCTTGTTATTCACCGTTTTTATCGGCTCGATGGTGGTTACCCTAATATTACGAAATCTGACGCCATCCTGGCGCGACGGGTTGGAGCTTGCCTTCGCGGTTTCGCCCGCGGCCGGCATAGCCGCAGCGTTGAAAACGTTTTGGAAAGGTCGGAACGTTTTGGCTTTCGGCGCCGGCGTAGCCGTCGCCGCGGTTACGGCGCTTTTGTTTTCGTTTTTAACATGAAGACAGAATATCAACAGCGGGACGTCTCGTTGCCGCCCCGTACGCGGGCGGAGATGGTCCTTCGGTCGTTGTTCATACAGGCTACGAATAATTTCGAGCGGATGTTATCCCTTGGGTTTCTGTTCGCGTTGTGGCCCGTAATTAAAAGGATATATCGCGAACCCGAGGCTCGCCGGCAAGCCGTCATCCGGCATCTCTCGTTTTTCAATACGCAACCGTATTTCGCGAATTGTATTTTAGGGGTGGTCGCGAACGCCGAGCTGCGCGGCGGCGAAAATTTGGACGCCGAGGTCGCGACCGTCAAAACGGCCATGATGGGCGCGTTCGGCGCTTTGGGTGACGACTTATTCTGGAACGGCCTTATGCCCGCGGCGGCGTTGTTAGCGTTGGTTTTCTACGGCGTCTTTCCGGATTACGCTATCGCCGGCGCTCTTTTGGCCTTGGCCTTATATAACGTCTTCCATCTTTGGACAAGAATAAAACTTTTCAACGCGGGTTTGCGATTAGGACGCCGGATAACGAGTTACTTGAAAATGTTGCGCCTGCCTTATTTCGCGCTGGCGGTAAAAGTCGCGGCGTCTTTTCTGTTGGGCCTATTCATGGTGGTCGTAATATGGCGCGCGTCCCGCGTCGGAACTTGGGGTATGGAAGGCGCCCTGGCGGCGGCCGCCGCGATTCTCGCCGCGTTTGTTATTCAGAGTTTGGGCATCCGGTCGGGTATCTGTTGGTACCTGCTAGCCGCGGCCGTAACGGCGCTAGGGACAATTACGGGGCGAAATTAATGACAACGGTTCGGAAAGAAGTTACGGTTCGGCAAAAGTACGGCCTCCACGCCCGCCCGGCGGCTGTATTCGTAAAGTTGGCGCGCAAATTTAACGCCGAAGTAATACTAGAGAAGGACGGCGAACGGGTTAACGGCAAATCCATCATGGGCGTCATGATGCTGGCCGTCTCGCGCGGAGAAACCGTCTACGTCGAAGCCGAAGGCCCCGACGGCGAAGACGCGTGCGAACAACTAAAAAGGTTCTTAGAGAACGGGAGCGTAGATTAGCTAAAGGTGAGAGAATTTTCAGGTATACCGGCTAGTAAGGGCGTGGCGTTGGGCAAAGCGTTTCCCATAGCCGCGCGGGCATTGACGGTGGAGCGTCGCGACATAACGGCCGCGGAGGTAGCGGCGGAACAGGTCCGATTGGAACGGGCCCTCGCCGTTACCCGCGACGAGTTCGCGACTCTGCGCGACGAAGTCAAAAAACGCGAATCGTCAATCCGGGCCGAGATATTGGACGCGTACATGTTGATATTGGACGACGAAATGCTAACCGAAAAGGCCCGCGTAAAAATACGCGAAGAGAAGGTATCGGCCGAGTACGCCTTCAAGACGACGCTGGATGAAATGCTGGGCGTCTTCGAGGCCATGGAAGACCCTTACTTTCGCGAACGCGCGGTCGATTTGCGCGACGTCGGTAACCGCGTCGTCATGAACCTTTTGGGCGTCGCCTACCATTTATTCGAAGACCTGGGCGTAAATTCGATCCTTGTGGCGCACGACCTTCCGCCCTCGGACGCGGCCGCGTTGCCCCGCGACAGGGTGGACGCGATCGTAACCGAGGTGGGGAGCAAAACTTCCCATACCGCCATCATGGCCCGAAGCATGGAAGTGCCGGCGGTGGTCGGCGCCAGCGGCGTCGTGGGGTACGTCCGGGCGGGGGACAATTTAATCGTGGACGGCATAAAAGGCCGCGTTATCGTCAACCCTACGGAGGAGGTCACGGTTGGGTACGAACGGCTGGCGCGCGAACTGCGCGAGGAAGAGAAACGCCGCACCCGCCTGGCCGGCCTTCCGGCTACTACGCTCGATGGATATCGGGTCGAACTCTCGGCCAATATCGAACTCCTACCGGAATTAGAAGCCGTGAAGCGGCACGGTTGCGACGGCATAGGGCTGTACCGTACGGAGTTCCTATTCCTCCACCGCGACGACCTCCCCTCCGAAGAAGAACAGCTCGACGCGTATCGTAAAGCGGCCGAGGCCTCATTGCCGCATTCCTGCATCATAAGGACTATCGATATCGGCGGCGATAAGTTCCTGTCGTTCCCGGAGGTGGCGCGGGAGATAAACCCGTTTTTGGGTTTGCGCGCCATAAGGTTCTGTCTTAAACGCCAGGATATATTCCGGACCCAACTCCGCGCCATTCTGCGGGCGACCGCGTACGGCAAAGTAAAAATCATGTTTCCTATGATCTCCGACGTCGAGGAGTTGCGGCAGGCTAAAGAAATTTTAACCGGCGTTTGTGACGAGCTTAGGCGCGAGGGTCGTTTGTTCGACGAAGAGCTCGAGGTGGGTATTATGGTCGAAGTCCCGTCCGCGGCGCTCGACGCGGACCTGTTAGCCCAGGAGTGCGATTTTTTCAGCTTGGGGACTAACGACTTAATACAATATACGTTGGCCGCCGACCGCGGCAACGAGAAGATAGCGTACTTATACGAACCCTTTCACCCGGCGGTGATCAAGCTTATAAAGGCCGCCGCGGACGCCGCCCACCGTAATCGCATATGGGTAGGCGTATGCGGCGAAATGATCGCCGACCCTAAGGCCGCCGTGCTTTTACTGGGCCTCTCCTTCGACGAGTTCAGCACTAGCCCGACCTCGGTCCCGGACGTTAAAGCGGCCCTAAGGTCTACGCGGTACGTCGACGCCCACCGCGTCGCCGAGTGCGCCGTGCGGATGACGTCGGCGGCGGAAATTCAGGCGTTTTTAGCCGAGGAATTAGCCGGGATGGGTGTCCCCGCGTTTCGATGCCGATGGTAAAGAAAGTTTTTATTACAGCGTTAGCGCTGGCGGCGATGGCGTGCCGCACGGACCTGTTCTTCGGCAAGGTGGAAGGCGTCGGGGCGACGATTCAAGCCCCCAACGGCCGTACGCCTGTCTACCGGGCCCACGTGGTAATAGAAGACCTCAAGGCCGGCGGGTACTACAACGAGGCCGTCACGTCGGCGGGAGGCGAGTTCTTATTTCGGAACGTTCCCGACGGCCTGTATCGCGTCGACGTTGCCTCGCCTAACGGCCTCTTTAAAACGTCCTTTCACGCTGACGTCGAAGACGGCTATACGCCGGGCGGCGTCGAAGTCTCTATAGCACCGGCGAGGGCGGCGACGTTCGTAAACATCCCGGGCCTTTACGACGATATGGGCGTTGTCTTTACGGACCTCGGCTACCTCTACAAGACCGTGGGCGTCGAAGCCCTCGCCGGGTCGCAAAACCCCCTCGTCGCCGCGGATATACTTTTTTTGAACAGCGGTGTAGACGCGGGATCCGCTCCGGAGGAGGCCGTCGTAAAGAACCTGCGCTCGTTTGTCGATAACGGCGGCCGCCTTATCGTTTCCGATCAGGCCTGGCCGTTTGTCAAAGCCGCGTGGCCCGAGAAGGTCGAGTGGTCGGACAACCCGCGTATCGGCAGCGCCTACCAGGACGTCGAGGCGGCTTTCGCCGACCGCGACCTGAAGAAATACGCGACGATTCCGAAATGGCGGCTCAAGTATAACTTGGATAACTGGGCGATTCCGAACGACACGACGGGCACGGTTTTCGTCCGCGGCGACGTCGATACGTCGAAGGGGCGTCGCTACGGTGCCCCGTTACTTATCGGCTTCAAATACGGCCGGGGCTTCGTCGCGTTTAGCACATTCGACTGGCGGACGCAATACGGCAACGGCCGCGTGTCGGTTCGCGTTTTTAATTACCTCGTAACAAACAATTGACCGGCGGTAAGTATCGAGGCCGGCGCCGCGTCCCGGCGGCCGCCGTAGGCGCGTCGGGCGGCGCGCCCTCTCCGCGTATATGGATAAAGCTCCCCGAGTACTACCCGTCTTAGGGGTAATCGCGGCGCGCGGCATATCGCTCGAGGACGTGCTTCGAAAGACGAACGTAGAACTTTTCGAAAACGCGTTGAAAACAGAAACTATACCCTTTGATTTCACCGATTATTATCGGGAAGAGATGGGTGCGGAATTAACGCGATGTTGGTGTGCCGGCGGCCGCTTAGTCCCGGCGACGGCGCTCGCCGATTACAAATTAGCCAGCATAACGCTGGAGAACCGGTGGCGGGACCGCGGCGCCAGGCGCGTCAACCTGGACCCGGGCTACGTCTCGGCGTTGCAGATGGTCCTCGCGACGACTAAGCAGTTGCCCCAGGCGGTCTATCTTGGTAAAGGTGTATACGCGCTCGTCGAATTAATCTACCGCGACGGCGTTTTCGGTAACCTCCCGTGGACGTATCCCGATTATCGGAAAGCCGCGGCCGAAAGCTTATTCGAGCCCTTCCGGGCCCACTTCTTGAAACTGCGGCGGGAAGCGGAGAAGTAGAAATTTTGTTGGAGACGACGACCAATTCACCCCGGGCGACGTCGGCGTTGGGCGAACGTCTCGCGCGCGCCCTAACGCCGGGGACCGTTCTTTTGCTCGACGGCGAGTTAGGCGGGGGCAAGACGACCTTTGTCAAGGGTTTGGCTCACGGCCTGGGCGTGGCCGAGGAACCCCGGAGCCCCAGTTTTATACTCCTGCGAGAGTACGGCGCCCTCGTCCACGTCGACCTCTACCGGCTCGCCGCCGCCGCCGCCGCGGCCCTCGGTTGGGAGGATTACCTCGACGACGAGCGCATCGTCGCCGTGGAGTGGAGTTCGCACCTCCCACGCGACTTCTGGGGTGAATCGGCGTCGATACTTAAACTATATTTTGAGATCGTGGACGAGAAGCGTCGGCGGATAAAACTCGAGTACGGGCCATCGACCAGCGTTCCGCTCCGGCGACGCTTAAAAAGGTTATTTTGCGGATAATAGCCTTCGAAACCTCTACGTCGCGGGGGTCGGTGGCGTTCGTAGACGCCGCGTCGTCGTACGAGGCCGTGCGACGCTTCGACGGGGCCGGCTTTCTGTCCCGGGCCCTGTTGCCGGCGCTTCGCGACCTCGAAGAGAACGCCTGGCCCGTCGCCGACGCCGATTTAATAGTAACGGCCCGCGGGCCCGGGTCGTTCACGGGCCTTCGCGTCGGCATGGCCGCGGCTAAGGGGTTGTCGTTCGTGACGGGCCTGCCCGTCGTAGCCGTATCGTCGCTTGCGGCTATTGCGTCGGCGACTGGCAATCGCGGGACGGTGGTAGCCGTACTGGACGCCCGCGGCGGTTACTATTTTTACGCGGCTTACGACCCCGGGCCGCCGGACGCCGAAGAGGTCCTGCCTCCTGCGATAGGCGACGCCGAATCTTTGGCGGCTTTGGCGTACGACGTATACGCCGGGCCGCCGCCGGCGCCCGAAAACTGGCGCCGATTAACGGCGGGGACGCGAACCCGTTGGCTCGACGTTTGGCCCGACGCGACGGTTTTGGCCCGGGTAGGGGCATCCGCGTTCCGCCGGCGCGGCGCCGACGACGTCGCGACCCTTAAGCCGAATTACCTTAAAAGATGGCAGGTATAAAAGTTACGCTCCGGCCGGCCGCGCCGGAAGACGTACCGGCTATAAGCGCCGTGGAAGAAGCGGCGTTTCCTTGCCCTTGGCCCGAGCGGGCGTTTTACGGCGAATTAGAAAACGACTTGGCGACTTTAAAAGTTCTGACGTCGGGGGCCAAAGTAGTAGGTTATTACGACTTATGGACCTGCGCCGACGAGGCGCATCTCTTAAACGTCGCCGTCGCCCAGGCCGAGAGGCGGCGGGGATACGGGGCCCTGATGATAAAGGACGTAATCGCCGAAGCGGCGCGCCGCGGCTGCCGGCGCATAATTTTGGAGGTGCGGCCCGGCAATCGCACCGCGATTAAACTTTACGAAAAATTCGGATTTAAATGCGTCGCCCGGCGGCCGCGTTATTACGCCGACGGGGAAGACGCGGACGTAATGTCGAAGGAACTATAGCCGACGCCGTAGGGGGGAAACAAGCGTCCGGCACCCGGGCGCTTTTTATTTTATTTCGGATTACCGCAGCTCGAGTATGCGATGGATCTGGGGGATAAGGCGAACGTCGGGGAGTATCGTCGCGAGTTGGGTCGTCAGCACCAGGAGACGGTCGGACTCGCCCGGGGGAGCAGGTCTTTCGTCGTGGCGAGGTTGAACGATGAAGGGAATATGGCCGCCCACTTCCGCTACCAGGCGCGCGGCGTCGATAACCTCGTTATCTCCCGTGTCCGGGCCCACCACCGCCTTTACGTAGCACGTCCTTTGCCGCGCGACCTTAAGAAAATTTCTGGTCTCGGCGACGGGCAACGGCCTTCCCGAAAACGACGGCAGTTTAATATCCACGGCGATGACGTCGACCCGGGGCAGAACTTCCGCAAGCTCACGGTAATGGCGGCCGCGCGTTTCAAGCAAGACGCGTTTGCCCGTTTCGGAAAGCCTGGTTAAGAGGAGCGATAAAAAACCGGGTTGCTCGAGGGGTTCGCCGCCCGTTACGGCGAGGAAAGGAAGGCCGCGTAAAAGGGGCGCCGTGTGCGCCGCCAGGTCGGCTACTTTTACCGGGTTGGGGACGACTTTGGGGTTGGGGCCGTGGATAGGGAACTGGGACATCTGCGTACGGGCGCGCGGCGTATCGCAATGCTCGCACGCCGCTTGGCAACCCCCGAACCGAATGAAAAGCATCGGGGTGCCGACGAGAGGCCCTTCCCCCTGGATGCTTACGAAGATTTCGTCGATAAATCCCCTTAGCATACGCCCCTGACTTTACCTAAGGCTTCCGCGAAGCGGCCCACTTCGTCCGCATATCGTTCCAGCACCGCGGTCGCCAAGTCGCCGGCGTCGACGTTCAAGCGGCGCAGGTCGGCGACCTTGACCGGGGCGCCGGCACCGTCGACGTTAACGCCGAAATGGATCAGCGCCGAGGTGAGCGACGACGTCGCGATGGAAACGGTCAATTTGCCGTCGCCGGCGAAAACGTCGTCGCCCTCGCGCCGCAGCGCCGTCCCGGCGGCGCGCTTTTGCACTTCCTCGAGGACGATGGCGGCCAATACCCGCTGGCGCCATATGGCCTCGGCGAGCGTTATGCCAAAATGCTCGACGATGAAATGCAGCATGCGGGCGGCGACGATTTTAGCGCCCGCGCGGCGGTCGGCCAGGTCGACCAGATTCTCGGTCGAAACGTCGCACGGGCCTATGAAGGCGACGGCGGCGTCGCCGGCTACGCCGTAGTTCTTAAAGGCGAAATGGCTGTACAGCTCTTTGTACGGGCGCTCGACGCGATCGAAATGCGTTTTAACTTCGCGCATATACGGTAACCGACCGGTGTCGGCAAATCTTAACGCAACGGCTAAGCAAATCCATTATTCAACCTTGGCGCCGGCCGCGAATATTTTTTCGCGTAGCTCGGCGCGACCCGCGTTGGCCAGCGCGTCAGCCGTACGGCGGCAGGAGGCGCAGCGGCCGCACGGCCGCGGCCCTTCGCCGTAGCACGGGTAAACGTGTTCCAACGGGACGCCGAGGCGAAGCGCCGTTTTAACGATCTCGGTTTTGTCCGCCGAACCCGTATACGATATCAATTTTACTCGGCCGGCGGTGGAATAACGCAGGCTCCGGTTGCAAGCCGAAACAAAGGACGGCGAGTTATCGGGGAAGTGTGCTGCTTCCTCGGCGTTGAAGCCGGCGACGACCGCCGGCGCGCCAGAGGCTTCGGCGAAAGCCGAGGCAACCGCGACGAAGACGCCGTTCCTGTTCGGTACCCACACGGCCTCTACGTCGGCCGGGCGAGAGGGTAGAGGCGCGCCCGTTTCCGCCAGCCGTCGAGGGAGTAATTCGCGAAACCAAGGTAGACGGACGACGCGACTTTCGATGCCGTAAAACGAGCACAATTTCCGCGCGGCGCGGACTTCGGCGCGCGCGGCCCGTTGGCCGTAATCGAAGGTCAACGCCAGGACGGGAGAGCGGTAACGGCCGGCGAGCGCCAAGTTAACCGCGGAATCCAAGCCGCCGGATAGGAGGACTACGGATTTAAAGGTCCGGGGTAAACGACGCGGCATATTTGGGCGATTCCTCGACGGTCACGCGCCGCAGCCTTGCCCCCGACGACTTGACCTTCGGCGCCAGTTGTTCGTAAACGAAAGCGGCGATGTTCTCCGCGGTGGCGTTGCGCTTCGAAAAAATCGGCAGCTCGTTCAAGTTCTGATGGTCCATTATTTCGAGCACGGCGCCGAGCCAGGCGCTCAGCTCTTTGAAATCCACGGCGATCCCTATCTCGTTCAGCGTCGTGGCTTCAGCGACGGCGGTCACCGTGAAGTTATGGCCGTGAAGCCGTTCGCACGAGCCGTCGTATCCGCGAACGGCGTGCGCCGCGGCAAAGTGACCTTCGACTCTTATCAAATACGGCATACGGCGTCAAATTATGACGGGTTTAGCGCGCGGCGTTTTTCCGCGGGCCATCTCTTTTAGAATGCGATATAAACGGTCGACCTTATTCTCGAGTTCGCGCCACGAACCCGCGTTATCGACGATTACGTCGGCTTGGCCTTTTTTCCCCCGCGCGTCGAACTGGCGACTTTGGCGGGCGTAGAAATCCGTTTCGTCGTACGTGTCCCGCGAACGTTTCTTCCGCACGTCCTCGGGCGCATCCACCACCACGACGACGTCGACCGGCAACCCCGCCCCCCATTCTACGATAAGAGCAGCGTCTATCACAACTATGTCCGCATCCGACCGGGAAGCCACTTCGTTTTTTATGCGGTCCCAAAGCCGAGGGTGAACGATGGCGTTGAGTCGGCCGGTCGCTTCGGCGGAGGCAAAGGCCGCGCGAGCCAGCGCGAGCCTGTCGACGCCGCCGTCGGCCGTAAATATCGAAGGGCCGAAGGCCGCGGCCAATTCGGTTTTCACGCGGCTCGAGGTCTCGACGACGCCGTGGCCTAGGGCGTCGGCGTCGATTATGGCGACCCCTTTTTGCGACAATAAGCGGGCGACGGTGCTCTTCCCGGCCCCTACGGCCCCGGTCAGACCTACTACCAGCGGTTTCGACCGCCGAAACATATAAAATTATAACCGCTATATAAGCCGAAAAGCAAGTTTTTTCCTTGCGTTTCCGATAATAACGTGATAATAATCTTTAAATGAAAAAAGGGTTAATTAAGTGGGATTTTATTGCCCTCGTCGTCGTCCCGGTTGTCGCAGCTGGCGCGTCAATGACGGGCGACGGGGACGCCCGTTTACGAAAGGATATCTTCGCGGGTGTAAACAGCTTAGCTGAAGTCGAACGCGCGATGTTCGGAGAGGTCAACCGCGTTAGAGAAGAACAGGGGTTGACGCCGCTGAAGTTGGACGACGGTTTAACGGCCGCGGCGCGGCAGCATTCCGACGAGATGAACCGCCTTTACTATTTCGCGCACGAGTCGCCGACACCCGGTTTGAAAGACGTTCTGGACCGGGTTTATAACGCCGGCCTAACGGACATATCCGTGGCGGAAAACCTGGCGTCCGAAAACAGCGTCCCGGCTTCCGCCGACGCGGAAGCGATAGGCCGAAAGCTTACGGAATTGCTCCTCGCCAGCCGGGACCATCGGGAAAATATACTGGACCGGCGCTTTACGCATTCGGGCATAGGGTGCACGGCTTCGGAGGAGGGAACGCTTTTCTGCACCCAAGTCTTTTCTAAGCGCGCCATAGATTTCAAAAGTATTCAGCTGAAAAAAGAGGTCGAAAATACCTTAAAAGTAACGTTGGCCATACGGAGCGACGACCTCATCGGCGTCTGGTTGGACGAGGTGAATACGTATATTTTCGAGCCCGCAGACGGTTTAGTAGTGGTGAACTTATTTTTCCGCGAGGGGGACGGGCCGCGCAAGGTCGTCTTCGCCCGCCGGCCGGTGGATAAATACGGCACGATGAAGGGGTTCTTTATGGGGAACTTCGACCCGAAGAAACCCTTTAATTTTACCGCCGGTATAACCGACGTCGACGTCGTTTCGGAAGAACAATCGCGCGAAGAATCGACTTTCTACGTCTTGGAGGGAGAGGGTGAGCTTTTAATACCCGTCGAGAGGTTGAAGGTCGCCGACGGCGACGCGCAATACGTCATAAAATTAAAAAGCAAAAAGTTCAAGGTGCGTTATCCTATTTTAGCCGGTTCCGGTTTGCACGAAATATATTTCGTTACGGACGACGAAACGGCGCAAGGTCTGAAGGTAAACGCGGACCGCCTGGTGACGGAAGCGTTCTGCCAAATCGCGCCGGGAGAGTGATGCGAAAACGGTCGCCGAAATAAAATCCGAAGTCTTAGCCGAGATCGCGGACTTAAAGAAAACTCGCGACGCGACTTTCCTGGTACATAACTACCAAATACCGGAAGTGCAAGACTTAGGCGATTTCGTAGGCGATTCTTTGGGCCTGGCCCAGGAGGCCGCCAAGACGGACGCCAAGGTTATCGTATTGTGCGGCGTGAGGTTTATGGCCGAAACGGCCAAACTACTCAATCCCGAAAAGGCCGTGCTCTTGGCCGAGCGGGATGCCAATTGCCCCATGGCCGAGATGGTGCGGCCCGCGGACGTTCTGGCGTTGAAGGAGAAACACCCGGGCGCGGTTGTAGTCTCTTACGTAAATACCACCGCGGCGACGAAGGCGGTGACCGATTTTTGTTGTACGTCGGCCAACGCGGTTAAAGTCGTCTCATCCATCCCCGAAGGTCGGGAAATAATATTTACGCCCGACCAGCATCTCGGCGCTTACGTTCGTAAGATGACGGGCCGCGACATCATCATTTGGCCGGGGTGTTGTCCGACCCACGCGCGCATCACCGCCGAAATGGTCTTCGAAGCCAAAGGCGAACACCCCGGCGCTAAGGTCGTCGTACATCCGGAATGCCCCATGGAGGTAATCGAGCTCGCCGACGCCGTACGCTCGACGAGCGGGATGCTCAAATATTGCGCCGAATCCGACGCCTCCGATTTCATAATAGGGACCGAAAAGGGGATGTTATACCCGTTGAAGAAACGGTGCCCCGATAAAAATTTCTGGCCCGTCACCGAGCAAGCGGTTTGCCCCAACATGAAGCTGACTCGATTCGAAAGCGTCCGCGACGCGTTGAAATATATGCAATACGAAATCACCATACCGCCCGACGTCGCCGAGGCCGCGCGCCGCGCCATCGACCGCATGATGGCTATAGGCCGCGACAGCGCGCGTTGACAGGATTCAGCCGTGCCGGTTGATTCGGATTGGGATAACGTCGTAACTAGGGCCCTGGAAGAAGATGTGGGTTCGGGCGACGTGACGACGGGCCTGCTCGGCATCGTAGAAGTGCCGGCCCGGGCCGCAGTCGTCGCGCGCGATAACGGCGTCTTGTTCGGCGTCGAAGTGGCGCGGCGGGTTTTTCGCGCGTTGGACCGGCGAGTGATATTCAAAACGGTGGTCGAGGACGGCCGGAAATTTACCGCGGGCCGGGCCGTCGCGACCCTCCAAGGCCCGGCCGGCCCTATACTCGCCGGCGAAAGGGTGGCCCTCAACTTTATCCAACGGCTTTCGGGAGTCGCGACGTTGACGGCGGCTTTCGTCGCCCGGGCCGACAACGTAGCCGTAACCATCCTGGATACCCGGAAGACGACGCCCGGGTTGCGCTCGCTCGAGAAAGCCGCGGTGAGGGCGGGAGGCGGCGAAAACCATCGCCAAGGCCTTTATGACGGCATTATGATTAAAGACAACCACAAACGGTTGAGCGGCGGCGTGGCGACGGCGGTCAAACGCGCCCGCGAACAAGGGCGTCCGGGCATGCCGATCTTCGTTGAGGTCGAGACCCTCGGCGAAGCCGAAGAAGCGGCGGCGGCAGGCGCCGACGTCATAATGCTGGACAATTTCGCCCCGGACGCCGCGCGAGCCGCTTGTATCGCCATAGCCGGCCGAGCCGTAGTCGAGGTCTCGGGCGGCGTCACGTTGTCAAACGTGGCGACTTTCGCCCGGTCCGGAGCGACGCGCATCTCCGTGGGCGCCTTGACGCATTCCGCGCCGGCGCTCGACTTCTCGTTAGAGGTGGAGGTTTAAGCCGCC
>CAZLXP010000066.1:0-14768 GCA_964563535.1 uncultured bacterium | reverse complement strand
GGGACGAGGAGGTCTTTATACAGCGCGACCTTGCCGCCGGCCTGCCGCCAATACTGCACCTTGTCCCAGAGTTGCCGGGGCTCGACGACGTCGCGCTCCTCGGCGATGCGGACGAAGAGGAGGCGGTCGAGTAGGCGCTGGACGAGGTCCGAGACCTCGTAATCTTTGAGGGCGTAACCGGCGTTCTTGTAAAGGCCCTTCGCGAGGTCGAGGCGCCAGCCGTTCAGGTCTTCCAGGAACGCGGCGTCGGGCGCTTTCCTGAGGGCTACGCTTTTTTTATCTTTGAGGAGGAGGGTATCGAGGGCGCCGGCGGCTACGGCGTCCCGGTGCAATAATAATATTTTATCGAGGTTATCGAGATAAGTCTCGTAGGGTAAGCAGAAGATCTCGCCTTGCTCGGGGTAGCGGCGGTTGGGCTTGAGGGTCGCGTCGTAAAGCCGTAACTCCTCGAAATCGGTAAGGCCGACGACTTTGACGCGCTTCTCGGACCACGCGTAGGACTTGGCCTGCATGATGGCGTCGCCTTTGGCGAGGTCCACGGCCGGCTTTTTGGTCTCGACGTAGAATACCTCTTCGCCGTCGACGCGGAAGATATAGTCGGGGCGGCGGCCGCTCTCGGCCCGTTCGACGGCGACGTCCTTTTTGCCCGGGGGAAGGTTTTTCTTGTTCTCGGTGTCCCACCCCAGCGCGGCGAATAGCGGCGTAATAAACTCGTTGCGAAGCTCCGCCTCCAAAAACGTAGGCGCCGTGTAGGCGCCTTTGTTGGCGTCGAATTTGCGTACGAGCGCGGCTATGGCCGGCGCCGCCTTCTCCCGTTCTTCGGGGCTAACTAATTCCGCCGCCACATGGCCTCCTTGAAATTTTGAGCATAAAATAATATATTTATTATAAAAACGTTACCTATTCTTGTCAACGCAAAATATTATGTATAGCTTAGATAATTTAGTTATGGGCCCCCGGCCTGGGATGGCGCGATTTTTTTTTAACGCCGTATAAAATTACGGTTGACGCCGGGGGCGGTTTGGGTTATAATAACCACGTCTTGGGGAATCTAATCCCTCCCTTTACCCTCCAATAATCCCGTTTCATGTCATTAAACTTAGCCGAACTCACTAACAAGACTACGGCAGAGCTTGCCGTACTTGCGCGCGAGATGGGCCTCACCGGCGCTTCCGGCTTGCGCAAACAGCAGCTCATCTTCAAGTTGCTGGAGACGCAGGCGACGCAGAACGGCCTGATCTTCGCCGAGGGCGTTCTCGAGGCCATGCCCGACGGCTACGGCTTTCTGCGTTCGGGGGCCAATAATTACCTCCCCGGCCCGGACGACATCTACGTTTCGCCGTCGCAGATCCGCCGGTTCAGCCTCCGCCAGGGCGACACGGTCTCCGGCCAGGTGCGCGCCCCCAAGGACAACGAGAAGTACTTCGCGCTCCTCAAGGTGGACGCCGTCAACAACCTGGACCCGGAGCAGGCCGTCGAGCGCAGACTCTTCGACAACCTGACGCCCATCTACCCGGACGAACGTTTCCATTTGGAGACCGAGGACGAGAACCTGACGCTGCGCGTGCTCGATTTGATGACGCCGGTGGGCAAAGGCCAACGGGCGCTCATCGTCTCGCCGCCGCGCGCCGGTAAAACCACCATCCTGCAGAACTACGCCCACGCGTTGGCGGAGAACCACCCCGACGTCGTCCTCATCGTCCTCCTCATCGACGAGCGGCCCGAGGAAGTCACCGACATGGCGCGTTCCGTCCAGGGCGAGGTCATATCCTCGACCTTCGACGAGCCGGCCGACCGCCACGTCCACGTCGCCGAGATGGTGTTGGGGAAAGCGAAGCGGCTGGTCGAGGCCGGCAAAGACGTCGTCATCCTCTTGGATTCCATAACGCGCCTCGCCCGGGCCTACAACACCGTAACGCCGCACTCGGGCCGCGTCATGACCGGCGGCATCGACGCCTCCACCCTGCAGAAGCCCAAGCGCTTCTTCGGCGCCGCGCGCAACATCGAGGAGGGCGGCTCGCTCTCCGTCATCGCCACCGCGCTGGTGGACACCGGCTCCAAGATGGACGACATCATCTTCGAGGAGTTCAAGGGGACCGGCAACATGGAGTGCATCCTCGACCGGCGGCTGGTGGACCGGCGCACCTGGCCGTCGATCGACGTCGCCCGCTCCGGCACCCGCAAGGAGGAGTTGCTTTTAACCGAAGAGGAGATCAGCAAGGTCCGCCTCATCCGCAAAGTCCTGGCCGACATGAACGGCGTCGAGGCCACCGAGATGTTGCTCTCCAAGATGCGCAAAACCAAGGACAACGCGGAATTCCTGGCGAACTTGGAGAATTTATAGCGACGGGTGTTGGAATAACGTATCGCGAACCAGCCAGGGCGCCGCGAGGCGCCCGTTTTCGGCGGAACGGGGATGAGCGAAGGGGCCCATCGCCGCCGCGCTCGGGGGCCGACTTACGTCGGGCGTAATAATCGGATGCAATACCGCGACTTCGGCAATCTGGGGTATAAGGTAAGCGCGCTGGGCTACGGCGCCATGCGCCTCCCCGAGGACGAGGACGGCAACGTGCGGCGCGAGGAAGCGGTAGCCCTCATCCGCGCGGGCATCGACGCCGGCATCAACTACGTCGACACGGCCCCTACCTACAACCGCGACCAATCGGAGGCGGTCGTAGGCGAGGCGCTCGCGGGCGGCTACCGCCGGCGCGTTTGGCTCTCCACCAAGAACCAGCGTGTCAACGACGACGCCGGCGATTGGCGCCGCCGCCTGGAGGAATCGCTCCGTAAGCTCAAGGCCGACTATGTGGACGTTTACCACGTGTGGGGGATAAGCTGGAAGGAGTTCGTAGAGCACCTGGCGATAAAAAACGGCCCGCTCGCGGCCGCGCGCAAGGCCCGGGAGGAGGGCCTCTTTCGCCACCTCTTCTTCTCGTTTCACGCGCCGCCGGAGGATATGTTTAAAATTATAGATACGGGCGAGTTCGCCGGTTGTACGGCGCAATACAACCTTATCGACCGGCGCAACGAGGCCGGCATGGCGTACGCCGCGGCTAAGGGCCTGGCGGTCGTGATTATGGGCCCGGTGGGCGGCGGCCGGCTGGCCGGGCCGTCGTCGGTGATAGAAAAGTTGGAGTTTTCGGCCGGGAACACGGCCGAGCTCGCGCTCCGCTTCGTCCTCGCTAACGCCAACGTGAGCTGCGCCATCTCCGGGATGAGCAACCGCGCGCAGCTTCGCGAGAACGTCGCGACGGCGTCGCGCGACGAACGGCTCAGCGCGGCCGAGCTCGCGAGGATAAGCGAGAGTTTCGACGAATACCGGAGGCTTGCCGAGCTCTATTGCACCGGGTGCGATTACTGCGGGCCCTGCCCGGAGAACGTAGCTATTTCGCGGGTTCTGGCGCTTTACAACCTGGCCCGCGTTTACGGCCTGGCGGAAGCGGCCCGGAAGGTGTACGCCGAGATAGGGCGGACCGGTTTCTACGGTAGGATGGATAACGCCGCGGCGTGCACGTCGTGCGGCGAGTGCGCCGAGAAGTGCCCCCAGAAGCTCGACATCCCGGAGGAGTTGGCCGCGGCCCACGCCGCGCTTGCCGATGACGACTAAAGAAGAAAAGGACCGCGCCAACCTGCGCGTGACGTGGCTGGCGGTCATCTCTAACACGCTGTTGACCATGGGCAAGCTCGCCGCGGGCGTCGTCATGTCCTCGGCCGCGGTAGTCGCCGAGGGGCTGCATTCGGGGGTGGACCTCGTCGCTGCGCTCATCGCCTTTTGGGCGGTACGCAAGGCGCGGTATCCCGCCGACGGCGACCACGCCTTCGGCCACGGCAAGTACGACGCGCTCTCCGGCGCGGCCGAGGGCCTGTTGATTTTCGGCGCCGCGTTTTTTATAATAGTGGAGGCGTTCCGCAAAATAATCGGCGGGGGCGAGGTCGAACGGTTGGGCCTGGGCGCCCTTATGATGGCGGCCTCGGCCGTCGCAAATTTCCTGATTTCGGCGCGGCTCTTCGCCGTGGCCCGCAAGACGGACTCGGTGGCGGTGGAGGCCGACGGCCACCACCTCCGGACCGACGTGTGGACGTCGCTCGGGGTCCTGGGGGGGATAGCGTTGATCGGGCTAACGGGGATACATTTGCTCGACCCCCTCGCGGCGTTGGTGGTCGCCGCCCTGATAATAATTACGGCCTGGCGCATAACGAGGAAGTCGTTCGGCGACCTTTTGGACCGTCGGCTCCCGGACGGCGAAGAGAGACGCATCGCCGAGATCATAAGAAAGGGTCACCCCCACTGGCTCGACTTTCACGAGCTCCGCACCCGGCGCGCCGGCGGCCAGCGCCACCTCGACTTGCACCTGGTGACGTGCCGCGACATACCGCTCGAGCTCGCCCATAGCTTGACGGAAGACCTGGAGGACGACATACGCCGCGAGTTTCCCGACGCCGGAATCATAACGCACGTCGAAGCGTGCGTGAAGGAGGAGGAGGAATGCGGCGCCGTCTGCCCGATGTACGATATAAAGATGAAAGTAATTACGCGGGGTGAAAGTTTTTAAGTGGCTGTTTCGGAGTATCAAGTATTCGCGCGGCGCTTCAGGCCGCTGGGCTTCGACGAGGTTATCGGCCAGGAGGCGGTGACGCGGACGCTGGCCAACGCCGTCGCCGGCGGCCGCGTGGCCCAGGCGTATTTGTTCGCCGGCCCGCGCGGCGTCGGTAAGACCTCGGTGGCGCGCATCCTGGCTAAAGCGCTCAACTGCTCGAGCGGCCCCACCGTGGCGCCGTGCGGCCGGTGCGACAATTGCCGGGCCATCGCCGCCGGTAACGATACGGACGTATTGGAAATCGACGGCGCCTCCAACCGGGGCATCGACGACGTGCGCGAGCTGCGGGAACGCGTGCGCTTCGCGCCCGGTCACAGCCCGCGCAAAATATATATCATCGACGAAGTCCACATGCTGACGGCGGAGGCGTTCAACGCCCTCCTCAAGACGTTGGAGGAACCGCCCTCGCACGTCGTCTTCGTCTTCGCGACCACGCGGCTCGACAAGGTCCCGCCGACCATAATATCCCGTTGCCAGCGGTTCATCTTCCGGCGCATCGCGACGGCGGCGATCGAGGATAAGTTGCGGGCGATCGCCGAAAAAGAAGGGCTGCGGGTGGAACCCCGGGCGCTGTCGCTGATCGCGCGGCGGGCCGCCGGCAGCATGCGCGACGCCGAATCGCTGTTCGACCAGGTCATCGCCTTCGCGGGCGAAGACGTAAAGTCGGGCGACGTGGAGCGAACGTTGGGGTTGGTGGCGGCCGAGGCGATCGAGAGGCTGGGGTCGGCGGTGCTGGCGGGCGACGGCGCCGGGGCGCTGCGGGCGGTGGACGCGTTGGTGCGGGAAGGCGCCGACCTGGTTCAGGCCGCGCACCAGGTGGTGGAGTACTTCCGCGACCTCATGGTCCTGGCCGCGGCGCCGGACGAACCGGAACTGGTAGACGCCAGCGGCGAGGAGCGCGAAAGGCTGCGGCTGGCCGCGGCGCGGCAATCGCCGGCGACGTTGTTGAACCTCATCAACGTCTTCCTGGAGGCGACCGGGTTTATGTCGCGCGTTCTCTCGCCCCAGCTCGTTTTGGAGTACGCGGCGCTCAAGGCGGCGAGAGTCCGCCAGCTCCTCCCAATCGAAGACTTGTTGAAGATATCCGAGGGGGAGGAGGCCGAAATCGCGCCGCCGCGCGTCGAAAGCCAACCGCCCGGCCCCGCCCCGGCCGTGGAAGTTTCCAAAAGCCTTACCGAGACGTGGCGGAAGGTCATGGATGGCCTCGGCGAAAAGGATAAAGCGCTGCGGGCCTTGGTGGCGCCGGCGCGCTTGATATCTTTTGCCGGCGACGAGCTCAGCTTGGGGTTTCCCGGAAAATACCGCGTGAGCGCCGAAAAGGTGGCGGAGGAAGGCCGGCGGGCCGCGCTCGCCGAAGCGGTGGGCGAGATACTGGGGCGCCCCGTCGCGATACGCGTAGAGGTCGAAGAGGGCGAGGCCGCGTCGTCGGCCCCGGCGAGTACGTTGTTCGAGGATATGCCGCTGGTCGCGAAAATACAAGAACAATACGGCGGCGAGATAATAGAAGAAAAAGAAGTCACTGCCCCGGACGAGGAAAATTAGCGCAAGGGCGCCGGCCCGGGGCGGAGGTGAAGATGCTGGGGAATATAGGCAATCTGGCGCAACTATTAAGGCAGGCTAAAGACGTCCAGCAGAAGCTGGGCGAGGTTCAAAAGCGGCTTTCGGCGATGACGGTGGAGGCGAGCGCCGGCGGCGGCATGGTCACCGTGGTCGCCGACGGCCACCAGGAGATTTTGTCGATTAAGATCGACCCCGCGGCGGTGAAGGCGGACGAGGTGGAACTTTTAGAAGAGTTGGTGCTGGCCGCCGTTAACGCCGCTCGTAAAAAGGCCGAGAACCTGGCCCGCGTCGAAATGTCCAACCTCGCGCGCCAGCTGGGACTCCCGGAAGGCGTCAACCTCCCCGGCGCGTCGCCCTAGCCGGCGTGAGCGGCGACCTATCGACGGGCCCCTTAGGGCCCGTTTTATTTTACCTGCGCGGCGAGCCAATCCACCAACGTTTGTTCAAACGACGGTTCGGCCTCGAAGACCTTGGTCCCGTGGCCCGCCCCCTTGAATAACTTGAACATGGCGCCGGGAGCGACCTGGTGGAGTTTTCCTATGGATTCGGCCGAATATTTGTCCTCGTCGCTGGCGACGAGATACGCGGCGCGGCCGTCATATTTGGCCATGGCGGCCGGGGTCTCGACGCCGTGGTAGCTGAGGCCCGGCGAGAGCAGGACGACCGCGCGGACGTCGGCGTCGTCGGCGCCGTAATCGACGGCAAGGTTGGCGCCGATAGAAGCGCCCACGACGACTAACGTCGACGCGTCGGCGCCCTTTTGAGCCAGGAAGTCTTTGGCCGCGGCTACGTCCTTTACCGACGATTTATATCCTTCGTCGTCGAATTCGGTGTAACGCCTCGTTTTGCCGTTTTGTTTCAGGCTGTCGCCGTGGCCGCGGGAATCGAGGGCGACGACGTTGAAGCCGGCCGCGGCCAACTTCGCGCCGAAGTCGTCGTAGGAGTGGCGGTCCGCTATAAGCATATGTAATAATATCGCGGCCGGTTTGCCCTCGCCCACGTTCCAGTAGGTGGCGTGGATTTCCCACCCGTCGGAGGTCGCGAACGTGACCGTCGTCGGCGTTGCGGTGGCCTCCGCGGCTTTCGGGGCCGCCGTCACGGCGGCCGGCGCGACGCCCCGTTCCTTGGCCTGGCACCCGGCGAAAGCGAACGCCGTCGCCAAGACCGCGGCGAGCGTAATTAACGTTTTCATTTCGGCACTCCTTTTTTGTGGCTTGGTTGTTGGCCCCCGGGCGTGAGGATTTATTGACGTTCTTTTGGGGCGTGTGTTATTATATTTCAAAAGGGCCGATACCGCAAGGGGGAGCGCCGTCGCGAAAAAGTCGCGTTCGTTTGTGCCGCGGTCGCCCCCGTATTCATAGGCCGCTTCATATTAGGTCGCGTCTTCAAAGGTCGCGAGACGCCGACGCTCTTTGCGGCGTTGGTGGCCGTATTAATATTAGTTTTGGCGGGCAACGTTCCGTACTTTAAAATATCGCTCGCGCTCGCGGCGTGGATATTCGCATTAGGCGGCGCGGCGATCTACGCCCGGGAGACGCGTAAAACCCGGCCGCAACGGTAGTTAATTATGGCGCAACCTACGACGCCGGCGGCGTGGCTCGGATTTCTGCCCGGCAGGTTGGAGCAGACGCTTTTGGGGTGCGACGTGTCGCGCGACCAGATCGCGTCGTTGTGCGACGTCGCGGTGCGGGAGAAATTTTACGCGGTGGTGGTGAACCCCACCCACGTCCGCTTTGCCGCGGAGCGCCTCGCCGGCGCGCCGGTAAAAACCGTAACGGTTATCGGCTTCCCGATGGGGGCCCATACGAAGGCGGTGAAGGTTTTCGAGACGCGGGACGCGTTGGCCCGCGGCGCCGACGAATTCGACGTGGTGATTAACATTTCGGCGCTGACGCACGGTTATTACGAGTTCGTCGGCGGCGAGATACGCGACGTGGTGGCCGCCGCCGCCGGCCGCCCGGTTAAAGCGATAATCGAGTGCGGCGCGCTGACGGCCAATCAAAAGGTCGTGGCCGGGGACCTGGCCGGCCGCGCCGGCGCCCATTTCGTCAAGACCTCCACCGGTTACGGCCCGGGCGGCGCGACGGAAGATGACGTCCGGCTCCTGCGTAAGGTCGTCGGCGACGCCGTGGGCATCAAGGCCTCGGGCGGCATACGGTCATACGAGCGGGCCCTCAACCTCATGGCGGCCGGCGCGGACCGCATCGGCACCTCCAGCGGCGTCGTTATCATGGAGGGGCTCCGTTACGCCGTGCGGGCCGGGCGCCTGGGCGACGCCGTCGCCGCGAGTTAACGTGCCGCCCCGTAACCAATCTGTGGCCTGCCCGAGCTGCGGTTCCCCGAAACACAAGACGTTATTTGGCGGGCGCGACTGGGAGTTCGGGAATCCGGGCGTCTTTTTCGTAATACGCTGCCTCGCCTGTTCGTGGCTTTCGACCCGGCCGCCGATGGCCGCGGCGGAGCTTCGCGCGCTATACCCCTCGGGCCGATATTACGCCTACCGGCGAACGGGCCGGCCGCTGAGCGGCGTCCGCGAAACGGCGGTCCGATTGTTGCGCGGTTACCCGCTGACGACGGCGCCGTCGTTCGCGGTGCGGCTCGCGGTGCGGGCTGCGGCGCGCTGGCTCGAGCGCCGTTATTACAACGTCCCGCCGTATCGCGCCGGCGGCAGGTTGCTCGACGTCGGCGCCGGCGCGGGCGATTACGTCGGCGTCGTTAAGGCCTTGGGTTGGGAGGCGGTGGGAGTTGAAGCCCACGAGGCCGCCGCCGCCCGCGCTCGCGCCGCGGGCCTCGGCGTCTTAACGGGTGACGCCGCGGAAGTCCTGGGCCGGGGCGCCGCGGCGGGCCCCTTCGACGTCGTCCGCATGCATCACGTTTTGGAACACGTGACCGACGCCGCGGGAACGCTGCGCTCGGCCGCGGCGGCGGCCCGCCGGGGTGCGACGTTGTACGTCGCGGTGCCGAACGCGGCCGGCGCCCTCGCCCGGCTCTTCGGCCGCTATTGGTATCATTGGGGCTTGCCTTTCCACCGGAGCCATTTTAACGCCCAAACCTTGCGGCACCTCCTGCGCGCGACGGGGTGGCGGCCCACGCGGGTATACTTCGTCTCCGCGCCGCAGGGTTTGGCCCGAACGGTATTCAGGTGGCTCAGGTGCGAATTCGGAATCGACGTCACCCTCGGCGACGCCGCGGAGCGCGGGCTGAGCAAGGCGTTAAGGCCGGCGACTTCTCTTTTGGATTTTATAAAGGCCGGGGACAACCTCGTCGTCGAAGCGGTGAGAATCTAACGGGATGTCTCGACGTGGAGTTGGCGTAAGCTCATGAAGCGAAGGCGTTTTTTGGAAGCGGCGGGCGCCGGCGGGATGTGGGTTGCGGCCGGCGGCGCGGGGGCGCTTTTGGCGTCGTGCGGCGAGCGCCGCGTCAAGGGGCGCGCCGCGGCGAGGCGGGTAGTGGTGTTGGGCGTCGGCGGCATGGACGGGGCCGTGGTCGCGCGCATGATGGCCGAGGGCAAGCTGCCGAACCTCGCGGCGTTGGCTAAAGAAGGGACGTTCGCGACGCTGCGCACGACGACGCCCGCGGAAGCGGAAGTCGCTTGGGCCGCGTTCGCCACCGCCAGGCGCCCCGGCGGGAACGGCGTCTTCGGCCGTTTCGGCCGCGACGCGGATACGTATCGCACGGTTGTCGCCGACGTCCGCTACGAGCCCGGGAGGTACGCGGGGGATTGGCTTGTGGTACGGCCCCGTTACCGCTCTTACCTCGACGGCGAGCCTTTCTGGCGATACGCGGCCGCGGCGGGGATAACTACCGCGGCGGCGTGGGCGCCCGCCGACTTCCCGCCCGAAGAGGTCGACGGCAGTTTCTTTTTATCCGGCGGGAACGTTCCTGACGCCGGCCTCGGCGCCTATAGCTACCACTTTTTCGCCAGCGACAAGTACTTCCCGGAACGGGATACGGCCGCCGGCGGGATATGGCGAAAAATCGCGAGACGCGGCGGCGTCGGGCGCGTCGCGTTGGAACCGCCGCCTTGTTTGGGCGGCGCTCCGCTCGAGATAACCTTCGAGCCCCAGACTGAGCTGTATTTGAATATTTCGGTCGCGGGGCAGAAGGAGCCGGTTAGGACGAGGACGTATAGCCATTACTTCACGCTGCCGTTCGGGCGCGGCGTATTAGGGCCCGGGCGGGTGATAGGGCGGTTCTTCGTCGTATCGTCGTCCCCCGAAATAAGGGTGTGGTTGTCGCCGCTCGAGGTCGACCCGCGCAAGGCCCTCTTCGAGCTGGCGGCCCCGGCGCGTTTCGCCGAGGACCTGGCGGCGGACGGGCCGTTCAGCACCCGCGGCCGGCCGCTCGACGTCGGCGCGTTGTACGACCGCGTTTTGGGGAGGGGGCCTTTTGTCGGCCAATATTGTTACCAGCTCGAGGAGAAACGCCGGCTGGGGTTTTTGGCCTGGCAGCGTCACCGGCCGGGCCTCTTCCTCCTCTTCGATTACGGCTTGAACGAAATAGCGCGAATATTCTGGCGGCATTACGACCCGGCGCACCCGGCGTACGACGACGAGCGGTTCTTCTCGTACGGCCAGGCGTTCGAAGTAGCTTATCGCTACGTGGACGAGACGCTGGGTAGGTTTTTACGCGGAGCGGCCGGCGACGACGTGGCGTTCTTCGTCGTCTCGGCGCACGGCAACCGGCCGTTTCGGCGCAGCTTTTGCCCGAGCCGGTGGCTCTTGGAAAACGGTTATGTGGAGCTCGAGCCGGGCGCGCGGCCGTGGGGCGTCGGCGTACCGACCCCCGAGGCTGCGCTCCGCAGGGGGCGCTACCGTCCCGCCGTCGCGTGGGCCCGAACGCGCGCCTACGCGCAGGGTTACGGCCAGATCTATCTTAATATCAGGGGGCGCGAGAAGGTGGGGGCCGTAGCGCCTTCGGACGCGACGCGGCTGAAGGCGGAGCTGCGGGAGCGGCTGCTTGCCGTGCGGGACGGCGGCCGGCAACCGGTGGCGGCGGTAGCCGATGGCGACGAGTTATTCGCCGGGCCGCGGCGTTTCCGCGCGCCGGACCTCCTCGTATCGCTCGCGGACGGCTACGGCGTATCGTGGGAATCGGTACTCGGCGGCTTCGCCGATGCCACCTTTGCCGATAATCGCGGCGTCGTATCGGGGCATCACGCTTCCGTCGCCGCGGCGGCGGTCCCGGGGCTTTTATTCTCGAATTTGAAGTTGGACGCGGCGGGCGCCGCGGTGGAAGATGTCGGGCCGACGATATGCCGCGTCCTCGGCCTCGGGCCCGCCGGCGACGTCGACGGCCGGCCGTTGGAAGTGCTCGCGCCTTAGCGGCCCTTGTTGCCGCGCGCCAGAACGAGTTCGGCGCGGGCGAGGTCTTCCGGGAACGTTATCTTGAAGTTGTCGCGTTCGTCCTCGACGGTCACGACCCGGCCGCCGGCCTGTTCCAGAATCGACGCGTCGTCCGTAGCGGCCCACCCCTCGCGAGCGGCCTTCCGGTACGCCTCGGCGATCGACGCCAACTTGAAGGCTTGCGGCGTTTGAATCGCTCGCAAGACGTCGCGGGCCAGCGTCGCGACGACGTAGCCCTCGTCGTCGATTCTCTTTACCGTATCGGCTAGCGGGAGCGCCGGCACCGCGCCGTCCGCCGACGCGAGCGCGGCCAGGAGCCGGCGCACCAGCTTTCGGGTAGCGAGGGGTCGAGCCGCGTCGTGGACCAGGACCGCGGCGTCGGCTCGAGACATGGCCGCGGCGGCGGCCAACCCCGCGGCCGCCGAGTCGTTGCGCGCGGTCCCGCCGGCGACGACCCGCCGGATTTTATTGAAGCCGTGGTCCGAAGCCAGGCGGCGTAGTTTGGCCTCCGCCCCGGGCGCGGCCACGGCGATTACGGCGTCCACTTCTTTACACTCCTCGAAGAGGGCCAGGCTGTAAAATATTAAAGGATGGCCGGCGAGGGGCTCGTAAATTTTATCGCGGCCGCGCATACGGCTGGACGAGCCGGCCGCCAGCACCACGGCCGCGACGCGCGCGGCGCTTGGGTCCTTTTCGGCCACCCCCTAGCTCGGCCCCCCGCTGACGTAGTCGTCCGGGCCCGGGATCTTTCCGAATATCATGCGCCCGGCCGCGGTCTGAAGCACGCTCGTGACCAGGACCTCCAAACCCTCGCCGATGTGGGCGCGGCCGTTTTCCACCACCACCATCGTGCCGTCGTCGAGGTAGCCCACCCCCTGGCCGACCTCCTTGCCCTCCTTTACCACCTGTATCCCCAGCATCTCGCCGGGGAGGACGACGGCTTTGAGGGCGTTGGCGAGGTTGTTGAGGTTTAAGATTTTTACGCCCTGGAGTTCGGCCACCTGGTTGAGGTTATAGTCGTTGGTCACCAGGCTGGCGTCCATGTCCTTCGAAAGTCGCAGGAGCTTCTCGTCCACCGTCGGGACGTCGGCGTAATCCTTCTCCAGGACTTCCACCCGGGCCAGCGCGGATTTCTGGATCTTGTTTAACACTTCGAGGCCGCGCCGGCCGCGGTTCCGTTTAATGGGGTTGGACGAATCGGCTATGAGTTGGATTTCTTTCAAAACGAAGCGCGGGATGACGACGGTCCCGGGGAGAAAGCCGGATTCGATGACGTCGGCGATGCGGCCGTCGATGATGACGCTGGTGTCGAGGACGTTGAGGAGCGCGGCGGCCCCCCGGCTCGGCCCCAGCGCCGCCAGGAGGGGTAAGTCGCGGAGTTTGGCGGCGCCGAGCATCGTACCGGTATATCCGCACACGAGGACGATCAAGACGTAGAGGTACTCGGGCGCCTCCACCGTTTGCGAGAGGGCGTAGGCGAAGAGGTTCCCGGCGATAAGGCCCGCGATAAGACCCAGCGTCGCGGTCACCAACGTCTGCACCGAGTACCGCTCCAATAAAATTTCGACCAGGACGATCGCGCACCCGACGCCGAAGCCGAGTATCACGCCCCAGAAGGGGGCGGAACCCGCCTTCGAGATGAAGGGCGCGAAGTAGTAGCCGACGATCGACGTCGCGGCGATCAATAGGAATCGCAAAAGATGGAGCATATTTCTTTAAGGCCGGTTGCCGTCGGGTCGGAACAGGTCGTCGGCGAGCCGGCGCGCCAGGCCGGCGTCGAAGCCGCGCCGGGCCAGAAACGACAGAGCCGCGGCCCGGCCGTCGCGCTCGCCCTTAGCTTTTAGGGCCTCGACGCGGCCGCCGAGCGCCCGCCGGGCCAACGCTTCCTCCGCCTCGTCGACGTTTTCGTCGAGCGCCGCCTCGACCTCTTCGGGGGCTACGCCCTTGGCCGCGAGCTCGGCGCGCAACGCCCGCCGGCTTTTGGGCTTAAGGCGGACGCGGTCGCGCACCCACGCGCCGGCGAACGCCCGGTCGTCCAATAAACGCCGTTCCGCCAGCAGCCGAATTACGGCGTCGATTACGTCGGCGCCGTAGCCGTAGCGCTTAAGGCGTTGTTCCAGCTCGAGCCGGCTCCGCAACCGGGGGCGTAAATATCTCAGCGCTCGGCCGTACGCCCGGTCGACCTCGGCGGCCAGGGCTATGGCGCGCGGTTCGTCTTCCGCGAGTTCCCGGCCCGCGGCGAGGCCAAGGTCGCGAGCCGAGGCGGCCGCCAACCCGGCGGCGAACGACCCGTCGACGAAGACCGACACCCGATCGGGCCGGCGTTTTTGCTTTTCGACGGCGGTAATTTTGGGCACGGGTTTTTACGGTCGCGATTTGGATACCGCTGCCGCCGGCGGGCCTTCGGCGGCGGGTGGCAATCCCATGTCGGCCCGAAGCGTCGATTCCAAGTCCCGCGCGATCTCCGGATGTTCTTTTAGGAATTTAACGGCGTTGCCCCGGCCCTGGCCCAACCGCTCGTCGCGGTACGAGTACCATGTTCCCGACTTTTCGACGATTTTGCGCGCCGCGGCCAGGTCGAGCGCGTCGCCGAGGCCGGAGATGCCCTCGCCGTAGACGATATCGAACTCGGCCTGCCTGAAAGGCGGCGCCACCTTGTTCTTCACTACTTTGACCCGCACGCGGTTGCCGACCGCGGTCTCTCCCTCTTTGATGGTGGCGATGCGGCGGATGTCGAGTCGGACCGAGGCGTAGAACTTCAACGCGTTTCCGCCCGGCGTCGTCTCCGGGTTGCCGAACATGACGCCGATCTTCATACGGATCTGATTAATGAAGACGACGATGGTTTTGGTACGCGAGATGACGCCGGTTAATTTCCGCAGGGCTTGCGACATCAACCGGGCCTGAAGGCCGACGTGGGCGTCGCCCATTTCGCCCTCCAGTTCGGCGCGCGGCACGAGCGCGGCGACGGAATCGATTACGACCAGGTCTATGGCGTTGGAGCGGACCAATTGTTCGACGATGTCGAGGGCCTGCTCCCCCGAGTCCGGCTGCGAGACCCAGAGCTCGTCGACGTTCACCCCCAAGGTGCGGGCGTACTCGAGGGGGAAGGCGTATTCCAAGTCCACCAACGCGGCGTTGCCGCCGGCTTGCTGAGCCTCGGCGATGAGGTGCAAGGCCAGCGTCGTTTTACCGGAAGCTTCCGGCCCGAAGATCTCGACGATGCGGCCGCGCGGGATGCCGCCAACGCCGAGGGCGATGTCGA
>CAZLXP010000065.1:0-14798 GCA_964563535.1 uncultured bacterium | reverse complement strand
GAGGGCGGCCGCACCGTCGGCGCCGGCGTCGTCTCCGAGATCGAAGAGTAGCGCCATGGCCCTTAAAGGAGCAAATCAGGTAATTACCCTCGAGTGCACGGTGTGCAAGGAGCGCAATTATACCACCACCAAGAACAAGAAGAAGCACACCGAGAGGCTCGAGCTCAACAAGTATTGTCCGCGCTGCCGTAAGCACACGCCCCATCGAGAAGTAAAATAGGGTCATAGCTCAATTGGGTAGAGCACCGGACTCCAAATCCGGCGGTTGGGGGTTCAAGTCCCTCTGGCCCTGAATGCGTGGGACGCGCACGAGGAGAGAACGCCGATGCGCAAGTTGTGGAATTTCCTGGTAGAGGTCCGGGCCGAGCTGAAGAAAGTAACCTGGCCTACCTGGATCGAAGTCTTCTCGTCGACCATCGTCGTCATCATAACGACGTTGATCTTCGCGGTCCTGATAGGCGTGTGGGACAAATTCCTGATGGAGATAATGCTGCGCATCCTGTAGCCGGGCGGACGAGGTAGCTTTGGCCGAAGAAGAGGTAAGCGCCGCGACGGCGGGAGTAGAAGGGGCGGAAGCCGCGCCCGAAGAAGGCGCCCCCCCCAAGTACCGGGTACGGATGGACGACCCGGCGGTGCGGTGGTACGTCGTCCACACGCTGACGGGCCACGAGCAGAAGGTCAAGGCCGCCATCGACCGCGGCGTCGTCGAGCGGAACCTGGCCGGCTCGATCTTCACCGTCCTCGTCCCGGCGGAGGAGATAACGACCCAGACCAAACACGGCAAGGGCGTTCGCAGGAAAGTCTTCTTCCCCGGCTACGTCCTGGTCCAGATGAAGGTCAGCGACGATTCGTGGGGATTCGTGCGGCGGACCGCGGGCGTTACCGGCTTCGTCGGTTCGGGCGCGACGCCGTCGCCCCTGTCGGACGAAGAAGTTCGCATCGTACTCGACCAGATAGAGGGCCGCAAACCTCATCTCGAGGTCGAGGTCGACTTCGAGGCCGGCGACGTCATCAGCATCACCTCCGGGCCCTTCGCTAATTTCTCCGGCGTCGTCGAAGAGGTTTACCCGGACCGGGGCAAGTGCAAGGTTATGGTGACCGTATTCGGCCGGGCGACGGCGGTGGAGCTCGACGTCTCGGAGGTAGAGAAAAGCCGGTAACGACGTCGCGTCGCGGCCGGAGGCGGTTCGAAATGGCTCTTAAAAGGGTAATCGCGAAAATCAAGTTGCAAGTGCCGTCCGGGCAGGCCAACCCGGCGCCGCCGGTGGGCCCGGCCTTGGGCCAACACGGCGTGAACATCATGGCGTTCTGCCAGCAGTTCAACGAGGCCACCAAGGACAAGCCGGGCCTTATCGTGCCCGTCATCATAACCGTCTATCACGATAAGTCGTTCACGTTCGAGGTCAAGACGCCGCCGGCCGCAGTCCTGCTCAAGAAGGCCGCCAACATCGCCAAGGGGTCGCCGGTGCCCAACCGCGAAAAAGTGGCGACGGTGACGTACGAACAAGTGGAAGATATCGCGCGTGCCAAGATGGCGGACCTGAACGCGACGTCGCTGGCGGCCGCGGTGAAGACCATCGAGGGGACCGCCCGTTCCATGGGAATCGCTATCGAGTAGCGTCGACCCGACGACCGGAGGCTTAAGCTCGTGGCGGGAAAGAAATACGCCGAGTCAAAAAAGAAGGTCGACCGCGAGGTCGAGTATCCGCTCGACGAATCGATAAAGCTGGTCCGGGATACGGCTTACGCCGATTTCGACGAGACGGTGGACCTGGCGTTCCGGCTGGGGGTTGACCCGCGCCACGCCGACCAGATGGTGCGCGGTTCGGTGGTGTTGCCCCACGGGACCGGCAAGGCGGCGCGCGTTCTGGTATTGACCAAGGGCGAGAAAGTGCGCGAAGCCCAGGAGGCGGGCGCGGATTACGTGGGCCTGGAAGAATACCTCGCCAAGGTCGAGAAGGAGAACTGGCTCGAGTTCGACCGCGTCGTCGCGACCCCGGACGTGATGAAGGACGTCGCGAAGTTGGGCAAGTTGTTGGGGCCCCGCGGATTGATGCCCAGCCCCAAGACCGGAACCGTAACCTTCGACGTCGCGAAGGCGGTGGCGGACATCAAGAAGGGCAAAGTGGATTACCGCGTCGATAAGTTGGGGAACGTCCATATGACGGTGGGCCGCCTTTCGTTCACCCACGAGCAACTCGTCGCGAACGCCGCGGCGGCGATCGAGGCCGTTGTCAAGGCGCGGCCGCCTGCGGCCAAAGGGCAGTACCTTAGAAGGTTGACGGTCTCGAGCACGATGGGCCCCGGCATACGGATAAGCAAACAGGAGGCGCTGGCCCTGGCCGGCGGCTAAGCCGCGCAGAGCGACGGTGCTGCGTCATGCCCATTAGCAGGCGGAAAAAAGAAACGATATTGGCCGACCTCAAGAGCGTCTTAGCCGAGGCCGAGGGCGCGTTGTTCACCGATTTTCGCGGGGTCGACGTCGCCGGGATGACCGAGCTTCGGGCCAGGCTGCGGGCGGAAGGTTCGCGGTATGTGGTCGCGAAGCGCACGTTGGCCGAGCGCGCGCTGGCCGATACGCCGGCCGAGACGCTGGCCTTGCTGTTGGAGGGCGCTACCGGCATCGCCTTCGTCGGCGAGGAACCGGTGGGCGTCGCGAAGGTCCTGGTCGATTTCAAGAAGGAGTACGACAGCTTCGTCATCAAGGGCGGCCTGCTGGGCGGCGAATATCTCCCGCCGCAGAAGATAGGCGCCCTGGCCAAGACGCCTCCCCGCGACGTGCTTTTGAGCATGTTGTTCGGCGCCATGAAATCCCCCCAGGCGTCGCTGGTATACGTCGCGAGCGGTTTGCTGCGGAAGGCGGTGGCCACGCTCGCGGCCATAGCCGACAAGAAACGCGCGGAGGAGAGCGGCGGCCGGCCGGCGTAAATCAAAAATACCGTTTTTATCGTAAGCACTGGTAAGGAGGTAAGCCCGGACGGGCGAACGATTTATGAAGAAAGACGAAATTAAGGAAGCGATAAAGTCGATGACGGTGCTCGAGCTCTCGGAGTTGGTGAAGGAGCTCGAGGACGAATTCGGCGTAACGGCCGCGATGCCGATGGCGGCGGCCGCGGGGGCGGGAGCGCCGGCGGAAGCGGCGGCCGCGGAAGAGAAGACCGAGTTCACCGTTACGCTGAAGGCCATCGGCGACAACAAGATCCCGGTTATCAAAGTGGTCCGCGAGGTTACAGGGCTGGGTTTGAAAGAGGCCAAAGAGGTCGTGGACAACGCGCCCTCCGCCGTCAAAGAAGGTTTGTCGAAAGAGGACGCCGAGCGAATTAAAACCAAGCTCGAAGAAGTCGGTGCTACGGTTGCGTTGGAGTAAGGCGCCGGCGGGACGAGGCCGACGAGGCTTAGGCGCGGCGGCGCGACGACCGGCGGCTGCGCCCCATAACCCGCGCCGGCCTAAAGGAGTGCTGGGGGTTTGACGATAAAAAGGATATCTTTCGCGGATAAGGTCGAGCCCATCGAGATCCCCAATTTATTGGAGGTGCAGAAGAAGTCGTACGAGGACTTCCTGCAGCACCTGACGTTGCCCAATAAGCGGGAGTCCCGGGGGTTGCAGTATATCTTCGATAACACGTTCCCCATCTACGATTTCAACGACGATTCCTACCTCGAGTTCGTAGAGTATAACGTCGGCTACACCAAGTACACCATCGAGGAATGCAAGGTCAAGGGGATGACGTTCAGCGTGCCGCTCCGGGCGAAGTTCCGGTTCGTAGTCCGGGAACGCGAGGCGCCGGAAAAGGAGCCGCAGGTCGTCGACATCCGCGAGGAGGAGCTTTACCTGGGCGAGATTCCGATGATGACCGAACGGGGCTCGTTCATCATCAACGGCGCGGAGCGCGTCATCGTTTCGCAACTCCACCGGTCGCCGGGGCTCGTCTTCAAGGAGACCGAACATTCCAGCGGGAAGGTCCTGTACGGCGCGTCCGTCATCCCCCATCGCGGCGCCTGGCTCGAGATCGGCTACGACGTCAACGGCGTCGTTAATTTCTCCATCGACCGGACGAACCGCCAGCCGCGCATACCGGTGACGGTCTTGCTCCGCGCTTTCGGGTACGGCGACGCGGGCGAGGTGGCGCGGCTCTACTACGACGTCGAGGCCGTCAACGTAGCCCGGCGGACCGGCCTGGTCGGCAACTATCTCGCCGCCGACGTCAAGACGGCCGAGGGCACCACCCTTTTCAAGCGGTTCACGCTGATAGACGGCACCGTGCTCGACCTTTTGCGGGACAACCGCGTGAAGACGGTCGACGTGTTGGTTTCCCGCGACGGCCTGGAGGTCGGCGCCATATTGCCGACGTTGCGCAAGGACGACGATAGCCGCGTCAAGACCCGCACCGACGCCTTGATCAAAATATACAACGAGGTACGCCCGGGCGACCTATCCAACCTCGAGACGGCGGAGGCCGCGTTCGAGAACCTATTCGCCAACCCCCGGCGGTACGACTTGAGCAGGGTAGGCCGCCGGAAGCTCAACGTGAAGCTGGGCCTCGACTTTCCGTTGGACGACCGCACGCTGCACGGCGAGGACGTGCGGGAGGCGGTGCGCAAGCTCGCGACGTTGCACGTCCAGGAGGGCGACGTGGACGACGTCGACCACCTGGGAAACCGGCGGGTGCGCGCGGTCGGCGAGTTGTTGGAATACCGTTTCCAGGTCGGCTTGACGCGCATGGAGCGCGTCATCCGCGAGCGAATGAGCATCCTCGACCTAGAGGATTGTATGCCCCGCGACCTGGTGAACGCCAAGCCGCTGATGAGCGCGGTGAAGGAGTTCTTCGGCTCGAGTCAGCTGAGCCAGTTCCTCGACCAGATCAACCCGCTGGCCGAGCTGACGCACAAAAGGCGTTTGTCGGCCCTGGGCCCGGGCGGCCTCTCCCGCGAGCGCGCCAACTTCGAGGTGCGCGACGTCCATTATACCCACTACGGCCGAATGTGTCCCATCGAGACGCCGGAAGGCCCGAACATCGGCCTCATTACCAGCCTCGCGACCTACTCCCGGATTAACGAGTTCGGGTTTATCGAGACGCCGTACCTGCGGGTGAAGAACGGCCGCATTACGGACGAGGTCATATACCTGGACGCGGGCGAAGAGGACAACTACACCATCGGCCAGGCCAACGCGCCGGTCGACGGCAGGGGGCGCATCACCGCCGACCACGTATACGCGCGCTGGCGCGGCGAGTTCATCCTGGTCGACCCCCAGGTCGTCGATTTCGTCGACATCTCGCCGCGGCAAATCGTTTCCATCTCCACCGCGCTGATACCGTTCCTGGAGCACGACGACGCCAACCGCGCGCTGATGGGGTCCAACATGCAGCGCCAGGCGGTCCCGCTTATAAGGACCGAGGCGGCGTACGTGGCCACCGGCATCGAAGACCGCGTGGCGCGGGATTCGGGCGTAATAGTCACGGCCCACGCCGCCGGCACGGTGGAGAAAGCTACCGCCGACGCCGTCGTCATTCGCCCGGACACCGCCGAAGACGACGCCGCGTACGGTTGGTTCGAGCCCGACGTCTACCGGCTCAAAAAACACGAGCGGACCAACCAGGATACCTGTTTTAACCAGGTCCCCATCGTCCGGAAGGGCGACCGGGTCAAGGCCGGCCAGGTTATCGCGGACGGCCCCGCGACCAAGGACGGCGAGCTGGCCCTCGGCCGCAACGTCCTCGTCGCCTTTATGCCGTGGATGGGCTACAACTTCGAGGACGCTATCGTCGTGAGCAAGAAATTGGTCGAGAGCGACCTCTTCACCTCCATCCACATCGAGGAGTTCGAGATCGAGTGCCGCGAGACCAAGCTCGGCCGCGAGGAGATTACGCGCGACATCCCCAACGTCGGTTCCGACGCGCTGAAGGACCTCGACGAGAACGGCATAATCCGCGTCGGCGCCGAGGTGCACGCCGGCGACATTATGGTGGGAAAGGTGGCGCCCAAAGGCGAGTCCGAGCTTACGCCGGAGGAACGGCTGCTGCGGGCCATCTTCGCCGAGAAAGCGGGCGACGTGCGCGACGCGTCCCTCAAGGCTCCGCCCGGGATGAACGGCATCGTCGTCGACGTCAAGGTCTTCTCGCGCAAGGAGCGGGAGCGGGCCGACGGCCGCGCGCGCACCGACGAGGCGAAACGCATCGATAAGCTCGAGAACGAAAAAGAGCAAAAGGTCGCCGCGGCGCGCGAGGTCTGCGAGAAGCAGCTCACCAAGCTCCTGTTGAACAATACGTTTAGTTACCGGCTGGTCGACGACGTGACGAACGAGGTGCTTTTGGGCAAGGGCGCCAAGGTGACGCCCGCCGCCCTCCGCAAAAAGATACTCGGACCTGTCATCGAACGGCGCGTAAGGATCCACGGCGTCGTCGGCCGCAACGTCGAGAAGGTGGTGAGCCGGTTCCACAACTACGCCCACGAGGTCTCGAGCCATATAGATAAGGAGACGGACCGGATCCGCAAGGGCGACGACTTGCCGCCCGGCGTCCTCAAAATGGTCAAGGTATACGTCGCCCGCAAGCGGCGGCTCACCATCGGCGACAAGATGGCGGGCCGCCACGGCAACAAGGGCGTCGTGGCCAAAATAGTGCCGGAAGAAGATATGCCGTTCACGGAAGACGGCACGCATGTGGATATCGTCCTCAACCCGTTGGGCGTGCCGAGCCGGCTCAACGTGGGCCAAATCTTCGAGACCCACCTCGGGTGGGCCGCTCACGTCCTGGGTACATTTTTCGAATCGCCCATATTCGAGGGCGCGTCCGAGGAGGAGATAAAAAGCTACCTCGACCAGGCCGGCATCCCCAGTTCGGGGAAGTTGACGTTGTACGACGGCCGCACCGGCGAGCCGTTCAGCCATCCGGTGACGGTCGGCTACATTTACTTGTTCAAATTGCTGCACCTGGCCGACGACAAGATCCACGCGCGGTCGGTGGGGCCGTATTCGCTGGTTACGCAACAGCCGTTGGGCGGCAAGGGCCAGTTCGGCGGCCAACGTTTCGGCGAAATGGAAGTCTGGGCCCTGGAGGCGTACGGCGCCGCGTATACGCTGCAGGAGCTGTTGACTATCAAGTCGGACGACGTCCTGGGGCGGGCGCGCACGTACGAGGCCATCGTCAAAGGGCGCAATATACCGGAAGCCGATACGCCCGAGTCGTTCAACGTATTGATAAACGAACTCCGGGCGCTATGCCTGGACGTCCATCCCGAGGAAGCGTAAGGCCGCGCCGGGGCGCCCCGAACGGGGCGCGGCGGCCGGCCGAAGCGCATTGGGGGATAACGTGATCTGGGGACTTTACGACGATAAGCGAAAACAACGCCGCGAGTTCACGGCGGTCACCATCGGCATAGCCTCGCCGGAGAAGATCCTGTCGTGGTCTCACGGCGACGTGAAGAAGGCCGAGACCATCAACTACCGCACCTTCCGGCCCGAGCGCGACGGCCTGTTCTGCGAGCGCATCTTCGGCCCCACCAAGGATTGGGAGTGCGCTTGCGGCAAGTACAAGCGCATCAAGAACCGGAACGTGGTGTGCGACCGCTGCGGCGTCGAGGTCACCGAATCGCGCGTGCGCCGGGAACGGATGGGCCACATCAAGCTCGTCTCGCCCGTGGCTCACATTTGGTTCGTTAAGGGCGCGCCCAACTACGTCGCCCATCTGTTGGGCGTCTCCAGCCGGGACCTCGAGCGCGTGATTTACTACGCGGCGTATCTCGTCGTCGACCCGGGCCTCAAGGCCGAGACGGACCTTGCCGCCGGCCAGGTCATCTCCGAGGAACAGTACCGCCGCCTGTACGAGAAGTTCCCGGGCGAGTTCGTGGCCGAGATGGGGGCGCCGGCGGTGCGGCGGCTGCTCGAGGACTTGGACCTCGAGACGCTGGCGGTGGAGCTCAAGGCCGACCTCGAGGCCACGAAGTCGAAGCAGAAGCGAAAAACCATACTCAAGAGGCTGCAGCTCGTCGAGGCGGTGCGGAAATCGGGTAACCGGCCGGAGTGGATGATACTGGAAGTCCTCCCGGTATTGCCGCCGGACCTGCGGCCGCTGGTGCCGCTGGACGGAGGCCGCTTCGCCACCTCGGACCTCAACGACCTCTACCGGACGGTGATTAACCGCAACAACCGCCTCCGCAAACTGATCGAGCTCAAGGCGCCGGACGTTATCCTCCGCAACGAGAAGAGAATGTTGCAGGAGTCGGTGGACGCGCTGTTGGATAACGGCCGGCGGGGGTACGCCGTCCGGGGCGTAAATAACCGCCCCCTCAAATCGCTCTCCGACAACCTCAAGGGCAAACTGGGGCGCTTCCGCCAGAACCTGTTGGGGAAGCGGGTGGATTATTCCGGCCGCGCCGTCATCGTCGTAGGCCCGGAACTTAAGCTTCACGAATGCGGCGTCCCCAAGAAGATGGCCCTCGAGCTCTTCAAACCGTTTATTATCCAGAAGCTCGAGGAGCACGGTTTCGTCCACACCATTAAGAGCGCCAAGCGCCTGGTCGAACAGGTCAAGCCCGAGGTATGGGACATCCTCGAGGAGTGCATCCGCGACTACCCGGTGCTGCTCAACCGCGCGCCCACCCTCCACCGCCTCGGCATCCAGGCCTTCAAACCGGTGCTCGTCGAGGGTTCCGCCATCCGGATACACCCGCTGGTGTGCACCGCGTTCAACGCCGACTTCGACGGCGACCAGATGGCGGTGCACGTGCCCCTCGCGCCCGAGGCCCAACTCGAGGCCAAGCTCCTGATGGCGAGCACGCGCAACATCCTCTCCCCGGCCCACGGCAAACCCGTCGCGACGCCCACGCAGGACATCGTCCTCGGGTGTTACGCCCTCACCAAACCCAAGGAGGGCGAGAGGGGCGAGGGCAAAACCTTCGCCGACGTCGACGAGGTTATTTTAGCTTACGAGATGGGGGAAGCCGGCCGCTACGCCAAGGTCAAGGTGCGCCTCTACGGCGAGGTGATAGAAACCACCGTAGGCCGCGTACTCTTCAACGAGGTTTTACCCTCCGACTTCACCTTCGTTAATAAAACGGTGGACAAGAAGACGCTGGGGGGCATCATCGCGGCCGTATATAAAAAATACGGCCTCGCCCGGACGGTCACGCTGTTGGACGACCTCAAGGATTTGGGCTTTTTGCACGCCACGCTGGCGGGCGTTACGTTCGGGGTCGACGACCTCATCGTGCCCCCCGAGAAGGCGACCCTCATCGAGGAGACGAAGCGGGAAGTCGAGAAGATAGAGAAGCTCTACCAGCAGCAGGCCATCACGTACGGCGAACGCTACAATATGGTCATCGACGCCTGGACGCGGACCACCGACGTCTTAAGCGAGCTGGTCTTCGAGCGTTTGGCGAAGGACGCCAAGGGCTTCAACCCGGTATTCATTATGGCCGACTCCGGGGCCCGGGGGTCGCAAAACCAGATACGCCAACTCTGCGGCCTGCGCGGCCTGATGGCCAAACCCCAGAAAAAAATTACGGGCCGCATCGGCGAGATCATCGAGCAGCCCATCCTCTCCAACTTCCGCGAGGGCTTGTCGGTCTTGGAGTATTTCATTTCGACCCACGGCGGCCGCAAGGGACTGGCGGATACGGCGCTCAAGACCGCGGACGCCGGCTACCTCACGCGCCGTCTGGTGGACGCGGCCCACGACCTGATCGTGACGGAGGAGGACTGCCGGACCCTGCTGGGCATCGAAATGGCCCCCCTCAAGGAAGGGGAGGAAGTAATCGCGTCGCTGGGCGACCGCGTCCTGGGGCGGGTGGCGTTGGAAGACGTGTACGACCCCGTCACGGGCGAACTCATCGTCGCCGCCAACCAGCTGATCGACGAAGACGAAGCCGAGAAGATCGAGATGTCGAACGCGACGTCGGCCAAGATAAGGTCGGTATTGACGTGCGAGTCGCGCCGGGGGGTCTGTTCGTTCTGCTACGGCAAGAACCTCGCCACCGGCAAACTCGTCAACGTCGGCGAGGCGGTCGGCGTAATCGCGGCCCAGTCCATCGGCGAGCCGGGGACGCAGCTCACGCTGCGGACCTTCCACGTCGGCGGGACGGCCAGCCGCATCGTGGAACAATCCAGGATCGCGGCCAAGGTCGCGGGCAAGGCGCGCTTCGAGCGCCTCCGCAAGGTCGAGAGGCCCGACGGTTCTAAGGTCGTATTGTCGCGCAACGCCGAACTGAACATCGTGGACGAAGAGGGCCGGGACCGGATAAAGTATACCGTGCCGTACGGCGCGACGCTGCAAGTGGGGGACGGCGAATACTTGGAGAAAGGCCGAGTCATTTACGAGTGGGACCCGTACAGCGAACCCATCCTCTCGGACGTCGCGGGCAAAGTCGAGCTCCGCGACATCATCGAGGGGGTTACGCTCCGCGAAGAGGTGGACGCCGCCGGCCTCATTCAGCGCGTCGTGGTGGGCGGCACCAGGCGCAAGGACCTCGACCCCCACATCGTCGTCCACACCGGCGTCGGCGGCAAAGACGTGGAATACCCCGTGCCGTTCGGCGGGTACGTCAACGTGCACCACGGCGAGCGGGTGGAGGCCGGCCGGTTGCTGGTCAAGCTCCCGCGCGAGATCGGCAAGACGCGCGACATCACCGGCGGCTTGCCGCGCGTCGCGGAGTTGTTCGAGGCTCGTCGGCCCAAGAACCCGGCGATGATTTCGGAAATCGACGGCCGGGTCGAGGTCAAGGGCACCCGCAAGGGCAAGCGCAAGATAGTGGTGGGCGGCGAACACCAGTCCAGGGAGTACGAGATCCCGCAGGGCAAACACCTCAAGGTGCACGAAAGCGACCTGGTGACCGCGGGCCAGCAGCTGTGCGACGGCAACATCGACCCGCACGACATCCTCCGCGTGAAGGGCGACAAGGAAGTCCAGGAGTACCTCGTCAACGGGATCCAGGAGGTATACCGGCTCCAGGGCGTCGACATCAACGACAAGCACCTGGAGAGCATCGTCCGCAAGATGTTGCGGAAGGTTAGGATCGAAACGGTGGGGGATACCGAGTTCCTCCCCGAGCAGACAGTGGATAAGTTCAAGTTCCGCGACGTCAACGAGAAGGTCATAAGCCAGGGCAAAAAGCCGGCCACGGCCAGCCCCATCCTACAGGGCATTACCGAGGCGGCGCTGTCTACCGACTCTTTCATCAGCGCGGCCTCGTTCCAGAAGACGACCCACATCTTGGCGGAAGCGGCCTTCGCCGGCAAAAGGGATAATTTATTGGGGTTGAAGGAGAACGTTATAATGGGCCACTTGATCCCCGCCGGCCTCGGCGCTTTCGACCCGGCCAGGCTTCGTCTTCAAATCAAAGAGGAGGTTTCGGCGGAGGCCGAGGAGGAATTGGTTCGCGGGAAATAACGACCCCCCCCGGCGCCGGACGGAAATAAATATGCCTACCATTAACCAATTAGTACGACACGGCCGCGCCACCGCGCCGCGGAAGTCCAAATCCCCCGCCCTCGCCCGGTGCCCCCAGCGCCGCGGCGTCTGCACGCGGGTGTGGACCGTGACGCCCAAGAAACCCAACTCGGCTCTGCGCAAGGTTGCCCGCGTCCGGCTCACTACCGGCACCGAAGTGACGGCTTATATACCCGGGGTGGGCCATAACTTGCAGGAGCACTCCATCGTCCTCGTCCGCGGGGGCCGGGTCAAAGATATCCCGGGCGTCCGGTATCACGTTATCCGCGGCGTGCTCGACGCCTCGGGGGTGGCGGACCGGGCCCGCAGCCGGTCGAAATACGGCGCCAAGAAGCCGAAGAAGGTTAAATGAGAAGCCTGCCGGGCGTAACAGGTATGCGGAGGTCGATAGCTTAATGGCGCGCTCGCGTAAGCCCGATAAACGCAATTGGCACCCCGACGCCAGGTACGGGTCGCCCCTCGTGACGAGGTTCATAAACAACCTCGTGTCGCGAGGTAAGCGCGCCGGGGCCGAAGGCATCTTCTACGGCGCGATGGATATCGTAACCGAAAAAGCCGGCGAAGACGCGCTGGCGGTATTCAACCGCGCCATAAATAACGTGAAGCCGTCGCTGGAAGTTAAATCCCGGCGCGTGGGCGGCGCCACGTACCAGGTGCCGGTGGAGGTCCCGCAGCAGCGGCGGGTGGCGTTGGCCATACGTTGGATTATGGCGGCGGCCAAGGCCAGGTCGGAATACGGGACGGTGAACAAGTTGGCTGCCGAAATCCTCGACGCCGCGAAGGCCGCCGGCGCGGCGCACAAGAAGAAGGAGGATACGCACCGGATGGCGGAAGCCAACAAGGCTTTTGCCCACTACCGTTGGTAATAGCCTCGAGGGCGGGCGGCTGGTCCATGATTAATACTCGGGCACAAAGCGCTCGTTTTAGTCCGACTTAGCACCCTCCGGTCTGGGGAGTAGAGAAACCATCCCTTGCCGGGGATGGTTTCTTTAAATATGGCGGTATGCCGCGTAAGTCGCCGATAGCTAAAGTACGGAACGTGGGCATCGCGGCCCACGTCGACGCCGGTAAAACGACCGTGACCGAGCGCGTCTTGTACTATACCGACAAGACCTATAAAATCGGCGAGGTCGACGAGGGCGCCGCCGAGATGGATTGGATGGAGCTGGAACGCGAGCGCGGCATTACCATAACCGCGGCCGCGACTACGGTGTCGTGGCGCGGCCACCGCGTAAACATTATCGATACCCCCGGCCACGTGGACTTCACCGTCGAAGTCGAGAGGTCGCTGCGGGTGCTCGACGGCGTGGTGGTCGTTTTGTGCGCCGTGGGATGCGTAGAACCGCAATCCGAGACCGTCTGGCGCCAAGCCGACCGGTACCACATCCCGCGCATCGCGTTCGTGAATAAAATGGACCGCGTCGGCGCCGACTTCCTGGGCGCGGTGCGCGAGCTCCGCCAGAAGCTGGCCGCCAACGCCGTCCCCATCCAGGTCCCCATCGGGAGCGAGGATACTTTCGTGGGCGTTACCGACCTCGTGACGATGACGCCGTATATATTCGACGCCGATTCCCTCGGGAAAAATTACGACCCCATAAGCCTCTTCAGCCTGCGCGCCGAGCGCCAGGCCGAGATTGTGTCCTGGCGGAAAAACCTGGTCGAGTCGCTGGCCGAGGTGGACGAGGTCGTAATGGAGGCGTACCTCGACGGGCGCGAACTCCCCCCCGCCGGACTTACCGCCGCCATCCGGCGGGCCACGTTGAACTACGCCCTGGTCCCGGTGTTGTGCGGTTCGGCGCTGCGGAATATCGGCGTCCAGTTGCTCATCGACGCCGTGGTGGACCTGTTGCCGTCGCCGGTGGACGTGCCGCCGGTGGTCGGCCAGCGGCCGGGGCGCAAAGAGCCCGACGTGCGGCGGCCGGCCGACGACGAGCCGTTCTCCGCCCTGGCCTTTAAAATAATGAGCGACCCGTACGTCGGCCGGTTGACCTTCATCCGCGTTTATTCCGGGACGCGGCGCGCGGGCGCGACGGCCTACAACGCCAATACCGATAAAAAGGAGAAGTTGGCCCGCCTGTTGGAGATGCACGCTAACGACCGGGACGACGTCGACGCCGTTTACGCCGGCGACATCGCGGCGGTGGTGGGCCTGAAGCATACCTTTACCGGCGACACGTTGTGCGACGACAAGCACCCCATCTTACTCGAGCGCATAAGGTTCCCCGTGCCGGTGGTATCGGTCGCCATCGAGCCCAAGACCAGGGCCGACGAAGAGACGCTGAACGACGCTTTGGCCAAATTGGCGGAGGAAGACCCCACCTTTAAGGTGAGGTACGACGAGGCCACCGGCCAGACCGTTATCTCCGGGATGGGCGAACTCCATCTGGATATTTTGACGAAAAGGATGACGCGGGAGTTCGGCGTGGCCGCCAACGTCGGCCCGCCCCAGGTGGCGTATAAGGAGACGGTTTCGGCCGTAGGCCGGGCGGAGGGGAAGTTCGTCAAACCCGCGGGGGCCAAGGGCCAATACGGTCACGTAGGGCTCGAGGTCCGGCCCTACGGCGACGGCGGCTTCGTCTTCGAGAATCGCCTTAGCGGGGGCATGCTTGAAAAAGAGTACGTGGCCGCCGCCGAGCGCGGCGTCCGGGGTGCGCTGGAGGCCGGCGTGCTCGCCGGATTCCCGGTGACGGGCGTGGCCGTGGCGTTGTACGACGGTTCTTCCCACCCGGTGGAATCCACCCCCATCGCGTTCGAGATCGCCGCCCAGCAGGCGTTCCGCCAGGCGATGCGCAAGGCGCAGCCGGAGTTGCTCGAGCCCTACGGCACGATAGAGATCGTAACGCCCAAAGAATACGTCGGCGACGTGATTAACGACCTCAACGGCCGCCGCTCGGAAGTAGTCGGCATGGAGCACCGCGCGGAGGCCGAGATAATCAGGGCCGTGTGCCCGATAGCCGAAACTTTCGGGTACGCCACCGCCTTGAGGTCTATAACGCAAGGGCGGGCCACCTATGCCCTCGAGTTCTTTAGGTACGATAAGGTCCCCAAAAACATAGCCGACCACATTTTGCGGCTGGCGCGGGGATTCGTTCCGGAATTTTAGGGTCATGAAGCGGTTGGGGGGTAAAAATCCTTTACTTTTAAAGGTTTTTATGTTATACGTAAAAACTTCGCGCCTCGGGCCGGGCGCGGCGGCCGGCGTGCTTGACTTATAAACCGTACCGCCAGCACCTAATAGTTAATAGGTCGATACGAAAGGGCCTACCGCTTTACGACATCGGAGGTTTTGAGCCATGGCTAAGGCTAAATTTGAGCGGACGAAGCCGCACGTGAACGTGGGGACTATAGGGCACG
>CAZLXP010000064.1:0-14805 GCA_964563535.1 uncultured bacterium | reverse complement strand
CGTCCTCTTCGGCTTAGCGTACAACTACGACCGGCGGGGCTCGAGCTTCGCCGGCGCCGCCGGGTATGCGGCGTTATTCGACCTGTCGCGCGGCTACCTCGGCAACCGTTACCCCCTCGTGGTCCATAATATCACGTTCGTCAACGACTGGCTCGGCTTCTGGCTTAGAGGGGATATCCCTTTCCCCCACTTTGCGTTCCCTATACTTTACGACTTATCCGGCGGTTTGGCGCTCGCGTTCTGAGGAAGGCGTCATGAAATTTGTAACCGTGTTATCGCTAGCCCTATATTTTACTATTAGCACCGCCGCGACCCGGGCTCTCGAGCCGCCCGCCGCCGAGGGGGGCGACGATGCCCCGCCCTCCCCGGACCTCACCGGCTACCGTCTGTGCCCCAAGTGCAACACGCTTAACCCGCGTACGGCCGAATACTGCATGCGGTGCGGCGCCAGCCTGGACGCGGCCGCCCGGCCCGCGTGGCGAAGCGAAGCCGCGGCCGTTAGGCGCTTCGTGCTGGCGCCCATGATATCCGCGGGCACGCCTTACTACCTCGGGCCGCGGGCGCAGGCGCGCTTCGACTGGGGCCGCCTGGCCTACGAGCCCGCGTACGCGTACTATCCGCTCGACGATTGGGAACGCCGATATAACGACGGCACGGAACCCCATTACCTGGAAAACCTCTTACGAATCTACTTCGGCGCCGCGCGGCTGCGACCCTTCGCAGCCGTCGACCTCCGCTTCCAATACCGCTACGTGCGCTACCCCTACCATTTGTCCGACCACTTCTTCGAGCTGACGCCCACCGCCGGCGGCGGCGTCAACGTCAATTACGACGGCCGCGGGTCATTTCTGGAGGCCGCCGCCGGCTTCGGGGCCACGGTTTTCTGGGCCTCGGAGGACCACGACCCCGACGGCAGGGCCTCGTTCGCTTTCGATATCGAAAACGTAACCTTCGTAAACAGGAACCTCGGCATCTGGACCCGGGGTACCGTCGTCGCCGGCTCCCGCGAATATTATTATTACTCCAATACGGTCTTCCTCCTGGACGTGGGCCCGGCGCTAAGCTGGTAATAAAATCCGCCTAAAGACCGCCCCCGGCCTTCGTCGCGCAGCATGAAGTTACTATATCTCCTCGCCGATACCCACGTCCACCTCGAGCACGACGATTTCGCCGCGGACGTGGACGGCGCAGTGACGCGCGCGCGGGAGGCGGGCGTCCGTTACATGATAGTGCCGGCCTGCGCCGCGGCGGACGCGACCCGGGCGCTCGAGCTCGCCCGCGCCAACGACGGCCTTTCCGTCGCCGCGGCCCTCCACCCCAACTGCGGCCTGCGCCTCGACGCCGCCGAGGCCGCCGGCATCAAAGACGCGCTCGTGCGCGGAAAAGCGGAAGGACTGGCGGTCGCCGTCGGCGAATGCGGCCTGGATTACCATTATATGGCGCTGCCCCGCGACGAGCAACTCGAGCTTGTCCGCTGGCACTTAGCGCTCGCCCGCGAATTGGAGCTCCCCATAATCCTGCACCAGCGCAAGGCCGAGGAGGACCTCAGGCGCGTCCTGGACCAGGAGGGCGCGCCGCCGCGGGGGGCCGTCCTTCACTGTTTTTCGGGCGATGCGGAATACTACCGTTGGGCGCGAGAACGGGGCCTCTTCGTCTCGTTCACCGGGAACATAACGTACGGCGGGAGAAGGCGGCCGCCGGCCCACGTCGCGGCGCTGGACCTCGGCACGACCATGCTCGAGACCGACGCGCCGTATATGGCGCCGGCACCGCACCGGGGGAAGCGGAACGAACCCGCCTACCTGCCGCTCGTCGCGGCGGCGTTGAGCGAGCGCGCTCGCGAGCCGTTAGAAGACATATACGCGGAAACGACGCTGGCGGCGCGGCGCTTCTTCGGCCTGGCCCCCGACTTCGGCGGCGCCGTGGCATACCGCCTGCGGAACTCGCTCTACCTCAACATTACCAACCGATGCACGAACGCGTGCCGTTTCTGCATCCGGGAGTACGCGCCGGGCGTCGGCGGTTACGACCTCCGCTTGCGCATGGAACCTACGGCGGAAGAAATCGTCGGCGCCATAGGAGACGCCGCCGCCTACGACGAAGTCGTATTTTGCGGCTACGGCGAGCCGACCGTCAGGTGGCCGGTCGTAATGGACGTCGCCCGGGCGATAAAGAAAGCCGGCGGCGTCGTGCGCTTAAATACCAACGGCTCGGCGAACCTTACGCAAGGCCGGGACGTTACGGCCGAGATGGCGGGCCTGGTCGACAAAATATCGGTAAGCGTCAACGCCCCCGACGCGGCGACGTACGAGCAGTTGTGTCGGCCGCGCGCCGGCGCCCGGGCTTGGGGCGAGGTGGAGAAATTCGTCGCCGGCGCCAAACGCCACGTGCCGACGGTGGTAATCACCGCCGTCGCCGCCGCCGGCGTGGCCGAGGACGCGATGGAGGGCCTGGCGAAAAAGTGGGCCGTGCCCTTACGCCGTCGCCGCTACGTCGACGCGACAAAAAAAACCGCCGGCTAGCCGGCGGCGTTTAACGCCTAAGTCGCCCCAACCTCTTATTCTTCCTGGGGCGGGGTGAACTCGTCCCCGGCGAACACGTCTTCCCACGTAGGCACGTAGTCCTCCGGCGGCCCATCCCACTCGTCGAAGGACGCGGCCTCCCCGTCGTCCCCCACTTCGTAGAAGCGGCCGCGGACGTAGGCACCGCCCTCGTCAACCTCCACTTCGCCGCATTGGGCGCATTGGTATAAGCCGAGCTGGAGCTCGTCCGGGACCAACGGCCCGCCGCACGCCGGGCACCTCATAAAACCCACCTCCGCGAAGCGGCCCCGCCGCGGTGCGGGCTCGTCGCAGCCTTATCCTTGTTTTTCGTAAAGCTCTTGCCCCTTGATGAGGTAGTCTTTACCCTTTTGGAACTCGCCAATTTCGCCGTAAGCCTTGCCCAGGTTAAGGTAGATGCGATAGTCGTCGGGGGCCAACACCAACGCTTGCTCCAAAACCTCAATAGCCTTCTTGGGGTCGCGGCCCTGGTAATCCTTCTTCAAATAATAAGCGCCAATCTCGCCGAGGACCTCAGCTTTCTTCTTTTGGTCCGCGGTCTTTTCCGCCACGGTCCTTAGCGCCTCGATAGCTTCGGCCGTGCGGCCCAATTTGTCGAGTACGGCGGCCTTGGCGTTCCATAGCATTAAATCGTCAGGCATCTCCGCCAACAGCGGCTCGATAACGGAAAGCGCCCGTTCGTACTTCTCTCGGTGTAAGTACGAGTTAACGGTTTTGACGAGGTAATCGCTGAGCGGCGTCTTTTCGTCCCACTTCGGCCCGGCCATGTCGGTTCGCTTCAACGCCACCGCCGTTTCATACGCGTCCATCGCTTTGTCCCACATCTCGTCGGCGTAAGCGCCGGCTTTTACCTGGCGCTGGGCCGCCGCGCCGGTATCGACGTCGTAATCGGTAACATCGACCAGCGCGTCGGCATCCAACCCGCCGTAGTACGTAGCTTTCTCCTCGTAAACCATACCCAGCAAGAAAAGCGTTTTGGGGTGGGCGCTGAAGACGTGCTGCGTCGCGATGAATCCCTCTTCCGCCTTGTCCAGATCGGCGGTCATGGTCTCCCCCTCGCCCGGGACGAACGCGGGGTCGTTAAAACGCAATGCCCGGGCGAAAGCCTTGTGCGCTTCATTAAAGGCCTGGGCCCAAAAAAATTCGCGGCTCTGGAGTATCTTATCGATCTCTTTCTTCTTATTCTTCTGGGCGTATATGTCTTCCGCGCGGGCCCAGCTCTCCGCCCCCTTTATGAATTCGCCTTCGTGGGCGTACGCGTCGCCCAGATAACCCCAGGCTTCCGCGTTACCCGGCGACTCGGCGACGTCCTCGTGGAGAAGTTTGATCGCGGCTTGGTACTCTCCTTCCCGCATGTGGACGATCGCGCCCGCCACGCGCCAGGATTTCGCAAAGGCCGCGCCGCTCGCCGCCAGCAGCAAAACGACGTACCAGACGATTATTCTCTTGCGCACCGGAACTTCCTCCTTGTTTTAATTAAACCTATCACAACGAAACTTCGTAGTCAAGGGATTTAAGGCGGGAAGACGAGCCCCCGCGCCGCGGCGATATAAAAACCTTTTCCGCCGCCGGGACCTGTGCTAATATGGCGCGTCGCGGCAACCGGGAGGTTCGGGCCGGCGCCGGCCAGTAAACGCCGAAAGGAAAACCAGCCGGCGCCGCGGTATACGTGAACCCCGCTTTTTAGGTACGAACGGCCGGTATGCGCGGGCCTTACGCGCGGAAGGGAGCGATAGAAATGCCGGCAGGCAAAAGCCTTCTTAAAGGTCTAATCATCGTCGTAATAGGCGCCCTCTTGGGGACGATGGTCGGCGAGCTTCTGGGCGCCTATTTGCCGGAGGGCGGCGTAAAAAATTTCTTCCTGAAAAGCATAACCTTCGGCCTCGAGCCCGCTATGCTCAACCTCCACATCCTAACGCTCACCTTCGGCCTGATTCTGAAAATAAACGTCTTGACCGTGATCGGCATTATCGGCGCCGGCCTTATCCTCAGCAAGCTTTAACCCGCGGAATCATCTCGCTTACGGTTACGAATATGCATTTAAGGGCCCCGGCTAAGATTATGGCGACGGCAGCGGCCTTATGTGTGTGCTGCGGCCACGCGCGGCGCGGGCCGGCGGAATATTTCGCCATACAATCCCGCGGCGTACCGGTGGGCTGGGTAAGCCGCGTCGAATTGGGATCGCGGCGCGATTCCGGGGGGCCGTTCGTCGTGACCGGATGCCGGCTCCGCATCCGGCGTTGGGCCGACGGCCGGGGGGTAGTGAGCGACGAGCTGGCCGTCGTCGCCGCGCGCCGGCCGGACCGGCCGGTCCACTACCTCTCCGGGCGATGGGGCGGCGGCGCGTTCCGCTATCGCGTCGGCCGCTCCTGGCATCTGAAAATAGTGGACGAGTTCGGAAACGTGGCCGAGAGCCGCGGCGCGCGACCGCCGGCGTTCGTAACCTTCGAGGGCGCGCCGCTTCCCCTCGCGACGGCGCCGCGCGAACCGAATCGAACGAATCTTACGGCCCTCGAGCTTACGTCCGGGCGGACGTCGTCGTATCGGGGCCGCGACGCCGGCGGCTTTTGGACGGGCCGCGGCGCCGACAACTACGTACGCGTCTGGTTCGACGCCGACGGCGCGGTCGTAAGCTACGTCGACGGAACCGGCTACGGGACGAGCCCCTCCGCCGAACCGCAGCGGCCCCGCGGCTTTTTATACCAAAGCCCGGCCGTGGCGTACCTACCGTTTATACTGCCGCCCAGGCCGACGGCACTTCGGTTGCATTTGCCGGTAGCGGCGACGACGTCCCGGCCGCCCGACCCGGGCGACCTGACGCGCGCCGGCCAATCCTTCGACGGCCGCGTCGCCGGGAATATTATAACCGGGACCTTTACGGTGGAACCCTCACAGCAAGCACCCCTCGAAAGCGCGGCCGAAGACCCCGACGCCGCGCCGTGGGGATGGTGGCCCGCCGTCGAAGGCCGGGGAGAGCTCGAGCGGCTCGCGGCGTCATATCGCGCGGAGGGAAAGTTGGTCCGCTTCGCGACGGGCCTGGGGGTCTTCGCCGGAAATCTTCTAGCCGGGTACGACTGGCTTGAAGTAGACGGCCGGGCGGTCGCGGCGCCCGGGAGGCCGGTACCTCAGCTCCGCGTCGCGCTGGCGACGGCCGCTGAGCCGGCGACGTTGACCAAGTTCGCGCTCGCGGGCGAGCCGAAAGTCGAAGGGCGCGGCGCGCACCCCATAACCGCGGAGATACCCGGCTTGAAAAACGCGGCCGAACTTTTTTACGAAATATATTGCGGCGGCGCGCCGGCCGGCGGTTTGGCCGCCTGGTACGAGAAGTCGCCGCCACAGCCCGCCGCGGTCCATATCTACGGCGAAATCTTCGACCGGGTCGTCGAGGGCGTAACCCCCTGCGAGCCGTTGCGCGGCGTGTCGCCGACTAGCGCCGACGGCCCCGCTTTCGCCGAATTCATAGCGCTCGGCGCCGCCGTCGCCGTACCGGCCGAAGACGCCAAGCCGCCGTTCGAATTCTGCGTTCCCGCCGGCGGCCGGCCCGCTCGCGTCACGTGGCAAGGATTCCAGGCCGTAGTTGTCGGCGGCGAAAGGCTCCTTGGCCGCGTCTTCCGCCTCGAGCCGGGGCCTTTCCGCGCCTGTTACACGTACGACGGCATATTGGTCGCCCTCGAGTGGCACAACTTCGCCGCGCGGCTAGCGTCGTTCCCCGCGCGCGCGGCGCCCGCCGCCGAGGCCGTACCGGCGGCCGCGACGACCGAAACGGGTGGCGTGGCCCCCGCAGGAGAGAGCGAATGAAGGCCGTCGTACTGGCCGCGGGCAAGTCGACGCGGACGTACCCGCTAACGCTAACGCGCCCTAAGCCGGTCCTGCCGCTTTTGGGGAAGCCGCTCCTGGCTCACACCCTCGAGGCGTTGGCGGCCGTGGCCGACGAGGCGGTGGTCGTCGTTAATTATCGCGCCGAGATGGTCCGCGAGGCGTTCGGGCCTGAATACGCGGGCCTTCCCCTCGTATACGTGACGCAGGCCGAACCGCGGGGCACCGCGGACGCCGTGGCCGCGGCTCGAGGCGCCGTCGCCGGCGAGTTCCTGGTCGTCAACGGCGACGACTACTACGGCGGCGCGAACGTCGCGGCCGTCGCGGCCGCCCCCGGCGCCGCGGTCCTCGGCGCCCCCACGCGCTCAGCCGACCGCTTAGGCGTTTTGAAAATCGATAGCGGCCTCCTGCGCGGGATATCCGAAAAGGCCGGCGGTGGCGGCGCGGCCTTGGTCAATACCGGCTTGTATAAGGTCGACGAGAAGATATTCGATTATATAAGGCGGCTCAAGCCGTCGCCGCGGGGCGAGCTGGAGTTCACCGCGGCCTTGGAGGACTACGCCGCGGCTCGAGCCGTGAAGGTCGTCCGGGCCGCGGGCCCCTGGTTCCCCATCGCGACGGCGCACGACCTTTTGGCCGCGCAATTGAAATTATGGCCCGTTAAAGAGGCGCGATTTCTGGGAGGCGGCGGCTGCCGGATAAACGCGGAGGCCGCGGTCGGCGGCCGCTCGGCCCTCGGCGCCCGCTGCGAGGTCGGCGCTAACGCCGTCGTCGAGGCGTCGCTTTTGTTGGACGACGTCACCGTCGGCGAGGGGGCCGCGGTCGCGGGGAGCATATTGGGGGAAGGGGTCGTGATAGGCGCGGAGGCCGTGGTGGACGGCGCCGTGGTGGGCGACGGCGCGCACGTCGGGACGGCGGCGCGCCTCGAGCCGGGGACGCGCGTGTGGCCCGAGGTGGAGGTCCCCCCCGGCGCCGCCGTCACCGGCGATATCCAATAAGAATTTATGCGAAAACTAAGCGGCGGCCGAAAGGCCGCCGTTTTTAACTTTTAAGCCGGGAAAATTCAAAGGGGTTTGTAGCTATTTAAATAATAAAGGTAATAAGTCCCACCCTCATGTAGGGAATACATCCAATATTTACCTTCTTCAGACCATACCACGCCTTCGGGCGAACCAACTTCAATAGGTAATAACCCTTCGTAGAATATACCTTCTTCGCATATAATATGCGTTTGCGGCCCGAGTGTAAGCCCGTTTTTTTCGTCCCGGAAAGCGATACAGTTCTGATAGTAGACGTAAGGGCCGTGCGGGGCGTAGAACGAAAGCTCGTACGCGCCTGCGCCGGCGGGCGCTAAGTCGCGCCTTATTATCGCGTTGAAGTCATAGGGACCATTATAGACTAAGCCTATTAAGTAAACGGCGCCCTCCGTAACAGAAACCCCGGTGATACCGGCCAACGAAAAGCCGGGAGGCAAATCGACAAATTCCTTTACCCAGTTCTTACCGTTAAAAACCCAAATGAAATCTGCTATGGGCCAGGCCACGACGACGCCCGAAGGGCCGGCGGCGACGCCGTTAACTCCCGGGAGTTCGTACGCCTGCGACCAATTACCGGCGTCGTATTTATAAATACTAGCCGACGCGATAACCCAAAACGAATCACGGGCCAAAGCGGCCACCGCGAAAAACGGAGAACCAGAGACGGGAATATCTAGAACCCGTGCCCAATCCCCCTTCTCGTATTTCAATAAGACGGGTTCGCTACTGTTGCCCTCTACGTAACCGCCTACGGCCCAACCGACACCACCGGCGAAATCCACGTCACAAAGCGTACTATTTTTTTCTTCAACAACATAAACCTCTCTCAGCGCTGAGCCATTCCAACATAATAATCGGCCACGGCTATCGCTGGTAAGCGGCGGGTACTCGCCCGCGAGCCATACGTTCCCGTCTTTATCCGCAGCAATTCCTTTAACGTCAACGCCCGTCCAAGCCACCGAAACCCAATTAACGGCCTTAGGTCCTAAAGGCCCGGCGCCGCAATTAAGTAAGAAAAAAGTAAAAAATATCGTAGGAAATGGGCGTAAGACGCGGACTAACGCGGCGGCGATTAAAACGAAAAACGCCGCGGCGGCCACCGAAAAACGCACCCGCGCAACTGAATTTCCCATTTTCGTTTGGACCTTTACTAGAAGGAATACGCCGCGCCGACCTCGGCGTACGGGCGGTTCGAGCCGTAGCCGAGGTAATACTCGGGGTAGTAGCCGCCGTGCTCCAGACCGCCGAGGACGAGCAGGCTCCAACTCTTAAACACCGCGCATCGCGCTTCGCCCTCGAATATAAACGTCGCGACGGGCGACTTGAAATAGCTAACCGTGGGGTTGGCCCACGTCGCGCGATGCGCGGCGCCGAGGTAGAAGCGGCCCAGCGGCACGCCCGCGCCGACGTCATAACCCGCGCCGACGAGGCCGACGTACTCCGACGTATCGAACTTGGGCCTGTAATAAGGGGCTGGATAGTGGAACCGGACGTAGCTGACGCGGGCCGCGACACCGGCGTAACATTCGAAAAGGGCCAGCGTAAATAACCTCCCGACGCCGGCATCGACGTTGCCCTCGCGGATACAGTTGTCGGCAGTGTATTCCGCGCCCGACAACCGCAACGTTACGCGCCACGGCTTGCCGAACCGGCCTTCCACCCGCGCGCGGTAACCGCCCTGGCGGTAGAAGTTGGGGTAGAAGTCGTACGCCGCCTCGTAGGACAGAAGGCCGACCGAGGCCGAGACTTCCCCGGCATACGCGTACGCGGCTAGGAAAATTAACGCGACCGGCAGTTTAATTAAGCCCCGGGTAAGCAAGGCCGCGTTAACGCGTTTCGCAAAGCCAATAACTAGCGTCCGTCTGGAAATAGGTATCTTCCTCTAATATCGCCCAGTAAAACGGGTAACTAGCCGTTACCCCTATAAAATTGGAATAATATATCCCAAAGAAATTTACTTCCTCGGCTACCCACTCGCCGTGCTCGAGGGCGACCGAGGTTAAGTACCCTACGGCGCGGCCGTTGCCCGCGTCGTGGAACGCCATGCCCATAAACCCTCTAACGGGGGCGGTCGTCGTCGACGCAAGGAAAACCAATTCGTAACGGCCTTGGCCCGCGGGCGCCGGGTCCCTTTTAATAATCCCAAGGTAATCCTTGCTCTCGCTTTGTGGGAGCGGGGCCGTGGTTTTCAGCCTTGCGGTTAGATAAAGCGTTTCACCCGCGAGGGCAAAAACGTTACGGTAATCATAAATACGGTACAACCCCTCCGCCAAGCCGATTTGTTCGACGTGCCAAGTCGCGCCGTAATCGTCGCTGACGTTAACCTTCCAATCACTAAAACGGGCCGTAGGGACAAAGACCTTACCGGCCTCCGACACGGCAATACCCATATCGTATACTTTAGAACCATCGTAAAATTTCTTCTGCCAAACGCCGCGATCATATTGATAAACCCCGCGCCACGTCGTAAACCAACACCCGTCACGCGAAACCGGGCATGCGGCGGAAAAACCGCTTTCCTCAACAGAACTCGGAACGTCGATTTCTCGCCATCGGTCGCCGTCGAACGTCGCGACGTACGGTTGGTAGCCCCCGCTGACAGTCTTCCCGCCCGCGGCCCACAACGTATTGTGCGCGTATTTAACGTCTCTAATGTCGCAACGCTCGTAAGGGGGTCTGAAAAATTCCTCCAAACGCCCGCCTTCGTATCGGTATAATACAATCCGCGGGTTAAATTCCTCGCTGATATCTGACGCTATTACGTACACCGTTCCATCCGGTGCCGCGGCCAAAACTCCGTTAGGCCCAACGTCGTCCGGGAAACGCGCTACCTTGGCCCAACTAAGCGAGCGGTTATAAATAGGTTCGTCGTCGCACGCGGCGGCGATTAAAACAAAAAACCCCGCGGCGGCCGTAGCCAAAGCCCGCGGCGCTAACCTTTGAAATTCTGTATCCCGTCCTTTAAACACAACCCTCGTTCCTTCGGCCCTCATTTTACATAACCCGCCGAATATTGCAACAAAAATATTTGCTGCGAACCGGATGTTAAAAAAACCGGCCCCTACGGGCCGGCTTTTTTATGGACGACCAAGGCCGCGCTCAGTACATATTCACGTGCATCTTCTTGCCCTTATACTCCAACTCGTAGGCGCTCATGTCGTCCTTGCTCAGGCTCGAGCGGTTCTGCGTTTCGTCGGCGTACGTCTCCTCCCGCTCGGCCTGCTCGAGCTGCGCGAGGTACGCCTCTATCGCCGACGCCGGCGGGACTTCCCCCAGCTCGCCCGCCAAGGCCGCGTCCATGGCGTAGCTGGTTAAAAGCCGCGGCCACACCGTCGCGAAGAGGTCGTGGTTGGCGAAGACGTCGCCGGCCTTCACCTTCCCCTCCGCCACGACGACCATTCCCACGACCTCCTTGTCCTTCGCGAGCTCCTTGAGCGCCTTCTCGTAACCGGCGACCTCGGCCCGGAACGCGGGGTCGTCGTAGCTCGCGGTCAACGTGTCAGTTGCCGTCACGGCGCCGCGCGCCTCGTTGACCCGCGAGACCTCGGCCCACACCTCGCCCTGGTCCTGCTTGCCCTGAGCCGCGGCGCGGACGGCGGCGGGCGCCATCTCGTTATCGTATTTGAAATGCTTGCTCACCTCGGTCCAGCGGCCCGCCTCCACGCAGAAGGCGTCGACGTTGAACTTGCCCCCCGGCGGGACCACCGTATCGTAAGAGATGATGCGGTCCTGCTTGGCGCCGCGTATCATCTCTCCCGCCAACAGGACGACGTGTTTGCCGGTGTCGTTGCGGACCTCGAGGGTGTTGACGGCCGCGCCCTCCTCGAGCTCGGCTATTTTGAACTTGCCGGTCTTCGCGGCGTCTGCCATGGTGAGGACGTCGCCCAGCTTCTCGCCGCCCCCCGGCAGGTAGACGGGATAGACCGCCAGGTTGCCGTGCACGACGGCGTCGCCGACGGCCAAGCGGGCGTAGAAACTCTCCTCCTCGCCGAGCGTCGGTGGCGCCAGCGCAACCAGCGTCGCGGCCGCCAGCGTAATAATAATAGCGAATTTGTTCAACTTGGGGCCTCCTGGTCTTGAAGTTATGTAATCGAAATATTGGACGGCGCGGCCGGGGCCGGGGTTTAATCGGCTGTTGCGCCTGAGCCGCGCTTGAGCTAAAATACCTGCGTATTATTATACGAAAGCGCGGCCCGTTTTCAAGGGCAAGGCCAAACGAGCCGGCGAAAGGAGCGTCCGTATGGCGTTCGACTTCAACCTTTGGCACCTCTTGGGATTCGTGGTCGTGGGGGGCGCGGCCGGGTGGCTGGCGGGGCTGGCCTTCCGGCGCCGCGGCTTCGGCTGCCTGGGCAACGTCGCCGTGGGCGTCATCGGCGCCGTCGTCGGCGGCCTCTTCTTCCGCCTCGTAGGCTGGCACTTCACCTCCTGGCTCGGCACCCTCTTCACGGCCTTTATCGGCGCAGTCCTGTTCCTCGCGGTCATCACTATCTTTAAGAAGCGATGACGCCCAACCGCCAGAAAAAGAAACGGCGGCCCGAAGGCCGCCGTTTTCGCTTGCCGCGGCGCCGCGGCTATTTTATTTTATACGAACTAACGGCCAACAACGCAGGAGGAGGAAGTTATGCCCCCCACCCACGGCAACCCGACGCTCCAGGCGATAGTCGCGGTCCTGAACGCCGCGGCGCTCGTCGCCTTCTTCGCCATCATATTGCACCGCTTTTTGACGTTGACCGCCGGCAAGCGCGACCACCGCTTCGACCGGCTGGGCACGCGCGTACGCCTCGTCATCTCCCGCGTCTTCGGCCAATCGCTCGTCCTGCGCCGGCCCGCGATGGGGCTCGCCCACGTCGCGATATTCTGGGGCTTCCTGGTCCTCGCCGCGGCCAGCGTCAAATTCCTGGGCGAAGGGGTCCGGGACGGCTTCGAGATTCCGGGCGTGACCGACGCCGCCTGGTATCGCTTCCTCTTCGACGTCTTCGTCGCGCTCGCGATACTGGGCGTCCTATACGCGGCGTTCCGGCGGCTCGTGCTCCGGCCGAAGGGGCCTACATCGTCGGCCTCGGCATACTTCATCCTCTTCCTCATCTTCGGCCTTATGCTCACGGACCTCGTGGCCGAGGGTTACCGCGCGGGGACGAGCGGCGTCCGCAGCTGGGCGTTGCCCGCCGCCAGCGCGACGGGCGCGCTGCTCGCGTGGCTCGGCCTGGTGGGGGCGAGTTGGTACGGCCTCTTGGCCGCGAGCTGGTGGGGCCACTTCGGCCTGATGTTGACCTTCCGGGTATACGTCCCGCTGTCGAAGCTCATCCACCTCTTCGCCGCGCCGGCCAACGTCTTCTTCGCCGACCTCGGGCCGCGGGGCCTTCTCAAGGACTGCGACGTCGAGGACGAGAACGCCGACCACTTCGGCGTCGTGCGCGCCGACGAGTTCACCTGGCGCCAGCTCCTCGATTTCTACTCCTGCATGGAGTGCGGCCGCTGCCAGGACAACTGCCCGGCGTTCAACACCGACAAACCCCTCTCGCCCAAGAAGGTCGTGGCCGACCTCAAGCGCGACTTCATGCGCTACGGCTTGAGAATTTTAAAACTAGCGAAGACGCCGGCCAAAAGGGAGGAGGGGGGCGGCCTCGCCGGGCCGGTGGTCGCGGACGACGAGCTGTGGGCCTGCACCACCTGCTTCGCCTGCGTCGAGCACTGCCCGGTGAGCGTCGAACACGTCAATAAAATTATCGACCTCCGGCGCGACCTCGTCCTTAACGAGGGGCGCATCCCCCACGAGCTCAACGCCGCCATGAACGGCGTCGAGCGCAACAACAACCCCTACGGCCTCCCCTCCGCCGACCGCATGAAGTGGGCCAACGGCCTCGACGTCCCCGTCTTCGCGAAGGGCGCCCGGGCCGAGTATTGCCTGTGGGTCTCGTGCCTCGGCTCCTACGACGACCGCGGCCAACGCATCGCGAAGGCGACGGTGAAACTCCTGAACGCCGCCGGCGTCTCGTACGCCGTCCTGGGCGAGGAGGAGGGGTGCTGCGCCGAGGCGTTCCGGCGGTTGGGCCACGAGTATTTATATAAAATGAAAATGGAGGAGAACGTCGCGACCTTCGCCCGGTACGGCATCGCGAAGATGATCACGACGTGCCCGCACTGCTACAACACCTTCAAGAACGAATACGCGGCCCTCGGCCACGAGCTGGAGGTATATCACCATACGGAATTCCTACTGGCGCTCGTGCGCGGAGGTAAATTAAGGGTGGCCCCGGGCGAGGCTCGAGCCGTCGCCTACCACGACTCGTGCTACCTAGGCCGGTATAACGGGATGTACGAGGCGCCGCGGGCGCTTTTGCGGGAGGCAGGGGCAGAAGTCGCCGAGTTCGCGAAAAACCGGGCATACGCCTTCTGCTGCGGCGCGGGCGGCGGTCGGATGTGGCTGGAGGAGACCATCGGCAAGCGCATCAACGTCGCCCGGGCGGAGCAGGCGCTGGCGACCGGCGCGCCGGCGGTGGCCGTCGCGTGCGCTTACTGCCTTACGATGTTGGACGACGGCCTCAAGGACCTCAACGCCTCCGTGCCGGTCAAAGACGTGGCGGAGGTTCTGGCGGAAAATATAACGTAACCCGTGGGGCGAGGCGGCCGTATGGCAGAGTATAAAACGCGGCGCGGTCGGCTCGGCGATGCGGCTAGCGCGCCCTTTCTCGCCGCGACCGCGGCGCTGGTCGCTATCGGCGTCGCGCTGCGGCTGGCTCACCTCTTCGACGCCATCCGGCTCGACGAGGCCACGACGTACGTGATGTTCGCCTCGCGGCCTTTCGGCGAAGCCGTCACCTCCTACGACCTCCCCAATAACCACCTCCTAAATACGATACTCGTAAAACTCGCCGCCGCGACGTTCAGCCCGGAGCCGTGGTCGCTGCGCCTGCCCAACTTGTTCGCGGGCGTCGGCGCGATGGCGCTCGCAGCGGCGATCGCGAGGCGGTGGTTCGGTCGGGCGGGGGCCGTCGCCGCGTTGGCGGTAGCGGCCGTGTCGCCGGTCATAATCCATTATTCGGTCCAAGCGCGCGGCTACACGCTCATGATTTTCCTTTGCCTTTTAGCGCTATGGGCCCTAGAAAAACGGCACGCCGGCCAGGGGAGCATCCGTTGGACCGTGGCTGCAGCGCTATCCTCCGCCCTCGCCCTCTACGCCGTCCCGACGGGGCTACTGTTAGTATTGCCGCTTGCGGCGTATGACTTCATCCTTTCGCTAAGCCGGGAGAGGCGCGCGCTATGGGGTTGGGCCGCGGCCTGGCTCGGCGCCGCGGCGCTGACGGCGCTCCTATACCTGCCGGTTATACTGCACAGCGGCGTCGGCCAGTTTTTCGCGAACGAATACAATAGGCGCCTCGCCCCGGGCGAGA
>CAZLXP010000063.1:14374-14860 GCA_964563535.1 uncultured bacterium | reverse complement strand
GGGCACCTATGGCGCGTCGCGGCCCGCGGAAGCTTGCCGCGGCGATTAAGGCCGGGCCAGAGGATTTCCGCTATTACGTAACCGCGGGCGGCGAGAAGAGCCGGCGCTACAAGGTGACGGTTGTGCCGCCGCCGACGTTCGGCAGCCTTCGCGTCGCCGTCGCGCCGCCGGCCTACGCCGGCCTGCCGCCCCGGGCGCTGCCGCCGGGGGAGGGCGACGTTCGCGCCCTCGCCGGCGCCGCGGTGAACGTAGAGGTTGACGTCGACGGCGCCGACGTCGTCGAGCTCGAGGCGCCGGGCGGCGTACGCGCTAAGCTGGCCCGCGAAGGCGACGTATACGCGGGGAAGTTCGTCGTGGCCGACGCCGGCAGCTATCGGCTGGAGGCGGCGTCGCGTTGGGGCCGGGCCGCGACGCCGCGCTTCGCCGTCGACGTCGAGCCGGACGAGCCGCCGCAGGTCACGGTCGTCGAACCGGCGAAGGATTTGA
>CAZLXP010000063.1:0-14364 GCA_964563535.1 uncultured bacterium | reverse complement strand
ATACCGCGCGTTCGCCCCGACTCCGTTTCACTTGCGCCGACGACTTCGGCCTGGGCGACGTGCGCGTCGTCTATTATAACGAGGCGACCGGCCGGCGGTTGACGGGCGAGGTCGGCTCGGGAGGAGGCCGCGCCGAGCTCGAGGGCGAGGTCGACCTCATACCCAAGGGGATGGAGCTTTTCCCCGGCGACGTCGTCGCGTATTACGTCGAGGCGTTCGATAACGACGTCGTGCGCGGCCCCAAGGCGGGCCGGTCGGCTACGTACCGGTTCCGCTTTCCCTCCGCCGCGGAAATGTTCGAACAAATGAACGAGGAGATGGCGGAGGGCGTTTCAGACCTGGCGGGGCTGCGGGAGCAAACCCGGCGCCTGCGCGAGCAGTTGGAGAGGGCGGAGGACGGCCGCAAGGACGGGGCGCCGTCCCGGCCCGAACTCCGCGAACTCGCCGCGGAACAGGAACGGCTGCGCCGCGAATTGCTCGCGGCGACCGAGAAGCTCCAGACGCTGCTCGAGCGCGCCGACGAAAACGTCATCAGCCCGGAGCTCGCGGCCAAGATCGTGGAGGCCAACCGCCTGGTGAACGAGGCCCTCGACGAGCAGTCCAAGGAGGCCCTCCGCAAACTCGCCGAGGCTTTGCGCGAGGTGGACCCCGAGCGCGTCCGCGAGTTGATGGAACGGGTCAAACTCGACCAGGCCGAGATGGAGCGCAACCTCGAGCGCGTTATCAATATATTGAAAGAGGCGCAACGGGAAGAGCTTTTGCGGAACCTCGCCGCCCGAGCCGAAGAGTTGGCCGAACGGCAGCGCGACGTTCGGGAGCGTATGGAGGAGGCCGACGCCGCGCGTCAGCAACGCGAACTCGCGGCCGACATCCCTCCCTTCGGCCGCGACGTACGGGAGGCCGCGGCGGCCTTCGACGAGGCAGACGCCGAACTCGCGGCCGAGCTCCGTAAACTCGCGGAGAAGTACGCCCAGGGGCGAGTAAATCGCGCCGCCGAAAGCGCGGCGAAGGACCTTTCCGCCGGCGACGTCGAGCGGGCGGCCGGTGACGCCGGCGCGGCCGAAAAAGAGCTCGCGGAGTTGGCGGCGGCGCTCCGCGAGCTGGCGACGCGGTACCGCGAGGGCAGAAGAAACGCCCTGGTGGCCGAGATGGACCGGGCTATCGAACGGGTTCTGGCGGCATCGCACCGGACGGAGGCTTTGGCCGCCGAGCTCGCCCGCGGTAAAGCCGGTCCCGGGTTCACCGCTCGCCAAAAGGGCCTGGCCGCCGAGGTCGGCGCCGTCGGCGACGAAACGAAGGCCGCGGCCGAGAAATCGTTATTGATCCCGCCGGCGGTGAGCCAGGCGCTGGCGGATATCGGCGCGGAGTTGGAGGCCGGCGCCGGCAACGTCGAGCTGGGGAACGTACGCGCCGCGGCGGAGGCGAACGCGCGGGCGCTGGCCGGCTTGAACGTCGTGGCCGCGGCGTTGTTGGAGGCGCGGGCCAACGTCGCCGCCGCCGGCTCCTCCATGGGCCTGGCCGAGATGATCGAGCGGATGAAGTCGCTCGCCGAAGGGCAGCGGCAAATCAACCAACAGGGCCAATCGTTATTTTCGATGATGCCCGGGATGTCGCCCTCGGAACTCCAGCTCGCGCTCGAGCGGCTGGCCGCGGAGCAGGCGGTCATTCGGGAAGGTTTGGAGAAATTGGCGCGGGAAGGCCGCGGCCGCGGCGCGGAGAAGGCGGGCGACCTCGGCGGCCTGGCCAAGGATATGGAGGAGCTCGAGCAGGAGCTCCGGGCCGGGCGCCTCGACGAACGGGTCGTCGAGAAACAGGAAAAGTTGCTGGAGCGGATGCTCTCGTCGACGCGCGCGCTCCGGGTTCAGGGACGCTCGAGCCGGCGCCGCGCGGAGCCGGCCCAGGAGTACGCGCCGGCCGCGGTAGCGCCGCTTCCCGGGACGCTGACGGCGCCGCGGCCCGAGGTCGGCCCGGCGAGCGGGCCGCCCGCGGACGGGTACGTGCCGGCCGACCTCCGCGCGCCCGTCTCCGATTACTACCGCCGCCTCGCCGGCGGCGAGTGACATCCAGCCGTGAACCGTTTTTTAATCATATCGGTCCTAGCCGGGACGTGGGCGGCCTCGTCCGCCCGGGGCGCCGAGGGCTCCTTGCACGACGCCGCGACGTACCTGGAGGCGGGCGAGAAGGACAAGGCCGCCGCCGAGCTGATGGCCTACGGCCGCGGCGACCCCGCGGCCCCTTTGGCCAACCAGGCGCTGGACGGCGTTTTGTTGTTATATAAAAAGAATGTCGCGCCGGCGGTGCTGGCGAAGTACGTCGACGCGCTCGCGCTCCTCGCCGACGGCTACGCCGCGACGGCGGACGGGGTTTTTCGCGAGATGGCCGCGGACGACGACCTTCCCTGGGCGCTGCGCGGCCGGGCGGCGTTGTTGGCGGCGGACCTCAACACCCGCGGCGACGGCGTAAAACTACTCGAGCGCGCGTGGCGCGAGTGCGACGACGACACCGGCCGCCTGTTGGGCGTCGCGCTGGCCGAGGCGTATTACAAAGAGGGCCGCGTCAAGGAAGCGCGCGAGGTCCGCGACGCGTTCGCGAAGCGGTTCCCCGGCGACGAGGGTTTGAAGTACTTCGAGTATTTGTCCGAAGAGGCCGGGCGATAGGAGAATCGGTGGAACGAGAACAAGAGGTAATCGTCGTCGTCGACCCGGCGCCGCTGGCCGAGCTCTTGCTCGAGAACAGCCCCCGGCCTATTCTCCCGGCGCTATCTTACGGCCGCGCCCGGATCGGTTATAGCCGCCGCACGCGCGAGGAAGTCCGGCGGCTGCTGGAGGGGAAGGGCTTACCGGGCGAGAGGGTCGGCGAGCTGATGGACGAGCTGTGGCGCCAGGGCGTCGAGCTCCAGCCGGTCGACGAGGTGCAGGCGTACGAGGACGACGGCCGCGACGAGGGCTTGCGGCTGGCCGTCGCCGCCGCGGCGCCGGCGATATACCTGACCGCCGACGAGAGCCTGGCCGAGTTGGCCGCATGGAAAGGAATCGACGTCGTGGACGACGTCGAGAAAGTGCGCCAGATCCTGCTCTCGTACGAGGACACGACGGTCGTCTTCCGGGCGCGCTCGGAGCCGGAAGCGTTGCGCGTCGCCGACGCGCTTCAGGAAGCCGGCATCGACGCGCAGGTCGTGTCGCAGCAGGTCCCGTGGTACGACGGCGTGTTGGTGATGGGCCAGGGTTATTGGGGAGAAATAATGGTCTTCGCGAAGGACCGCGAGGCGGCGGCTAAAATAATCGCGCGCTTAGACGTGTGATCTTCGCGCGTTCTTCCGAACATTTTTTAACCGCCCGGGGGGCGGTTTTCTTATGGCGGCGGGAGTTGCGCCTCGCCGGGAGGTTTCCCCATAACTACATCCAGGCTCTTCGGGCCGCAGTTGAAGAGGAGGTCGAGCGCGGAGAGGTTGGGTATGAACTCGCCGAAGAGTTGCGGGTACGGCGTCGGCTCCCAGCCGAGGTAGCTGTGGCCCAGGCCCGCGGCGTCGAATTTCTCCTTTTCAATGTAGGCCGCCTCGCCGTCGGAGGAGAGGTACGCCCCGGCGCCCAGCTTTTGGCAGATGTCGATTATGAGGTCCGACTTCGTCCCCTCGAACGTCACGCCGGCCGTATCCACCACGGGCGTCGTTATGCCGAGGAAGCGGCGCATCCCCTCGGCGATATGAAGGTTCAAATCGGCGAGCCACTCCCACGGACGCGCGTAAACCTCTTCGAAGAAGGGGGCGTAGTCGTCGAAATGGGGCGCCGCGCGGTAGTTGTGGCGTACGGCCTCCCAGTGTTTGTGGCGCCAGCCGTCGCCGGCGACGCGCGTTTCGCGGATCAACTGATGATACTTCCCTTTGACCTGAACCGGTACCGTGAGCCAGAGCGGGCCGCGGCGCGTCTTGATGCGGTTTCGGACTTGCCAGCTCCGTTTGTTGAGTTGGACGAACGGCATGAAGGCGAACTCGTCGGCGCGAGCCATCTTTTGGAAGAAGCCGGGAAATGGTAGATATACCGGCTGGTGAAGGGCGATTACTTTTTGCGGACGAGCAGCGTCCATCCCGCATCCCGGCTCGTATCGTTGCGGCGCGTAACCACGTAGCGGTCGAACCACACGAGCTCGAAGCCGTCGGCGAAGAGCTCGCGCGCGCCCGCCTCGTCGAAGACGGCGAAGCGGAGGCCGTCCCACTCGCCGCGGCCCAGGTACGTGCGGCCGGCTATCCTTTCCGCCTCGCCCGCGTGCGAGTCGTCGGGGGAGCGGAGGTTAGTGAAGCACCAACCGCCGGGCGCGAGGACCCGACGGACCTCGGCCACCGCCCGCGTCACCCCGGCCTCGTCGCCGTAGAATAGCGACTCCCACGGCAGCACGACGTCGAAGACGCCGTCGCCGAACGGCAGGCGGTCCATCGCCGCGCACGCCGCGCGGCCGGCGAGCCCTTCTTGCGCTAAAAAAGCTCGCGCATTTTGGGCCGCCTGCAGCGCGTAATCGACGGCGTAGGCCCGGAACCCCCAACGGCTTAAAAGAACCGTATGCCGCCCGGAACCGGCGCCGAGGTCGAGGGCGCGGCGGCCGCCGCGGCGTTCTTCCTCCGGGAAGGCGTACGCCAAAAAGCGCACCACCTCTTCCGTCGGATAGGCCATCCGGCGGCGGGCGTGATGTTCTTCCCAGAAAGCCTTCTCGCCCATGGGTCGGCCTTTACCCCCGCCGCGGTAATGAGCTACGCGAAGTCGCCCCTCTGGATGCCGTCGCCCGCCGGGATGTCCCGCGTCGCGCGGCGCCCGTTGACCTCGTCTATATAAAACGGATTCAACCCTTTGCGGTTTTTGCCCGGGCGCAGGATGTCTATATTTTCGCCTTCGCGCAGCACCTCGCCGGCGGCGACGTCGCGCGTGGCCTGGATGCCGCGCAGGGAGTAGTGGAAGAGCTCCTCCTCCGCGGCCTGGACTACCTTTTCGCCGCTCCCCCGCATTTTTTCCACCAGCCGTATCGCCCGCACCATGGCGGCGAGCTCGTCGGGCTCGACGGCGTACGCGTGGTCCGGTCCCGGGAGGTTTCGGTCGAGGGTGAAGTGTTTTTCGACGACCTTGGCACCGAGCGCGACGGCCGCGGCGGGCGCGGCCACCGGGTCCGCGGAGTGATCGGACAGGCCGGCGGCGACACCGAACATCTCGGCGAGCTTGGGCACGGCGAGAAGGTTCATGGCCTCGGGCGGCGCGGGGTAGGCCGCGGTGCACTGCAACAGCGCTACGTCCGCGTCGCTCGCGGCCCGTACGAGGTCGAGGGCGCGTTGGATGTCGGCATACGTGCCGGCGCCGGTCGACATAATCAGTGGCTTTCCGGTCGCGGCCAGGAACTCGAGGAGGCGTCGGTGGTTCAACTCATACGACGCCACTTTGTGGACGTTGACGTACGGGTCCACGGCCCGGGCGTCGGCGACGGAGAAAGGAGTCGCCATAAACTCCAGCTCGCACTCGCGGGCGCGCGCGGCCAGGCCTTGGAGCATCTCGTACGGCATTTCCAGCTCGCCGAGTATTTTGATGATGTCGTCGCTGATGCCGGCGTCGGCCAGGTAGTCGCTCGCCCCCGCGCCCGGGGCGTAGACCGTGCGCGCGCGAAAGACCTGGAACTTGACGGCGGTACAGCCGGCGGCGGCGGCGGCGTCGATAAGGCGGCGAGCACGGTCGTCGTCGCCCCCCAGCTCGCCGGCGCGCCAGTTGGAGCCGGCGTCGCCCACGATAAAGACCGGCTTGTCGGACCCGAAAGGGGCTTCCGGCTTGGGGCCTAAGTTGCGTTTAACTTCAGCCACGAGGGTTCTTATTTTATTCTTATGTCTTTCAGGCCCCGGGCGATGCCGACGAGGTCCAGTTTTTGCGGCTCTTCCGTAATCGCGGTCGTCGCCCCGGAATCGCCGAAGTCTACGAGCGCGAGCGTTCCCTTCTCGTGCTCGGAGAAGGCGATGCCGAAGATGGGCACTTCCGCCGCGACGTACGCGTAGCCGACCTCCCGCCCGGATTTAGTGAGGATTAATTTCTCGCACGTCAACTTTTTACCGGCGAGGGTTTGGTAGGAGACGGCGCCGGCCTCCGCGGCGTCAATGTCCGCGCCGCCGCCGAATACCTCGTTCAAATCGGGCCCTTCGCCCACGAGTTCCATTGCCTTCTGCAGCAGCTGGAGTTCCTTGAGCGGAAGCTCCACCGCGGGCGCGTCGCTCACCTTGACGATGAGGCGTTCGGATTCCTTCGTGAGGTCCTTGCCGCTTTCGAGAAAGGAGACGCTCTCGAGTTGGGGCACGAGCGCCTTGGATATCACCTTGCGCCCCTCGCGCTCGACGACGACCTCGAGCCAGAAGAAATCCCGACTGCCCCGCCGCTCCTTACCGGTGAGGGCGACGAAGACGTCCGACTCTTTGCCGCCGGGGCTCGTCAGGCGGTATTCGCACCATCGGCCGACGTCCCATTGGCTTAGGGCCTCGGTCAATACCTCCTCGATGGGCGTGGGGGGGGGCGGTTTCTTCTTTTGGCAGGGCCCGCATCCGGCCGCGGACAGCAACGCCGATACCGCGGCGATTAAAACGCATACCGCTACGCAGGTTCGCATAAGTATCGCCTCGCTTTGCCGCGCTCGCGCCGGACGGCGCTTTCGAGCCTCGGCATCAAGGGCCTCGGCGCCGCCTTGCCGCCCTCGCCCGACGCCGACGGCGTGTAATCGTCGGGGGGTATTAAAAGCCGGGGTGTATGAACCGGATTAAAATGAAGCACGCCGCGGCGAGCGCAAACCCCAAAAAAACCGAGCAGGTTTATAAAGAAATTTCCTCGCGTTATGTAATACGCAGCCGCATTAAAAAACATGAATAAAGAACGTCGCGACGAGCCACCCGATGGCGCCGCACAACGGGAAAGTCAATAACCAAGCTAAAACGACGTTCCGGGCGACGCCCCAGCGGACGGCCGAGAACCTTTTGGCGGCGCCGACGCCCATAATCGCCGTGCCGATGGTGTGGGTGGTGCTTAAGGGGATGCCCAAATGGGAAGCTAAGATTATCGCCCCCGCGGCGCCGGTTTCGGCGGCGAAACCCTGGTAGGTTTCTAATTTGACCATCCTAATACCCATGGTTTTAATTATTCGCCACCCGCCGATGTACGTCCCGATACCCATTAACGCGGAGCAAAGGAGTATTACGGGTAAACTTACTTTAAATGCCGGCAGGACGCCGCCCAATACTAAAGCCAGGGTGAAAGCGCCGATGAATTTTTGGCCGTCGTTGGAGCCGTGGCCGAAAGCCATAAAAGCCGCCGATAGGATTTGGAGTTTGCCGAAGACTTTTTTGACCGTCTCGGGCCGCGCACGGCGGAATATCCACTGGATGGCAACGACGATTAGAAGGCCCCCCCCGAATCCAAGAAACGTCGAGAAGACGAGGCCGAGTAGGACTTTTTGCCACCCGGCCCAGAGTAACACCCTTACGCCGCTGGTCGCGAGGGCGGCGCCGGCCAAGCCCGAGACGAGGGCGTGGGTCTCGCTCGTGGGTAACCCGAAGCGCCAGGCGAGGGTGCTCCATGAAACGATGGCGAACATCGCCGCGCCGACAGTTACTAAGTTAATGACGGAGGCATCGACGATTCCTTTCCCAATCGTCGTCGCGACCGCGGTCCCCGACAACGTGCCTACGACGTTCAGGACCGCGGCCATAACTACGGCCTTCCGCGGCGAGAGGACGCGGGTGGATACGACCGTCGCGATAGCGTTGGGCGCGTCGGTCCAGCCATTTACCAACTCGGCGGCTAATACTAAACCTAGAACCAATATTAGATCTAACGAAAAGCCGCCGACCATAAAGCCTCGGTAGAATTAAGGGACTTTTATACGGCGCGACCGTTTTCGGCGCGCTTAGTGGGGTCGAATATATACGACCGGGGATTAGATATTGGTATAGGCCCCGGCGGGTTACGCGTTCTTGACGATTACGCCGTCGACGATGTTCGCGACGTCCTCGCACCGGTCCGTCGCTCCCTCGATGATCTCGAGTATCTCTTTCAACTTGACGATCGTGATGGCGTCCTTTTCGTTTTTGAAAAGGTCCGCGAGCGCCGTCCGGGCGACGTGGTCGGCCTCTTCCTCCAAACGGTTTATCTCCTGTAAGTGTTCCTTCGCGTCCGGGAACTTCCGCAAGCACTTGACCGCCTTCTCCACCGTCTTCGTCGATTCCAACAACAGCTCGGCGATAACGACGATTTCCCGGCCGACGCGGTCGAATTCGTAGAGGCTTATCTTGTGGCCGGCGACCTCCATGTAGTCGATTACTTCGTCGAGGCCGCAGGCGAGGGCATGGATGTCGCCGCGCTCGATGGGCGTTACGAAGGACCGGTGGAGCTTTTTGATTATCTCGTGCGTAACGTCGTCGCCGCGGTGTTCCAAGGTCTTCATCCTTCGGGCCACGGCCGCGGCGTTGGGCAAGTCCTTCACCAGCGTCGCGAGCTCCCCGGCCGTTTCGACGGCCAAAGCCGCGAGCTCCTCGAACATGTCGTAGAACTTCTCCTCGCGCGGGACGATTCTGGGGAATTTTAAACGCACAACGCTTCCTTTATCGGCGGCGGCCCGATTTCAACGGGTCCCCAGGCCGAGTTCCCGGTGCAACTTGTGAAAATGGTCGCGCACCTGTTTCCTCTTCAAGCGCGAGAGGTGGTCGATGAAAAGGACGCCGTCCAGGTGGTCGATTTCGTGTACCAGCGCCCGGGCCCCCAGGCCCTCGGCCTCGAGCTCTCGCGCCCGCCCTGCGGCGTCGAGGTATTTTACCGTCACGCGCGCCGGCCGGGCCAACGGCGACGCCACGGACAACAAGCTAAGGCAACCCTCGTCTTCGACCGCTTCCTCCTCCGACCTCCAGACCACCTCCGGATTTATGAACACCGTATCGGCGCCCTCCGGCAGAATGGAGGGGAGTACGACGATTATACGCCGCAAGACGCCTAGCTGCGGCGCCGCCAGCCCCGCGCCGCGATGGCCGACCATAATCTCCGCCATGGCCTTCACGAGTTCTCCTTCCGCCTGGCGGAAAACCTTCACGTCTTCGGACGTCTTGCGAAGTACCGGGTCGTCGAGGTAGCGGAGACGATAAGCTGGAGCGTTTTCCTTCACGAACAGGATAGAATACCACGCCGGCGCCGGCCGGTCAAGGCGTAACGATTAAAATTACTCGTCTGGGAGCCGGGGGGCGAGGCGCAGGAGCTCGAGGCGGAATTCGCGCTTGGCCTGGCTTTCGTGACAATAGGCCGCGACGTACCAGCGGTCGCCCCGGGCCTTGACGCCGTACGGGGTAATCGACCTCGAGCTCTCGCCTTTACTGCCGCGGTAGATAACGGGCACGGCCTCTCGAGCCGCCGCGGCCCACTCCAGCGCCACTACCGTTTCGGCGCTTACGTCTTCCCCCACCGGTATGCCCCGCGACAACAAGACCAGGTCCCCCACCGTTTCCGCTTCCCCGCGCTCGCGCGCTACGCCTATGAACGCCAGCAGGAGCTGGCTCTCGACCGCGGCGTCGCCGAGCGAACGGTGGGCGGCGGGGTTCGTCACGTTAAACGCCCGGGCCAGGTTTTCGAGGCTGTAGCTCGCCAGCCCCGGGGAGCACCGTCGCGCCAGGCCCAACAGGTCCACCGTAGCATTGGGCAATTTCGGTAGGCCCAATTCTACCGTCGCGGCGGCGGCGAACGACAGGTCGAAGGGGAGGTTGTGGGCGGCGAGCGCGGCGTCGCCGGCGAAGGTTACGAAACGCGGAAACGCCTCCGCCAGCCTGGCCTGGCCGGCCAGGTCGGCGTCCGTCAGGCCGTGAACGGCGGTGGCGTCGGCCGGGACCGGGACCCCCGGGTCCACCAGCGTCAGGAAGTGGCCTACGACGTCGCCGCGCTCGAGCTTAAGGGCGCCTATTTCGACGACGCGGGCGCCCTGCGTCACGTCCAGCCCCGTCGTTTCGAAGTCGAAGACGACGAAGGCGGCGTCGGCCAGGGGTATGTCGTATATAGTTTCGATTTCGGTGGTTAAGAAGCGGGGAACCAATTCCGTAAAGTTTCGCGGAACTCTATAAAGGATGGATCGGCGCATTCCTCCACGGAAAGCCTACTGGCTAATACCCCATACCAAGAAGACGATCTGGGTTTTTTTACGGCTCTTAAATATTCGAGAAAAGCGTTTTTGGGTGGGTAAGGTTTTATAGCCGCGTGTGGTAAATAACCGTTACGTGATAACCAGGTTTCTAAATTAACCCGCCCCGGGGGCCGCCCTATTATCTCGGCCACTAAATTATAATTACCCCAAACCCAGTTTTCGAGTTCCGGAACAACAACAAAAACACGTTGCTTAGACCCGAACCCCACACTCGAAAGCCTTTTTCCTAAGGCCGCTCTAAATTCCCCAACGCGAGTAGCGTCAATACCTGAACCTTCCGCATCGAATAATATTACCCCATATCTAAATCTACGTGCGTATACGCGCAGTAATTCCGGGCCGTCCTTAACGATACCGGCGTCATGGCCGGAGTGTACTAATATTTCGTGAACTAAAGGCCTTATCCTTAAAGCTACCGGCCTAAGGGTTAATAAAGATGTAATGCCCGACTCCCAGTCTTTATCGGGTACGAGGATTACTATATCGCCTTTATCGCCGGCATACATTTAGCCGAGGACTCCGGACGCGAACAGGGTGCCCAAATTTACGTCACGCGCCCAGTTTTTTAAATTCGGGTGCGCCGGCCCGGGTATTATATCCGTTGCGCCGTTAACGTCTTTCGCGAAGCATAAAACATCCTCGAGGTCGGCCATGCCGAGTATTAGAGGTGAGTGGGTAGCTAGTAATACTTGAGCCCCGTATACCGAGGATAGCGATTGAAAAACAGTTTCGATGGCCCGGGGATGAATACCGTTTTCGGGTTCTTCTATAAGGAATACGCCCGTTAGGTCGGGTAAGTAAGGTATTAGGGTCAGCGCTAACATCCTTAACGTTCCGTCGGAAACCAACCATGAGGGTACTGCGAGGCCGGTTTCGTATACTAATTTCAAATATAGGTGCCTATCTTCCGGTTTCTCGACCGACTTGATATCTTTAATATCCGGAAGGGCTGTACGGACGTGCACGAGCCAATCTTGGAAACGTTCGTTATCCGATGATTCTATTAATTCCTTAACAACGAGGGCGAGATTAGAACCGTCCGGCCGAAAATCACGCTTCAGGCCCGGCGGATTGGGTTTTCGCATTACGTCGCTATTGAGTTTTAGGTTTTGTATCCCGGTTTTCAAGAATTGTTTTAGCCACGTACCGACCGGGAATTTCGTTTCATCTTCGGGTAAATTTACCAACGCGGATTTTTGTGGGCCTAGTGTGAACGGGTTAATCCAACCCGACGTTTCGGCGTTAAAATAATCTTGAGGGCGCCCCGGTTCTTTCGTTACAACCGCCTGCCATCCCGGGGCACGTTTCGGTGTTTTCATTATGGTTTCGGGGGGTAAAAGCGGGTCGGGGAATAACGCTTTCGTAATATGGGTATTATCCGCGGGGGTTTCGGTTTTTAGCCATAAATGCTCGCTAATAATCCCCGTTTCGCCTAAGTTATTTAAAAGGCCGATTTTTAACTCGTAGCGGCAAGTATCGTAACTTTTTTTTAGAACCGGTCGGATATCTTCCGGTATTTCTACTTCGATCGCGAATTCGAAATCATCGCCCTCGTGCATCCAAAAAAGGTCCCGCCAATCGGGCGCCCTCGTTTTAGTTATCGCCTCTTCTAATCCTTCACCCAAAATATCGCGGCACAGTGCAACGACATCCAGAAACGCGCTTTTTCCGCTAGCGTTGGGCCCTACTAATATCTGGAACGGCCGTAATTTCTGTTTTACGTACCGCAAGCACAGGTAGTTTTTAACTTCTATTAATTTAATCATTATATATCCAAATTCTTTACTTCCCTGGCGTGGCGCTCGATGAACTCGCGGCGGGGCTCGACCGCGTCGCCCATCAGCGTGGTGAAGATCTCGTCGGCGTAGGCGGCGTCCTCGACCATCACTTCGATTAACGTCCGGCGTTCCCGGTCCATCGTCGTCGTCCAGAGCTGCTCGGGATTCATTTCCCCCAGCCCCTTGTAGCGCTGGATCTTGGGCTTCTTATCCTTGGGGAAGCGCTTGAGGATTTCTTTTAGCTCTTTGTCGTTATAGGCGTACAGTTCCTCTTTGCCGTCGCGGATGCCGTAGAGCGGCGGCTGCGCGATGAAGAGGTGGCCTTTCTCGATGAGCTCGCGGAAGTGGCGGAAGAAGAGGGTCAAGAGGAGGGTGCGGATGTGCGCGCCGTCGACGTCGGCGTCGGTCATCATGATGATCTTATGGTAGCGGAGCTTGCTCAGGTCGAACTCTTCCTCGCCGATGCCCGTCCCGAGGGCGGTGATGAGGGTGCAGATTTCCTCGTTCTTAAGCATGCGGTCGACGCGGGTCTTCTCGACGTTCAGGATCTTGCCGCGCAGGGGGAGGATCGCCTGGAAGGCGCGGTCGCGGCCTTGCTTGGCGGAACCGCCCGCGGAGGGGCCTTCCACCAGGAAGAGCTCGCTGTCCTCGGGGCTGCGGCTCGAGCAATCGGCCAGTTTGCCGGGCAGGTCGCCGGACTCAAGCGCCGTCTTGCGGCGGGTAAGCTCTTTGGCCTTGCGGGCCGCCTCGCGGGCGCGCGCCGCAATCAGGGCCTTGTTTACGATGCTCCGCAGCACCCCCGGCCGCCGCTCGAAGGTCTCGACTAAGCCCTCGTAAACCACCGACTGGACGATGCCCTTCATCTCGCTGTTGCCCAGTTTAGTCTTGGTCTGCCCCTCGAACTGGGGCGAGGGCAGCTTGACGGAGAGGACCGCCGTGAGCCCTTCGCGGACGTCTTCGCCCGTGATGCCCGGGCCGTTGTCTTTTACGAGTTTATTCTTGGCGGCGGATTCGTTGATGGCGTTGGTCAGGGCGGCGCGGAACCCGGTGAGGTGGGTCCCGCCTTCAGTAGTATTAATGTTGTTGGCGTAGGTGTGCACGGACTCGCTGTAGCCGTCGTGATATTGGATCCCGGTCTCGACCACGACGCCCTCGCGCTCCCCCTCCAATACCAGGACCGGCCGGTGGACCGGCGACCGGGCGCGGTTCAGGTACTCCACGAAGGCCTTGAGGCCGCCTTTGTAGTAAAAGAAGTCTCCGCGGCCGTCGCGCTCGTCGGATATTTTAATTTTAAGGCCCTTGTTGAGGAACGCCAGCTCGCGGAGGTGATGGGCGACGGTGTCGTAGTCCATCTCGACGGTCTCGAAGATCTGGGCGTCGGGTCTAAAAGTGGTCGTCGTGCCGGTGGCTTTGGAACGGCCCACCTTATGTACTTTGCCTTGGGGCTTGCCACGTTCGTACGTCTGCCGCCACACGCCGCCGTCCCGCCGCACCTCGACTTCGCAATACTGGGAGAGCGCGTTCACGACCGACACGCCAACGCCGTGGAGGCCGCCGGCCACTTTATAGACCTTGTGGTCGAACTTGCCGCCGGCGTGCAGCTCGGTCATCACGATCTCGAGCGCCGACTTCCGCGCCGTGGGGTGTCGCTCCACCGGGATGCCGCGGCCGTTGTCCGCGACCGTAACGGCCCCGTCTTTCTGTAGGACGACGTCGACGGTGGTGCAATGGCCGGCGAGGGCTTCGTCGATCGAGTTGTCCACCACCTCGTAGAGGAGGTGATGCAGGCCCCGCTGGTCGGTAGAGCCGACGTACATCGCCGGCCGGCGCCGCACAGCCTCGAGCCCTTTCAGGATTTTGATCTGGGCGGCGTCGTACGTCGCGCCCCCGTCGGGCGCGCCGTCCGCCGACGCGAGGACTTCGGCCCCTTCGATTTCAACCGGGGATTTCGTCGCTTCGACTGCCGACGCCGCTTCGCGGGCCCGCTTAACCTTACGGCCTACGACGGGTTTCTTCCCGCCAGCCGTTTTCCGGGGCGGTTTACGGCGCGCCGCGACGGCCGGCCGCTTCTTGGGGGCCGCGGCCGCCGGCTTATCTTTCCGCCTCTTCTTTTTATTATCGTCCTTTTTTATCTTTTTCCTGGGCATAATATCGATTGGGATAACGGGTGGAGTACGTCGGCGGGTGGATTTATGAGGGCGCTTTTTTATCGCAAAATTATATAATAATTACGGCTAAAAATCAAGGGAAATCCCGGCGTTTACGCGGCGGAAAGCAGATTCGTAATTAATTGAAATCGTTATATTAACGCGGTCGGCCCGTCTCGCGGCCGGCGCGGGCCGAGGCGTGCCCGAGCACCGCCGGTCATCGGGGCTCTATTTGGCCTTCTGATATACTGAATTTG
>CAZLXP010000062.1:0-15354 GCA_964563535.1 uncultured bacterium | reverse complement strand
GGGGTAGCCGGGCCCACCGCCACCTTAGTAGGTTTCCGTTCGCGGGCCCTTCGCCGGACGCACCAACGGTCGGGCCCGGCGCCGCCGCTGATATTACGCTTGACATTACTCTTCGCGAAAGACTATAATCCCGCCGTAGAAAATCCGGATACCGACGCCGGCTTTTTTCCTACTATGCCATGAAGCGTCCCAAATTCCACACCCGGGCCGTACGAGGTACGGCGCCTGTCGACGACGATACGGGCGCGTTATCGGTCCCCATATATCAAACGGCATCTTTCACCTTACCCCCCGGGGAGGCGGGGCGGGCGCTCGTCGCCGGCGAAACGGAGGGCTACTTCTACAGCCGCTTCGCCAATCCCACTACCGCGGTATTCGAACGCGACGTCGCGGCCTTGGAGGGCGCCGAAGCGGCGTTGGCCTTCAACTCCGGCATGGCCGCCATTGCGACCGCGGTCCTCGCCCACGCCGGCGCCGGCGACCACGTCGTTACGCAACGGCAACTCTACGGCGGCACCGCGATATTTTTCGCCGAACAGCTGCCGCGCTTCGGCGTCGAATTAACGTACCTCGAGGACCCGGACGCGCGAGCGGTGGCCTCGGCGATTAAAACCAGAACGAAGCTCGTCTATTTGGAGACGCCCTCCAACCCGTTATTGAGAATAGTGGATATCGAAGGCACGTCGCGCGCGGCGGCCGAAGCCGGCGTCCCCGTCATCTTCGACAATACTTTCGCGACGCCGTACCTACAACGGCCGCTCGAGCTGGGCGCGACGTACGTCGTCCACTCCGCGACGAAATACTTCGGCGGCCACGACTTTATCGGCGGCGTTATGGCGGGCCCGGCTGCCCGGCTCCACGAAATAAGGAAAACGCTTTATAAGGACCTCGGCGTCGCGCCCGCGCCCGCGACGTCGTATCATTTCATCCGCGGTCTGAAGACCATGCCGCTGCGGATGGACCGCCACTGCGCCAACGCCCACGCCATAGCGGAATTCCTGGCGGCGCATCAAAAGGTAAAAAAGGTATACTACCCGGGGCTGCCGTGCCACCCGGGCCACGAGCTCGCCAAGCGCCAGATGGGCAAGTTCGGCGGCATCCTGGCGTTCGAGCTGGCGGACGGGAGGGCGGCGCAGCGCTTCCTGGAGGCGCTTCGGCTTTGCGTCTTCGCCGTAAGTTTCGGCGACGCGTTGACGCTGGTGCAGCACCCGCCGGGGGTAACGCACGGCGTCTTCGAGGCGGAGCGCGCCGCGGGCGCGGGCATGGGGCCCGGCTTCATAAGGATATCGGCGGGGCTGGAAGACGCCGAAGACCTCATCGCGGATTTGGGCCAAGCGCTCGAAAAAGCGTAAACCGACAACAGAGGTTTAATATGCGACGTGTCATAACCGCGGCCGCGTTATGCGGCATCCTGGCGTTAATCGCCGGGTGCATCTCCTACGAACAACACACTACGTTGGAAAGCGACGGCTCGGGCCGAATGGTCATGGACACGTGGGTCGATTACTTTGGGACCGACGAGGGTGGCGACCAAGCCGAGGGCGAAGACGCGACCCCCGAGATCAGCGAAGAATTGGGGCCGGCGTTCGCCGATCTAAAAGGCGTCGCCATCGAGGAGAATTGGACCAAAATCGAGGGCGAGGGAGATAACCGACAAGAACATACCCGACTCACGCTGACGTTCGATAAAGTAGAACGGCTCAACGGTAAAGGAGTTTTCGAAAACCAGGAATTGTCCTTCCAAAAGAAAGGGGACGAGTTCGTATTCACGCAGGTTATTCATAACAAGCGCAAGGAACAGACAGAGGATTACTCGGCGGAAAGCGAAGAGCTGGCCCGTACCCTCTTCGAAGGCTACACGATAACTTATACCGTGGTTATGCCCGGCCGCGTCGTCGACACCGGCGGGACCCTGGGCGAGGATGGCCGGACCGTAACGTGGAAATGGCCGCTCTACGACTTTTCCAACGAAGAGGAGATAACAATGACGGCCACGTCGCGAAAGGAGTAACGCTCGGCCGCCGCGGAAATTGCGGTTGACAGGAGGGATGCCGGTTGTTAGAATGCAGAAAACGCCCAAGCGCCGGGTTTGCACGCCCGACCCGAGGCGCGTAAGAAGTACCGACCGTTACAACACGTTTTCATAATAGGAGGAAACCTTTATGCGCTCCAAAATCTTAGGTCTCGCAACCCTCGCCGTCGCCCTCGTCGTAGTAGCCGGCTGTATCAACTACGACCAGGAACTCACGCTTAAGCCGGACGGCTCCGGCACGGTAAAGATACGCTATGACCGGACCGGCGGAGCTACGGGAGAAGAAGGAGAGGCGAGCCTCGACCTTAGCGCCGCCCCCAAGCTCTCGTTTACCGAAGCCGAAATAAAAGCGGAATACGAGAGCGTGCCGGTCACGGTGCGCGACATCGTAATCGGTAAAACGGAATCGGACGCCCCCGAAGCGACTTACTTCGTCGACTTCAAAAAGATAACGGACCTCAACGGCGTCGGCATCTTCGCCCTCGAGGGCGAGAAACTCAAGCAAACTTTCTCGCTCGAGAGGTCGGGAAGCAACGACGTCTTCAAACAACTCGTCCAGCTTAAAATGGACGTCGAGGATCCGTCGCAACTGTCCGGTTTCAAATTCACCTACACGTTAAACGCGCCCAACGCCATCACCGAAACCAACGGCAAGGCTTCGGGCAATACCGTCAAATGGGAATACACCCTCGACAAGCTCATCAATACCGACACCGAGATGACCGCGACATATAAAGCGGCCGGCGGCGGCGGCGGCAAGGTCGCCGTCATCATCGGGGTCATCCTCTGCGTCATAATAGTTATCGTTATAATCATCGTAATTATCGTGCTCCTAACCAGGAAAAAGAAACCCGCGGCGCCGAAGGCGCCTACCCAACCCGGGCAGCCGGGCGCCGCATCGTAATTTAAGCCGGACCGGGGTAAGGATGAAGGGCGGCCTTACGGCCGCCCTTTACTTCCTTGGCGCGGTATACTAATATTGCCGAGGACCGTCGTCAACGTCGGCCGCAGCCTTATGGCAACTCAGAGTAAAATGATAGAAAGGCTTATTAACGAGCTCACCAAAATGCCCGGTATCGGGCGGAAAACGGCGCAGCGCCTTACGTTTTTCCTCCTGAAGGCCCCCGACGGCTACGTCGAAAACCTGGCTCGATTATTAAACGAAGTCCACGAACACGTGAACCCCTGCCGGGAATGCGGCAACTTGACCGAGGACGAACTATGCGGCATCTGCACCGACGCGACCCGCAACCGCCGCGTCATCTGCGTCGTGGAAGAACCCGCCGACATCGCCCTCGTCGAGCGCACCGGCGAATTTAACGGCGTCTATCACGTCCTCATGGGCGTTATATCTCCCCTCGAAGGCATCGGCCCCGACCAACTCCGCCTGGCGGAACTCGTCACCCGCGCCCAAACGACCCGCGCCGTCGAGGTAATCGTCGCGACGGACCCGGACGTCGAGGGCGACACCACCGGGTATTACATCGCGAAATTGTTATCGCCCTTGGGGGTAAAGGTTACCCGCATCGCGCGGGGCCTCCCGGTGGGCGGAGACCTCGACTTCGCCGACGAGGTTACGCTGGCGAAAGCGATCGCGGGCCGTCAAGAGATCGAGAAATAATTTACCCCCACGTCGGCGGCGCCCAAAAAAAAGGCCGGGCTGGCAGCCCGGCTTGGGTCCCCCTCGCGGCACCTACTATCTGAACAACGTCTTCACGCGACCCAACGACGCCGGCGCGACGCCCACGCTCGCGATATCGATTTTCCACAGGCGCCCATTATCCGCCAACGTGCTTAGCCATAAATGCGAACCGTCATAGGTCGCGCCCCGCGGTTCGCCGGCCGGCGGCTGAAACGTACCCACCAAATTACCCACCGGGGGCCTGAAAGCGATAATCCGATAGGTTTCTTCGACGGTATCGTATTCCGGCGCCCAGAGGTTTTTACCGTCCCAAGCCAAATCGTAAAGCTCGTTAATGGCCGTGTACGAACTTACCACGCTCCCGTCCACGCGCATCTGGTAATAACCGTGCGACCACTGGCGGCCTTTTTCGTCACCCCACAAATGGAAACCCGACCACGCCAGGCCCTGGCCGAAATCCCAGCCGGCCTTAAACGACGACGCCACCGAGCCGCCCCATTCAAACCGGTAAATATAATCCGTAACCCTATTGCCGGCCCAAAAACACCTGCCGTCGTACGCCAACCCCGCGGTATCGGCGCCCGTTTTAGCAAACTTAAAAGAACCTACGCTTTTCCCGTCGGCCGGTTTAATTTTCCAGAAAAGGTAAGGCGACGCCTCGCAAAAACAATACAGATACCCGTCGGCCCACGCCAACGCCGTAGGTCTGGGCGCGGGGGCCGCGAAAGAAGCCACGACCTGGCCGAAACCGCCGAAAGCCGGAAAGGCCGCTAGCGCCGTAATAATCGCGGCACGTAATAACGGTCTCGCATTCCAGTTCATAACTACACCTCTTAGTCAATAAGTAACGTCCTTAATATAAAGGTTTCACCCCGAATAATCAAGCGAAAACGGCCGACTAAGCCGTCGGGACGGCGCAAGGCCGTAACGTCCATAAACAACGCGACGCGGTTTAAGGAGGCGTATATATTAATCGCCCAATCTTAGGACGAAGACAACGTCGTACTAAAAGATTCGGGCCGGCTACGGCGTCGTCGTCCCCAATTTAATCCCGTCGGCGACAACGCGGGCGCCGGTTCCCGCTACACGCTAAGAAAAAACGTACAACGTTTATATGAGGTTATATAGTATTTAATATTACTACCCCTCGGGTAATATTTTATGTTATAATCGTTAAAGTTTTAGCCTTTGCTATTCGCTTCCGTACGTTAGGTAATCCACGAAACAACTCAACCGTCGATATCGAGGTGATAAAAAGTGCCGGATAAAATCGTTGAGATCCGGTGGCACGGCCGCGGCGGCCAAGGCGTCAAAACAGCGGCGATGCTGTTTGCCGAGGCAGCGTTCGAGGGCGGAAAATACGTCCAGGGTTTTTCCGATTACGGCCCGGAACGCTCGGGGGCACCTATACAGGGCTTCACGCGCTTGAGCGACGGCCCCATTTATCTCCACAACTTCATCACGCAACCGGACGTCGTAGTGGTACTCGACCCCTCGTTGTTGGGAACGGTCCCGGTAACGGAGGGTTTGAAACCGGGCGGGAAGGTCCTGGTAAATACGTCGCACGACCCCGCCGAACTCGCCGCGAAATTGGGCGTCGACAAGAAACAGGTCTTCGTCGTCGACGCCAAAATGATATCGCTCGAGGCGATGGGACGCGACATGCCCAACGCGCCTATGATCGGCGCCTTGGTCAAAGTCGTGGGCCTGGTAGAGCTGCCCTGGGTCAACCATACTTTCGAGCAAAAGTTCGGGACGAAATCCAAGAAAATCGTGGCCGATAATGTCGCCGCCGTAAAAAGAGCTTACGACGAAGTACGCGGCGCCGCGAACTAATAACCGGAGGCAACGTCAGCATGGAAAAGAAGAAAGGCTGGAAGGAAATCCCCATCGGCGGCCTTATAACCGAAGCGGGCAACGCCCAGGAATATGAGACCGGCTCGTGGCGAACTTTCAAGCCGGTATTAGACCAAAAGACTTGTAACAATTGCCTTATCTGTTGGATATTCTGCCCGGATACGTCGATCGTGGTCGAGAACGAGGAAATGGTCGGCTTCGACTACGTTCACTGCAAAGGTTGCGGCATCTGCGCCGCCGAGTGCCCCAAAAAAGCCATCGCGATGGTTTTGGAAGAAGAGGAGTAGGAGACCGACATGGCCAAAATATCCGCGCCGCAAGTAAAATTGCCGCTTACCGGCAACGACGCCGCCGCGTTAGCCATGAAACAGGTGAACCCCGACGTCGTCGCCGCGTACCCCATAACGCCCCAAACCGAACTTATGCAAACCTTCGCCCAATACGTCGCCGACGGCGAGGTGGATACCGCCCTCATAACGGTCGAGAGCGAACACTCCGCCATGAGCGCCTGCATCGGCGCCGCGGCCGCGGGCGCTCGCACCATGACCGCCACCTCCGCCAACGGCTTCGCCCTCATGTGGGAGGTCCTCTATATCGCCGCTTCCCTTCGCCTCCCCATCACCATGACCGTCGTCAACCGCGCCCTCTCCGGCCCCATAAACATCCACTGCGACCACTCCGACTCCATGGGGGCCCGGGACGCGGGTTGGATCCAGATATACGCCGAAAACCCTCAAGAGGCGTACGACCTCTTGCTCATCGCCCTTAAGGCCGCCGAAAACCACGACGTACTTCTGCCGGCGATGGTCATGTATGACGGCTTCATCATCAGCCACACGATGGAAGTCGTCCAGACCCTTCCCGACGGGGCGGTGAAGGATTACGTCGGGCCCTACCGCCCGGCCTACGCTTTGCTCCTGGATAAAAAACCTTTCACCGTCGGCCCGTTGGATTTCCACGATTACTACTTCGAGCACAAACGCCAGGAAATCGAGGGCACGGAACACGCGCCGGCGGCCCTGGCCGAGGCCGCGGCCGAATACGAAAAGCTCACCGGCCGCCATTACGCGCCGGTGGAGACCTACCGCGCCGACGGCGCCGACGTCATTTTAGTGGCGTTGGGGTCGACCGCCGGGACCGCCCGCTACGTCGTGGACGTCCTGCGGGAGCAGGGCAAGGCCGTCGGCCTGATGAAGCTGCGGACCTTCCGCCCGTTCCCTCAGCGCGAGGTCGCGGACGCCCTCGGCGCGACGAAGTGCGTCGTCGTATGCGACCGGGTCGCGTCGTTCGGCGCGTTTGGTTCGCCGACCTTTATGGAGGTGCGGAGCGCGCTCTACGAAGTCCCCACAAGGCCGCAGGTAATAAACTACATCTACGGCCTCGGCGGCCGCGATATCGGCCCCGACCTCCTCGAGCAAGCCTACGGGGAAGGCCTCCGCGTCGCCAAAACGGGCGAAATCAAACAACACGTGGATTACCTGGGCGTACGTTAACTTATTAGCGAACACGCCTTTAAGGAGTAGATAGATGACGACGTTAAAAGAACTATCGCACCGCGAGGAACGCTTTACCGGCGGCCACCGGTTATGTGCCGGCTGCGGCGCGGCCATCGTCGCCCGCCAGGTCCTGCTCGCCGCCGACGGCCCGGTCGTAATCGGCAACGCCACCGGTTGCCTGGAGGTCGCGACGACCCTATACCCCTATACCTCCTGGAAGGTCCCCTGGATCCATAACGCATTCGAAAACGTCGCCGCGACGATATCGGGGGTCGAGACCGCTTATCGCGTGTTCAAAGACCAGGGTAAGCTCGACCGGGATTTCCGCTTCGTCGCCTTCGGCGGCGACGGCGGCACCTACGACATCGGCATTCAGGCCCTGTCGGGGGCGCTCGAGCGCGGCCATAAAATGCTCTACGTCTGCTACGACAACCAGGCGTATATGAATACCGGCATCCAGCGTTCGGGTTCGACCCCCAAGGGCGCTTCCACCACGACCGCCCCCGCGGGCAAAGTCGCCCGGGGAAAGCTCGAAAGGCGCAAAGACCTCACCGGCATCGTAGCCGCCCATCACATCCCGTACGCGGCCCAGGCCGCCCCACATAATTTTATGGACCTCATCCGGAAAGTGGAAAAGGCACTGGCTGCCGACGGCCCCTCCTTCATTAACATCCTCGCCCCCTGCCACCGCGGCTGGCGCCACCCCCCGGAAGATACGCTCAAAGTTACGCGCATCGCCACCAATACCTGCTTTTGGCCCCTTTACGAAATCGTCGACGGCGTGTGGAAATTGACTTATAAGCCCCGGGCCAAGCTCCCCGTCGAGGAGTGGCTGAAGTTCCAGGGGCGCTTCGAACACCTTTTTAAAAACGGCGGCCACCCCGAGCTCGTCGCCGAGATCCAGGCCGACGTCGACCGCGATTGGAACGACCTGCTCGTCCGCTGCGGCGAACTGCCGCCGCCCGAGTGCCGCGACGAAGAAGGAAAGAAAAAATAACGGCGGCGTTCTGCGAGCCCAAACCGCCCTCGCGGGCGGTTTTTGTTGCGGCTTAAGTTCGAAAATAAAGGACCGGAACCGCGTACATAGCCGTAACGTACCGGTTTACCTTGCCGCGCGCAACTATTTTTGTTAGAATCCCGTAATCTATTGGTAAATACCTCACCCCCGGATTATGAAAGCCTTTTACTTTATAGGCGCGATTCTTGCCGTCAGCGCGAACGCGGCCGAACTCACGCTCGACGAGGCCATAGATTTCGCGCTCGCCCGCAGCCCCGCCGCGGTCGCCGCCGACGCCACTTACCTCTCCGCCCGGGCCGACCTCTTCCAAGGGTGGGGCGGCGTCCTTCCGACCGCGAACCTGTCGTACTCCGCCTCCCGCTATTACGACCGCGAGGCGTTCCGGCTGGGCGGTTACGAAATCCCGGGGTATAAACCGCCCCTGCATTATTATTACGCCCAGGGCCGTTTAGACCAACCGGTATTCGCCGGCGGGAGGTTGATGTGGGGCGTCATGTCGGGGCGGGCGTCGGCTCGAGCCGGCGCGGCGAGCCGCGACCAGCAGCGCCAACAACTCGTCGTTGACGTCGCCCGCGTATATTTGGGCGTATTGAAAGCCCAGGGCTTTAAAAAGGTCGCCGATACGTCGCTCGAGGCCAGCCGTAGAAACGAGGAACTCGCGCTGGCCCAATACGAATCCGAAACTATCTCGCGGGCGGAATACCTCAAGGCCGTAGTTCAGCGCGGCGCGGACGAAATAGCGTCCATCGCCGCGGAAGCGGCCGTCGAAACCGCGCGCCTCTCGTTCTTCAACGCCGTCGGCATGGAACGGGCCGAAAATCTCGCCTTCGCGGAGGTAGAGGACGTAGCGCCCCAGGACCTACCTCCCGTGGCCGAATTGACCGAGCAGGCGATGACCCAACGGCCCGACGTCGTCAAAACGCGCGCCGAAAAGCGCGTAGCGGACCTCGGCGTTCGTTCGGCCTCGGCGGGGTGGTTTCCGTCCCTCGCCGCCTCCGCCGCCTACGACTGGAACGATTTCAACGCCCCCTCCCGCGGAACCTGGAACGACTTCGACGAGTGGACCGTGGGCGCCACCGCTTCCTGGTACCTTTTCGACAGCTTCCAAACCAAGGCCAACGTCGACCGGGCCCGGGCCGCGGCCGCGACGGCCCGCGTAGCCCACGACCGGCTGCACGACGCCGTAGCACTTGACGTCACCAAGGCCTATTACGAATATAAGAAACAAGCGGAGACCGTAACCGTAGCAAAAGCGACGGCCGCCGCCGCGGAAGAAGAATTCGCCATCGTCCAAGAACTCTACGCCGTGGGCGGCGCCTCGACGCTGGAGCTGACCGACGCCCAGGCCCGTTTCGTCGAAGCCCAGAATTCGCTCGTCGAAACCAAATATAACTTCCTCATCGCCGACTTCGACCTGAAGCGGTCGTTAGGTACGTTGGAATATTGACGCCGCCACGTAAAAATAAAGACGTACGTACGAGCTAGCCGAGGCGGCAGAGTGCCCGAGCGAAACCTTGGGCGGCCCGGGCCGCTGCGGCGGCCGCCCGGATTCGCCGGCCATCAGGTTTAAAAACGTGCCCTGAAGGAAACCCGAAATGAAACGCCAACTCCGAATGACAAAAGTGCGGTGGGCCATAGTCATTGTAATATGGCTCATATTGGTCTCGTGCCCGCTGCTCCTGACTAACTCCAAACGTCAAAGTATCCCGACCGTTCGCGTCGACGACGTTTCCAAAGCGGATATCACGGCCTACGTGTCGGGTCCGGCGACGGTGGACCCGCGAGTGAGCGTCAACGTCTCGGCCAATACCATGGGCAAGGTAACTAAGATCTTCGTAAAGGAAGGACAACGGGTCGCGAAAGGAACCCTTCTCTTGGAGCTCGAGCAGACGCAATACCGCGCCAGCCGGGACGAGGCGGGGGCCGCGTACCGCAGCGCCGTCCGCAGCTTGGAGCTGACCGAGATTAAGTGGAAAACGGCCCAGGAGGTATTCGGCCGCAAACAAGACCTGTACGAAAAGAAACTCATATCGCGCGAACAATACGACCTGGCCAAAACGCAATTCGAAGCCGAGCGCACCGAATTCGACCTCGCGCGCGACAACGTCGTTCGGGTGCGGGCCGCGCTCGTCCAGGCCAAAGATTCGCTCGATAAAACCGTATATACCTCCCCCCTCGACGGCGTCGTAACCGCGCTCAACGTCGAGGAGGGCGAATTCACCGTCGTGGGTACGCTCAATACGCCCGGGACCGTAATGCTGACCGTCGCGGACCTCGCCGCCATGCAGGTCGTGGCCGACGTCGACGAAACCGACGTCGTCAACGTAAAACTCGAGCAACCGGCGTCGGTAACGATAGACGCCTTCCCGAACGAAGTGTTTCGGGGCGAGGTTATAGAAATTGCCTCCAGCGCCAAGGAATCGATCCTCCCCACCACGGACGAAAAAACCTCCGCCGATTTCGAAGTCAAGGTGTTGCTGGGCGGGGATACGTCGGCGCTCCGCCCGGGCATGACGGCTACCGCGGATATCGTCACCGCCGAAGCCAAAGACGTAACCGCCGTACCCATCCAGGCGCTCGTAACGCGCACTCGCGAAACGGTGAAAGGGTGGGAGGAAGCCCGCGCCGGCAAGGGCGGCGGGAAGCGCCCGCCGGAAAAGGCGAAACCCGAGGCCGACCTGTTCCGCGCCGATTACGTAAAGGGGGTCTTCGTCCTCGGCGACGAAAAGCCGTTGGTGAAACGGGCCCGCTTCGTCCCGGTCGAGGTAGGCATTATGGGCGACCGGTACGTAGAAATCAAAAAAGGCGTTGCCGGCGGCGATACCATAATAATCGGCCCCTATAAAACGCTCCGCCGGTTAAACGACGGCGACCTCATTCGACTGGAGAAAGGGAAACCGACCGAAGAAGAAGAGTCGTCCTGATGGCCGAGCCCCTCATAAAACTCCGCGATATATTAAAAATCTACCACATGGGCGGCGAGGACATCGTGGCGCTCAAAGACATTAACCTCGACGTGCGCCGGGGCGAATACGCGGCCATTATGGGCCCTTCCGGCTCCGGGAAATCCACACTCATGAACATCATAGGTTGCCTCGACGTCCCCACGAGCGGTTCCTACCACCTTAACGGCCAGGAAGTAGCCGCCGCCACCGAAGACGAACTCGCGGCCATACGCAACCGCGAAGTCGGTTTCGTGTTCCAAACCTTTAATCTCCTCCCCCGCGCCACGGCCGCCAAAAACGTCGAACTCCCGCTTATATACGCCGGCCTACCCCCCGAAGAACGACGCCGACGCGCCGCCGAAGTCCTCGAGGCGGTGGGCCTCGCGAAACGCGGCCACCACAAACCCACCGAGATGTCGGGCGGAGAAAGGCAACGCGTCGCCATCGCCCGCGCCCTCGTCAACCGCCCGTCCGTCGTACTGGCGGACGAACCCACCGGAAACCTCGATACCAAAATAGGCGACGAAATATTGACCGTCTTCCGGCGGATAAACGACGAAGGAAAAACGGTCATCGTCGTAACCCACGACCCCGACGTCGCCGCCCGGGCCGAACGTATCATAGTGCTCCGCGACGGCCAAATCGTCGAGGGGGCGAAAGAAAAAACAAAAAAGCCGCCGCGGCGCCGCGCCGGCTAAGGGGCAATACTTTGGCCCTAGTATATATCGGCCGGGACGCCGGCTTGTTCGCACACCCGCCGCGCCACGGCCGCCAACCGCTCGCGGGGGACCATTTGGACGCCGGGTCGCGCCACGGGCCGGTCCGTGGAATAAATTTGCGCGCTCGTTGGCCTTATCACGGCCACCGCGCGTACGTAATCGGCGACGGCGTCGTCGTCCGCATTCCCCGCCGTCCCCGCGACGAAACAGGATTGGACGATAAAATTACCCAAGGCCGCGAGCCCCTCTAACACGTCCTCGTATTTTACGCCGGCCGCGGGGACGTTGATGACGCCGAAAAGCTTCGCCGAGCCGGCATCCAACTTCATGATGGGGGCGTCCAACGACGCGAGGGCGGCGCGTATTTTGGGGTCGCCCACGGTGCTCGAGTTCGAGAGCGCCGCCAACTTCGCCGTCGGGCATAGCTCGTCGCGAACGGTCCGCACCGCCTCGACCATAGCCGGGAAATCGGGATGGAGCGTCGGTTCGCCGTTCCCGGAGAAAGTTATATAATCCGGCGCCGGAATCCGGGCGAGTGCATCGCGGAGCTGGCGGACGACGTCTTCCGTCGACGGCAGAATATGCTCGAATCCCCGGCTCGTCGCGACGTGGTACGTCGTGGGTCCGTATTGGCAATATACGCAATCGAACGAGCAAAAATTGGCGACGGTCGAGGAGACGTTTATCCCCAACGAGGGGCCGAGCCGCCGGGACGCGATGGGTCCGTATATAATCGTCTTTTGAAGCTCTAATACCGGCACGGCATCATCATAAAATATTTTTCGCTCGGAGACAACAAGAAACGAGGAGTTCGGTAATGATGGCCGAGTGCAAGATGGACGAAAATCTAGCCTCGTGTAATTGTACGTACGAGCCGTGCACAAGAAAAGGCCGGTGCTGCGAGTGCCTTACGTATCACCGCGCCGCGGGGGAATTGCCGGCGTGCTACTTCGACGCGGCCGCGGAACGGACCTACGACCGGTCCGTCGGCCACTTCGTCCGGCGTCGGGCGCGATAGCTAAAAAGCCGTTGACCCCCGCGGCTTCATAGTTTATATTCTCCCCGCGAACGCCGCCGCTCGCGGACGCCGCTCGTCCGACAAGAAGCGATGAAACTCTCTATAATTATCCCGGTCTTTAACGAAGAAGGCACGGTCAAACAAATAATCGACCGCTGCCGGGCGCTACCGCTCGACAAAGAGCTCGTCGTGGTGGACGACGGCTCGAGCGACGGCACGCGCGACGTATTGGCAAAGGAAGACGGCGTCGCCGGCGTCACGGTGCGGTACCACGATAAAAACCGGGGCAAGGGCGCGGCCATAAGGACCGGCATCCGGGAATGTACCGGCGACGTCGTCGTCATCCAGGACGCCGACCTCGAATATATGCCCGAAGAATTCCCGACGCTAATCCAACCCATCGTCGACGGTTACGCCGACGTCGTTTACGGCTCGCGCTTCCTGGGGACCCACCGCGTATTCAAAGTCGTGCACTACTTCGGCAATAAACTCCTGACGTTAATAACGAATATCCTCTACGACACCATGCTCACCGACATGGAGACTTGCTACAAGGCTTTCCGCGCCGGCGTCATCAAGAACGTCAAGATTAATTCGGACCGCTTCAACTTCGAACCCGAGATAACGGCGAAGGTTTTTAAACAAAAGAAGCTCCGCATCTACGAGATGCCCATCTCCTACCACGGCCGGGACTACGACGAGGGTAAAAAGATCACCTGGTGGGACGGTATCCCGGCGCTTTGGGCCCTGATAAGGTACCGATTCACCGATTAAAAGTGCTCGACTTCTTATTAGCGGTTTGGTTAGCGGTCGTGAAGTGGCCGCTAACTTTATTTATGGACGCGGCGTTCCTGCGCGGGACCCGCCGCCGCGCGGCCGCGGGTTTCGACGCCTGGGCGGCGAAGGCCGCCGCCGGAGGCCCGGTCGCCGTCGCCCGCGCCACGGCCGAACGGGTAACGTACGCGAACGACCCGCTGGGGGGCCTGCTGGACTACGTCGCCGCGCCCGCGGTCACCTGGGCGCGACGACGCGGCGATTGCGACGACTTCGCCTACCTGACCGCCGAGCTGTTGAGACGCGCCGGCGTCGAGAGCTGGGTCGCGAGCTATTTCTGCTGGAACGTCGGAGACTCTCACGTCGTCTGCCTCTTTCGGGGCGAGGACGGCTACGGCGTTATAGACCAGGGCCTGATACGCGGCCCGTTCCGCACGCTCGCCGAGGCCGCCGACGCCGGGAACCCGGGCGCCAAAAACGCCGCCCGATGCGTACGCCGCTACCGCCGCGGGGCGGATGTCATAGGCAAATCGTTCCTCGATAGCGGGTGGTATCCCCCTCGGTAAAAATACCGCACGATCCGGCGGGCGTCCTTTTTATATTGATTAGGTCGGCTCTCGTATATTAACCTATCAAAGTCCCTATTATATTGGTAGGATCACGGCAGCGTAAGGTGTCTCCCCGGAACGAGGAAAGGGCCATCTAAGGATTAGCGCACGAGAAACAGAAACGAGTTAGCTACACCGGGAAGCGTGGACAACAATGGCCGGCAACGCGCCGAACGTTAAGACCGGGTGGAATAGTTCATGCGCGGCGAGAAACCGGATTAACCTCCCCGCGTCGGCCCTTCCGTTAAGAATAAGGTCATTATGGAACTCAAATGCGCCTCGTGCGCCGTCCGGGCGTGCCACGCCGAGCCCGGTACCGTAGAATACCCGGACTTCTACCCGGTTCCGGCCTCCGCCGACGTTCTCGCGCGCGCCCGCCGCATATACGATGAAGACGAGGCAACGCGCACCCTCACGGCCGCAACGACGCGAAATAATAGGGGGCAGCGGTGAAAGCGCTCGTAATACGAAGCGGGAAGACGGGAGTCGACGAATCGTACGCCGAACCCGCGCCGGAACGGGACGAGGTAGTTATTAAAGTCAAATACGCCGGCGTGTGCGACACCGACGTCCAACTGGCAACAGGCTATCTATCATTCGAGGGCGTGCCGGGCCACGAGTTCGTGGGCGTCGTCGAGGCCGGGGCCGAAGCGTGGGTCGGGAAACGCGTCGTCGGCGAGATCAACTGCCCCTGCGGCGTGTGCCACCACTGCATCCAAGGCCGCGCCAAACATTGCGCTTACCGCACCGTACTGGGGATAAATGGCCGCGACGGGTGCTTCGCCGAATACTTGATGTTGCCGACGGCGAACCTGTATGAAGTGCCGGGAGAACTGCCGGACGAGAAAGCCGTCTTCACCGAACCCCTCGCCGCCGCGATCAACGTTGTCGAATTGACGCACGTCGCGCCGACGCACCAGGTCGCGGTCGTGGGCGACGGCAAGCTCGGCCTCCTCGTCGCGCAAGTCGTGAGCCTAAACGGGGCCGAAGTAGTCGTCGTAGGCCACCACCCGGGCCGCGCCGAAAAGCTCGCGCGCATGGGCCGCGCCGTCCCCATAGTACGCCCCGACGACGCGCCCGACGGCCACTACGACGTAGTAGTCGAGTGTACGGGCGCGGCCGACGGCTTGCAGCACGCCCTCCGGTACGTGCGCGCGCGCGGCACCGTCGTGCTGAAGACCACGATTGCCGACCCCTACAACGTCGACCTCGCGCCGGCGGTCGTCAACGAGGTTACGGTCGTCG
>CAZLXP010000061.1:0-15403 GCA_964563535.1 uncultured bacterium | reverse complement strand
TTTGCCGTTGTATACCAGCGGCCGCGAACGGACTTCGCTCGAGCTGTCGCTCACGTTATTTTCCCAGGTCACCTTACCGTCGCTCGCGTCGAGGCAATAGACGTAACCGTAAAGGTCGCCGACGTAAACCTTGCCGGCTTGAAGGCGGGGTTTGCAGCTATAGGACCCGCGAGTTTCGTGTTTCCATATAAGGCTACCCGCCTCGGCGTCCAGGCACAGTAGGTACTCGCCGCCGCCGACGTAAACGCGGCCTTCTCCTACCCACGGGCTTGACTCGCACCCGCCTTGGGTATCGTAACGCCATACGAGCTCGCCGTCCTCGGCGCGCAGGCAGTATACGTAGTGGTCGCCGCTCCCGAAGTAAACCTTGCCGGCATCCACGTACGGGTCCGCGATTATGGTCCCGCCGGTTTGGTATGTCCACACCGGCTCGCCGTTATCGGCGTTTAGGCAATAAAAGTACTGGTCGTTGCTCCCGAAATAGACCTTGTCGTTTTCGACCCAGGCCGCGGGTACGATTAAGTCCCCGGTTTTGTATTTCCAGACCACTTTGCCGCCGGCCGCGTCGAGGCAATACATGGTGTTACCTTCCGTCCCGGCGTATACCCGGCCTCCGGCTACGGTGGGCCGGGCGCCAAACCATTCGGCGCCGTCGAATTCCCAAATTTGCTTCCCGGTGTCGCCGTTAAGGCAATAGAGTTTGTTGTCCCAGCTGCCGACGTATACCTTTCCGTCCCCGGCCCATACGCCGTGGGCGATAAAGCCTTCCGTGTGGAACGTCCATAGCAGGTTTTCCGCCCCGGACGGCACCTGCGGTTTCGTAACTTCTTCCTCGCCGCAACTCAGCAGCACGAAAGACATACATACCGCCGCGGCGACTAAGCCTCTCTTCGTCATTTACTCTCACCTTCGCTTCCGGATTCGTACCCTTCACTTCGTTTTGGTTCCGTTAATGGAATGTTTTTATATATTTATTATAACAGGTTTTCCGCGGTTGGTCAAAATGCGTCGGTTGGCCCGCCGCGCGTCAAGGTGGCCACACCTGAAGGTGCGGCCCTACGATAACCGCGGTTGGGTGGCGTCGGGTGTTTCCACCCGACGCGGATTAGCGGCCGTCAGGTGGTAACACCTGACGGGACGGGGGGAGAGAAAAGAAACCGCCGGCCGCGGGGCCGGCGTTCTTTTTCGCGGTTGCCGAAAAGTTTTAATTCTTAGCCGCCGCCAGCCGCCGCGTCTCCTCCCACAGGCGGGCGGAGAAGTCGAGGGGGCTTTCGGGGCGGCCGGCGGCCACCCAGGCCACGAAGGCGGCGGCGACGTCGGGCCAGCGCTTGCGGACCATCCGCCGCGCCTCGAGCCACGACGCCAGCTCCTCCGGCACAAGCTCCGTCGCGACCGCCGCCAGGTTCCACTTCTTCAGCGCCTCGGCGTTGCACTTCTGCTCGTACTGGCCCGCCTCCGGCATCACGTATAGCGGCTTGCCGAGATGCAGGCACTCCGACAGGAGGGTGAAGCCGGCGCTGGTTATCACCGCCCGGGCCGTCCGCAAGTCCTCGACGAAGCCGGCCTTCGAGAACGGCTTGACGGTGAGATTTTTGGCGCGGACGTCGTGTTCCGAGCGCCGCGGATACGCGACGAAGCGGTGCGGCGCGAGCGCATCGTGGCCGAAGAGCTGGTCCAGCGTCTCGTCGGTGAAGCTCGGGACGTAGACCAGGACGTGGTCGCCGTCCTCCGGTTCGGCCTTCAGTATTACGTCCCGGATTATGGGGGGAATTACCGTCTCGTTGGTGCGCTGCCAGTGGGAGCCGAGCGGTATGTCGGCGGGGGCGTAGTAGTGGAAGACGACCTCGATGAAGGGGTCGATGACGAGCGGCCGCGGCGCCCGCCCCTGGAAGGCGTAGTTGTGCGCGATGCCGATGACCGGGACCTCGTGCGACAGGCCCCACCACGCCGTGAGCGGCTCGAAGTCGCTTACGACGACGTCGTACGTGCCCGTTATCTCGCCGAAGTCCTCGGCCAGCTCCAGCGGCTTGAAGATCTCGATGGTCTTCGCGATGCTGACGCGGCCTTCGTGCCGGACGTAACTCAGGCCGTGGAAGGCGCGATAAGGCTCGAGCTCCGGGACGCCCTTTTTAAGGCCCTCGCTCGTCGTCCCGGAGATGACCAGTTCGACCTCCACGCCGGCCCGGCGGAGCAGCGGCACGATGGCCTGCGTCCGCGAGAGGTGGCCTTCGCCGGTGCCCTGCGTTCCGTATAATACTTTCATTTGCCCCCGCTTTCTCTCGGCGTTCCTCGGATGCGCCCCGCGGCCGCCGTCGTCGCGCCCGCGGCGACTTTTATTCCGCCAATTCTATCAAGACCTCTTTGTCGGATAGGGGACGGTCCGATTTCCGGCCGATGAAGTAGTAGGCGGAAGCGGCGTCGCGAGCGCCGGGCTTGCGGACCAGGTAATAATCGAAGTATTTCAGGTAGAAGGCGGTGAGTCGGGCCCACGCTTTTAAAATTTTGCGCGGGAGCCGCGACGCCGTAAAACTAAGCAGGAAATGTTCGTACGACCACGCGAGGGCCATACCGGGGCCGCAGGCTACGCCCCAATCCACGGCGGCGAACTTTTTAAATAGCCGGCGGTAGCCGAAATAAGTAAATCTCGTAAAATCGTACGGCGCGCCGTGCACCTGCTGCATGAACGCCGTTTCCGCGTAGACCAGCCCCTCCGGCTTCAGGACCCGCCACATCTCGTCGGCGCATCCGGCCGGGTCGGCGACGTGCTCCAAAACCGCTTGCGCGATCACGCCGTCGAATACGCCGTCCTCGAAGGGTATGGCGTGGGCGTCGCACACCACCGCGACGTTCGGGGCCAAGAAGACGTCGCTTTCGACGAGCCTTAGCCGCGGCGCGTTGGCCCGTAGGTTTTCCATCCCCTCGCCGAATTCGCCCGCGCCCAGTACGAGGACCGACGGTTCTTCCGCTCGCGCGGCCAAAAGACGCGCCAGCCGGCCGTAGTTTTCTTTCCCCTTGATATTGGCGCTGACGGCGGGGAGTATTTTTTCGATAGTTTCGGATATGCTGCTTCGGCCGGTCTTAAAGAAAGCTTTGCGCGCGTCTCGAAAATCGCCGCGAGAGAACAGGCTCGCGCCGTCGTCGACTAAGACCGGCACGCCGTCGACGACCGGGAAGGAGGCGCCGCAGGCCCGGTTCGCGCACTTGCACGCCGCGGCCTCCCAGCTAAGTTCGCCGCCGCACGCGGGGCAGCGCAGTAAGCGTTTTATATCCGGCGTTAAATTGATCGGACCTATCCCTCTCCCAAATACGCCTTGCGGACGCCGTCGTCGGCGCGCAGGTTGGCGCTGGTGTCGGCCAGCACGACGTTTCCCGTCTCCATGACGTATCCCCGCGAGGCGACCTCGAGCGCCATGGCCGCGTTCTGCTCCACCAGGAATATCGTTATCCCCTCGGCGTTGATGCGCCGGAGGGTCTCGAATATGGCCTCCACGTATTGGGGCGCTAGGCCCAACGAGGGCTCGTCGAGCAAAAGGAGGCGGGGATAGGCCATAAGGCCCCGCCCGGTCGCGAGCATCTGCTGCTCGCCGCCCGACAGCGTCCCGGCGCGTTGGCTGCGCCGTTCCGCCAGCACCGGGAAGAGTTCGAAGACGTGCGCGAGGCGCCGCCGGCCTTCGCCCGCCGCCCGGGCGAACGTTCCCATCTCTAAATTCTCGGCCACCGACATCCGCGAGAAGATGCGGCGCCCCTCCGGCACCTGGACGATGCCCCGCCCGACAATTTTATCGGCCGGAAGCGACGTGATGTCCTCTCCGTCGAAGAATTTGCGGCCGGCTTTGGGTTTGAGGATGCCCGAGATGGTCATGAGCGTCGTCGACTTGCCGGCGCCGTTGGCGCCGATAAGGCACACCACCTCGCCCTCGTCCACTTCGAGCGAGACGTGGCGCAGCGCCTCGATGGGGCCGTAGGAGACGCTGACGTTGTCGAGTTTAAAGAACGGTCCGTTCTTCATAACATTTTAAGCACGCCGCGCCCGTAGGAAGTCCTCTACCAGCGCGACGAGCCGCTCCGGTTGTTCGCAGTTGGCGACGTACGTCGGGCCGCCGGCGGTTTCGATTTTGACGCCGGGCCCCGAACCCGCGACCCATCCGCGCACGCCGCGGCCCATGCGAATCCCCGTCCCGCCGAAGCGCCACCATTTTATTTCCGCGGGTTCCAACGAGACGATTTTCTCGACGCCGATTTTTTTGCTGAATATGCCGTATCGCAGTACTATTCCCCGGCCGTCGAACGTAACGACGAGGCGGCCGAAAGTTAACGCCGCCGCCACCAGAACCGGGGCCATGACGAACGCGACGACGCGCTGCGAATTGCCCCCGCCTGCCGGCTCCGGCAAAGCTAACGCCAGGAATAAAATTAGGGCCGCCCCGCCGAGCAGGAGATACGCGTTCATCTTTGAGAAGACCGAACTCTTAAACAAGGCCGCCGTATTTCGTTGCAACGCGTCGCCCTCCCTTTACGGTTGGAATTTTTCGCCTACCGGGATGAGGTAAAGAGGCAGATAATCGTCGCCGAGGCCCAGGACCTCCAGGACTTGGCCGTCGCGGAAAGCGCCGACGGGGCAAGCGCCGAGGCCCAACGCCTCCGCCGTCAGTAAAATATTCTGGCCTATGTGGCCGGCCTCGAGCATGCAGTAGCGTTCCGCCCGGTCGCCGTATTTGACGGCGCTTAGGGACGGCTTCGCGACGACTATTATTATCCCGGGCGCGCGCTTGAGCGGCGCCTGGTCCAACCCCGCCGCGGCGAGGTCGCGCCGTACGTCGCCGTCGACGACCTTCGCGAGGCCGTGGCGCCGCGGCTCGTAGCGCCACAACGCGACGTCGTCGGCGTAGTAGAGGGACATCGGGTAGAGGGCGCCCGCCGACGGCGCCGTGCGTAAGCCGCGAGCGGAGGTTATGCCCTGGCCCGCCCAGAGGAGTTGGCCTACCTCGGCGTCGGTCAGCTTGCGCGAGCCGTAGGTGCGCGTCGAGCGCCGCGTCGCGAGTGCCTCGTTAAGCGGCAAGCCCCCCTCGCGCGACGCCGCCGGGAGCTCTTTGAAGTCGCCGGCGGGATTGCCGGTTTCGGCCGGGGCCGGCCCCGGGCGTTCCGCCGGCGATGCCTCTTCAACCTTGGCGCCGCAACCTGCTACCGAGATGAGCGCCCCAAACCCGATTGCTAAGACGGGCCTCATGCTAAGGCGCCCCTTTGCTCGCCTTCGTCCCCAGGTACGCCTCGATGACGCGGGGGTTCTTCTGGACCTCGTCCGGGCGGCCGGCGGCGATGGCCTCGCCGTGGTCCAATACGACGACGCGGTCGCAGACGTTCATAACGAGCCTCACGTCGTGCTCGATGAGGAAGACCGTGACGCCGGTGTCGCGTATCTGGCGGATTAACGCCATAAGCTCGTTCTTCTCGGTGGGGTTGAGGCCGGCGGCAGGTTCGTCGAGCAGGAGCAACTTGGGCTTCGAGACCAGCGCCCGGGCGATCTCGAGGCGGCGCTGCAGGCCGTAGGGCAGCGCGCCGGCCCTCCACTCCTCCTTCCCCTCCAGCGCGGCGAACTTGATGGCCGCGAGCGCCGCCTCGCGCACGCGGCTCTCGTCGCGGCGGTAGCGCGGCGTCAGGAATACCGTGTCCGCCAGACCCACGCGCGACATGCGGTGGCCGCCCACCTCGACGTTCTCGACGCTCGACATGTCGTTGAAGAGGTTTATGCTCTGGAAAGTGCGGTAGAGGCCGCGGCCGGCGATCTGGTCCGAGCGGACGCCCCCCCTGGGCGCGAAAGCGACGCCGAGGACGGTGAAGGCCAGCGCCGCCGCGAGCGCCGCGGCGCCCGCTCCTCCCAACGTGAACCAATACCGTTCGCCGAATACGAAGACGGCGATGGTGCACGCCAGCGCGGCTACCGAGAAGAACGGCAGCCACCCCGCGCGCTTCTTGGCCCGGGCGATGACCTTTCCCTCGTAATTGACGCGGCCGGCGGTGGGCGGGTAGATGCCGGTGATGACGTTGAAGAGGGTCGTCTTGCCGGCGCCGTTGGGGCCGATGAGGCCGACTATTTCGCCCTCGCCGATAGCGAGGCCCACGTCCTTGAGGGCGGCGAGGCCGCCGAAGTTCTTACTCAAATTCTCGACTCGCAGGAGCTCGGCCATTTATTCGGGGAGTTTTATCAGCTCGGTCCTTATGGGTCGGCCGGAATATTTCACCGGGTCTATCCCGAAGTATTTGAACACGGCGGCCGCGACGTCCATTATATCTGAACAGCGCGCGGCGAACCCCTCGTGCCCGAAGCCCGCGACCAAAAGCGGCACCGGGTTCCTAGTGTGCGAGCGCGTCGACAGGTCCTCGACGTTGCCGTGGTCGCTCGTTAGTATCAACAGATGGCGCTCAAGGTCGTAATAATTTAACACGGCGCCCAGCGCGGCGTCAACATCCTCCAGGTAGTGGACGGCCCGTCCCATATTTTGGCGGTGCCCGGCGAAGTCGGTGAGGAAGTACTCGTAGAGGGTGAAATCGTGGCCGAGGGCGATGCCGGCGAGGGCTTCGCCGGCCCGGGCCGGCGTCATCAGCCGCACGTCGTCGCCGCGGCGCCGGGCGTATCGCCCCGTTAAGTCGAAGTATACCGCCTCGCCGCGGTTGAACATCTCGGTTGAGCGGAAGCAGCCCTCGCCGTAATAGGCCATGGCCGACGTGCACGACATCGGCGCTTCGCCGGCCACGTAGCGCGGGATGGAGGCGGTGCTGTAAGCGTTGGCGAAGGTGGCCTGGAGGCCCGCGCGGCACAGGACCGGGATAAGGCCGTGCTTATACAACACGCTCTTGAGGAGGCGGTTGGGGCGCCCCTCCTTGTGGCGGCCTATGAGCCTGGCGGCGTTGACGCCGGTGAAGAGGGCCGTCTGGCCGGTGGCGGACTGCGGCAGGCCAGGCACGCCCAACGTGGCGTCGAGGGGCACGAGCGACGCCCGGGCGCCGTGGACGCCCTCGCGCCAGGCGTCCATGTCTATCGGCCCGACTAAGCCCTCGACGTTGGGCAAGCGCGCGACTAGTAGCGGGTTGACCGCGGCGTCGGCCGGCCCTATCCCCAGGCCGTCGACGAAGAGAAAAAACACCTTTCTATTTCGTGTTGTAATAATTTTAGATTTGGCGTAGGCGTTTCGTTGAAGGTTACTTTATCCCGTCCTTTTTTTGATGTGGCGCCAGATTACGCGGTCGAGGACGCGCGCCGGCGTCAGCGCCACCTGTTGCCCGGGCGGCAGCTTCTTGTTGGCGGCGTCGTTTATCCGCCGCGCCAGCGCCGTCAAGACGTTGAGATTTATTAAGCCGTCGCCGCGGAAGTCTTTGAGGAGGCGGACCGCGGTCTCGACGTTGCGCGCCTTCCTCCCGGCGTGGTAGATGTAGCTGTAGAACGTGAAGACGTAGCGGTCGAGTATCGGCACCAGCGCCGGCCTCTTGAGGTGCAATATCTTGGACGCCACCGCGACGTCGACGCCCTTTATCGCGGCTAACGACGTTATCAGCTCGCGCAGCGGCCCGCCGACGAGCGCGAGCGTCTCCGCCTCGGCCATCGCGAACAGGTCCGCGCGGTATTCTATTTTGGAGAGCGCGTTGGCGACGGCCCGCTTGCTTTTTACGCCCCGTTTTATATCGGCCGCTTTCAAGGCGCCAATTCCGGCGACGCGCAGGGCGGCGTCGACGTCGGCCGTCGTTATCTCGTCGCTCGGGTTCACGCACGGGTCGTATTGGACGATGTCGCGGCCGTATTCGGCTTCTCCCTCCTCGATCTCGGCGATCATCTTGTCTTCGTCAACGTATATCTCTCGGCCGTCGGTGAATTTTAATCTCGCCACCGTTTTCCCCCTTATCCCGGGCGCGACGTTAGGTTGGCGGTTCGGTTTTTTTTAGCATCTTTTTGAACGCCGCGGCGTCGATTACCTTGACGCCCAGCTTCTCGGCTTTCGCGAGCTTGGAGCCCGGGTTCTCGCCGGCGACGAGGTACGACGTCTTGGACGAGACGCTCTCGGTCGCCTTGCCGCCGCGCGCCGCGATGGCCTCGTGCGCCTCCTCGCGGCTCAGCGACGGCAGCGTCCCGGTGACGACGAAAGTGAGGCCCGCCCACGGCCCCGTCGGTCCCTCCGCTCGCCCCTCCTCCAGTTTGACGCCGGCGCGCTTCAACTTGTTTATTATCTCCCGCACCTCGGCCCGGGCGAAGAACGCGACGACGCTATGCGCGACGACCCCCCCCACGCCCCTTACGGTTTCGAGGTCCTTTTCCTTCGCGGCCATCACCTTCGCGATGGAGCCGAAGTGCCGCGCTATGACGGCCGCGGTCTCGAAGCCGACGTTGGGGACGCCCAGGCCGAAGAGGACGCGCGCCAGCCCCCGCCCCTTGGCCCGCTCGATGGAGGCCAGCAGGTTCTTCTCCGAGAGCTCGCCGAAACCCTCGAGCGACGCGATCGACCCGGGTTTAATGGAATACAGGTCGCCCGGGTCGCGGACCCCCAACTTGCCGATGAGGACCGCGGCCACCTTTTCGCCGAGGCCCTCGATGTCCATGGCGCCGCGCGAGCCCCAGAGCTCGAGGCGGCCCCGCGCCTGGACCGGGCAATCCCAGTTGGGGCAGAAGAGGCCCACGACGCCCTCCTCCTTTACGAGCGGGGTGCCGCAGGCCGGGCATTTCTCCGGGACCGGCGTCGGCCTCGAGCCTTTGGGCCGGAGGTGATACTCGACCTCGACGATATACGGGATGATGTCGCCGGCTTTCTCCACGTTCACGGTGTCGCCGGCGCGCACGTCGAGCTCGGCCACGCGCTCGGGGTTGAAGAGGCCGGCGCGCTTGACGGTGGTGCCGCCAAGCTGCACCGGCTCGAGGTTGGCCACCGGCGTTATGGTTCCGGCGCGGCCCACCGACCACTCGATGCTGTTCACTCGGGTCGTGGCGCGCTCGGCGCGGAACTTATAGGCCACGGCCCAGCGCGGCGCCTTGGCCGTGGTGCCGAGCTTCTCGTGAGCCGCGAGCTCGTCGACTTTGATGACCAGGCCGTCGATGTTATAGGGGAGCTCGCCGCGCGCGGCCTCCACCTCGCGGTGAAACTTAAAAACTTCGTCGAGGTCGGCGCAGCGGCGCCGGGTGGGGTTTACGCGGAAGCCCCAGCGCTCAAGGTGCTCGAGCGCCTCGGCCTGCGTCGGGATGTCCGCTTCCTCCGTGATGACGTAATAGAGCCAGGCGCGGAGGGGCCGCCGGGCCACCTCGCGCGGGTCGAGGAGCTTGAGGGTGCCGGCGGTGGCGTTGCGGGGGTTGGCGAAGAGCGGCTGGCCCGCGGCCTCGCGGCGCCGGTTGAGCTCGGCCAGGCCGTCGCGCGTCATGTACGCCTCGCCGCGGACCTCGAGGCGCCCGGGCGGCGGCTCGTTAAGCCGGAGGGGGACGTCCCGGATGGTCTTGAGGTTGGCGGTGATGTCGTCGCCGGCGAAGCCGTCGCCGCGGGTGGAGCCGCGCGTCAGGACGCCGTCCCCGTACTCGAGCGCTATCGCGACGCCGTCGATCTTGGCCTCGCACATATGCGCTACGTCGTCGGCCCCGAGGCCCTTGCGGACGCGCCCGTCCCACTCCCGCACCTCGTCCTCGCTGTAAACGTTGTCGAGCGATAGCATGGGCGGCTCGTGGCGCACCTCGGCGAATCCCTCCGCCGGGGCGCCGCCGACCCGCTGGGTGGGCGAGTCCGGCGTCACGAGCTCGGGGTGTTTTTCCTCCAACGCGACGAGGCGGCGATAGAGCCGGTCGTACTCGAAGTCGGATATCGCGGGTTCGCCCTTGACGTAATAGAGGTAATCGTGGCGGCGGATTTCGTCGCGCAGGCGCTCGAGCTCGGCGTTAACGTCGTTGACGTCGGCGGCCATATTTTATCCTCTTTGAGGGGGCGAATATTACCACGCCGGCCCTGGGGGGGCAATAATTAACGCATAAAATCGGCCAATCGCCTTGACCTCGCCGTTTTTTAGTCTATAATTTAAGGGAATATCCGAAGGCCCGCTTAAACGTTGACCAGGAGGCGCCGATTTATGGACGAGAACCTGTGGGACTGGGTCGTGTCGGAAGCCGAGAAAGGTTTACACGCGTACCGGAAAGAGGGGGACCTCCCTTCGAGCCAGGCGTCGAGCTGGACGCTGAGCACGCTGGCCGCGGCGCGGCTGGTCCAGGCGGTGGAGGAGTTCCGCAAGAGCTCCTCGGACCTCGCGAACCGCCTCGTCCTTATCACGCTGCTCCTGTTCGTAATAGGATTGTGCCAAGGCGCCTTACTGGTTATTTCGCTGGTCGCGCCGTATGTGATGAAGTAGGTAATAAAAAGAAGGGAGTTGGTCGGAATGGCAAAAAATAATGCGAAGAAACGGACTTCGCGTGGCGGGCCAATCGCTGTCCCCCCAAGGATTTATAATGCAAACGGTAAGGTTAAAGAAGGAAAATTTAAGGATTATTTGCAAGACAACCCAAATATCTTGGAGAAACTCCTTAACTATAAGCGAACGAAAATACTATGGTTCGGGAGAGAATTCGGCCCTCATGGTAATAAAAGGGACGATTTCGCCGGTGTTGATAGCGAAGGTTATTTCATTACGGTTGAGGTAAAAGTTAACCAGGTTTCTAGTATGGTTGTAGATCAAGTACGGGAAATAACCCAAAAATATCTAAAGGTCAAAAAAGAAGGCGACATTACTAGGCGCGTTAAAAATTATATATTGTCGAAGGTTAGGAACGCGAAATGGGGATATTTTATGGGTCCTGTTAACGAATGGTGGGGTAGAAAAAAAATACCTTTCAAAAAACATGGCAAGGTCGGGCTTCGTACAATAAGCTTTAATTTAGAAAGGGAATACAAAAAGGTTTTCGGGAAGTCGCTCAAATTAAAGGGCGTAAAAATATTTATAATCGCTCCATCGATTACTCCAAAGATAATAGAACACTTGAGGGCGTTGGAAAAACGATCCGTTACTACTCCAATAAAATATATAATAATGAATAAAGGTCCCGAATCGTTAACGCTCTTCTGTTACCATCGTTTTTGACGAATATGAGGGTTTTAAATTATTAATTTCTTCCGGGAAAGACAAGCAAACCCGGCCTCGCGGCCGGGTTTTTTTCGCGTACGGTTCACTCTCGCGTTCGCGGTACCTGCGGGCCTTCCGCGAACGTGGGTGAGGGCCTCGCGCCCTCGAGCCGCCGCAGGCCTGGCGGCCGTCTTAGCGCCGGATGCCGAGCGCGCGAATGACGTCCCGGTAGCGCTCGATATCTTTGTTCTTGAGGTAATCGAGGACGCGGCGCCGCCGGCCTACCAGGAGTAAAAGCCCCCGCCGACTGTGCTTGTCTTTGGGGTGCTGGCGCAAGTGCTCGGTGAGATGGTTGATGCGCTCGGTGTAGAGCGCGATCTGCACCTCCGCCGAGCCGGTGTCGCGCTCGTGTTTGCGATGCCGCTCGATTACCGCCTGCTTATTTTCCTTGGCGATGGTCATGTCAATCGTCAATGGCTGAATAATATCCGCCGGGCCTTTTTCTCGTCCTCGACGAGCTGTTCCCGCAAGGCCGCGGCGTCCTCGAACTTCCGCTCGTCGCGCAGCCGGGCGACGAATTGGACGCGGACGCGGCGCCCCAGGATGTCGCGGGCGAAGTCGAAGATGTGGACCTCGAGTTGAGGTTCGCCCGAAACCTCCCCCTCGAAGGTGGGGCGGAAGCCTATATTGCAGAACGCGCCGAAGGGCCCCTCCGCCACGCGCCCCTCGTCGTCCATGATATCGCCCAGCGCCGCGTATACGCCCGCCGCCGGCAGCATCTTGGCGTCGAGCTTGACGTTGGCCGTCGGGTAGCCCAACTCGCTCGCGCCGACGCCGTGGCCTTTCTCCACTTCGCCGCGGACCTGGTGGCGATACCCCAGATATTTATTGGCGGCGGCCACGTCGCCGATGCGCAATTTGCGCCGGATGAGCGTGCTCGAGACGATCATGCCGTCCACGGCGAAGGGCGGCGCGGCGTGGGTCTCGAAACTATACTTTTTGCCCAACAGGCTCAAAAGGCTTATGTCGCCGCGGCCGTCGTGGCCGAAGTGATGGTCGTACCCCACGCACACCCCCCGGGCGTGCAGCGCGCCCACCAACACCTGCTCGACGAACTCGTCCGCGGCCATGCGGCGAAGGTCGTCGTCGAAGGGCAGCGCCAGCGCCGCGTCCGCGCCCGCCGCCGCCAGAAGTTCGAGGCGTTCGTCGGGATAATTCAGAAGCTGCGAAGGGTACGAATCCCTTCTACTCTCGGGCGGCTCGCCGAAGGTTACGACCACCGCGGCGCCGCGGCCGGCGCGGGCCATCTCTTTCAGCTCGCGCAACAGCGCCTGGTGGCCGAGGTGGACGCCGTCGAAGGTGCCGACGGTGACGTACGGCGCCGGCGCCGGGTCCGCCGATATCTCCTTCACGGAATGCCAAATTTTCATTGTCTTGCGCCTCGCTGGCGGCCCGTAAATTAGCACTATAGGCCGGCGTTGTCAAGGCAATATCGCCGAAAACTTGGGGGCCTTATTTGACACCGCGGGCTGCGGCTGCTATATTATTAACGTCAACGTAAATATGACGTACGGTTTCGGGGCCGCCGTTTTGTCCGTATGTTTTTTGCGGTGACGTCGCGCACGACCGATTTCGAAAAGGGCCAAAATCGCCGCGTTTAAACGCAACGCTTATAACCATAGGAGGTTGGAGGATGAAGGCGTTTACGGTAGTATTAACGGCCGTTTTTACGGTTTGCTCCGGCGCGACCTTCGGCGCCGGCTTTAATATTTGCCGGGAGGACCACATACCGCCCCCGTACGAGCCGCCCCTTAGTGATAAAATCGGCGAGGTCGCGGGGTTTCAGGTGTTGGGCATGTTTCTTTCCTTAGGCGGCTTCGGTTGTCCCGGGGACGTGATGGCCCAAATCCGGCAGCTGAGCGCCGATTACGAGGTTAACGAATACGCGCCGCGCTACGCCGAGGCCGCGGGTATTCACGACTGGCTCGACGCGACGCACGACGTCTACGCCGCGGGGGAAGTGCCGCGCAATTGCCCTGTATGCGGCTTCCCCCACAATGTTCAGGAATTCCGGGCCTTGGTGCAAGAAAAATTGGCCCGGCGGAACGAGCTGTCGGCCCAGATCGACGCTATCTGGGCGGACCTCGCGCTCGAGGCGTGGGTTTTAATTCCCCAACCGAGCCGGGACGCCTATCTCGCGTGGTACGACGCGTTGCCGGGCGGCGAATAATAAATGCCGGCGGCGGTTACGGGACTAAAGGCCCCCGGCGGTCGTTAGATTAATTTAAAGGACAAAACAAAGGAGGCGCCATGCAGAAATCATCCGTGGTCTTATGTTTACTATTATTGACGGCCGGCGTTGGCTTTGGCCGGACGGCGCGAAATGTATGTACGGAGGACCACAAGCCCCCGGCAAATGTGGAACCGGTAGAGAAAATAGGAGAGATTGCCGGTTATCATGCCTTCGGCCTTTTCGTGGACCAGGGCGGTTACGGCACCAGCCAGGCCACGCTGGAAGAGGTCGAAGCGCTGAACGACGATTACCAGGCAAACGAGTTCGACCCGCGGCAATCGGAGGCGAGCGACATTTACGCCTGGCTCGACGCCACCCACGAGATCGACGACGGGAGTAACAGCGTAACGTGCCCGATATGCGGCGAGCCGCATACGATGGCCGCGTATCAGTCCTTGCGCGATACCAAGGTAAACCGGCTGAACACTCTCAGCGCCGAAATCGACGACGAGTGGACCGCCTTAGCCGACACCATACGCGCGATGATCTCGGACAAAAGTTACGAAGCCTTCCTCGACGCGCAATAGACTTTCGCCCACCTCCCGTTTTCCGACGCCCGGGGCTTTTTAGCCTCGGGCGTTTTTGTAGCGTCGACGAGGGAGATATCTTAAAGTGAATAATGTGATAAACACTTTAAATGGGGATAGCGATAATGGGGGGAGGGTACGATAGAAGAAACGCGGGATTAAGAGGGTGAACGCCTTCGAGAATCGCTTAAGTGATGTGACGCGCAGTTACGGAGAAGGCCGCCGCCCGCCAAAACCGATGTTAAATTTGTGCGATAAAGAATTTCGCGGGGGCGATTAAATATTACTATTACGTGGCCTCGGGGATTTAAGCGAAAATATATCTTGACACTAAAAACGTATTATGATAAAATGCAAAAAATTGGAAATGATTCAAATCCGGCCCGTATAGAGGGTTTTAAATAAAAATCGCGTCTGTATTTCTGACCCTTTTTACAGTTCGGGAGGCGAGGTAAACGTGACCGGGGAAAAGAAATATACCGTTTGGGGAGTTAAATTCGACGATAAATCGGGTTGGCCCATCATCGTGTTACGTGACCACGAGAACGGGGAATGTTTCGGGATAGCCATTTCCGCGTCCAACGTATACCCGGTGTTAATGGCGACGGACCCGGGAAAATGGCGCGATTGCGGCGGCCGGCCGCCGACCCAGGAATTCGTCTTGGCTTTGGCGCAAGCGGGCGCCCTCCGCATCGAACGCCTCGTTATTGACCGTTTGACGGAGGAAGGAATTTTTACCGCGGCCTTGGAAGTCCGCTCGGGCGAGGGGGAAATCGCCCGGGTCGACGCGCGCCCTTCCGACGCCATACCCGTCGCCCTCACCGCCGGCGCGCCGATATTCGTCGCGGAGGAAGTAATCGCGAAGGTGACCTTTTATCTACTAGACGAGTTACCTTATCGCGACATCAAGGCTGAAGACGTCCCGGGCCTGTAATCAAGGCCGATCCTTGGCAGATGGCGGCGCCGCTAAAGCGGCGCGTTTTTTTTCGCGGCCGCCGGCGGCGCGAATTCCTTGACACCGCGCGGCGGCCTTGATATATTTCTACGAGGCCATGACCGCCAGGACTTCCCCCGCGCGAGCCGTAGTCGCCGTCGTCGCCGAACCGGACCGGTACCGCGCGGTGCGGGGGGCGTTGGAGGGCCTCGGGCCGGCGTTGCCGGCTAAGCTGGCGCGCGCGGAACGGATCTTAATCAAACCCAACTTCGTCTCGTGCCGGCACCCGCTGGCGGCGACGCACGTCGACGCCGCCCGGGCGGTGTTGGAATTCGTCCTGCCGCACGCCCGGGGCGGCGTCGTAATCGGGGAGGGGCCGGCGCTGGGCGAGGCCGACGAAGGCTTCGATGCCTACGGCTATCGCGCGCTGGCGGAAGAATTCGGCGTCGCGCTGGTGGACCTCAACCGCGCCCCGACCGCGACCTTCCGGGTCTTCGACGAGAACTTCGGGCCGCTCGCGGTTCGTCTCGCGAAACCGGTGCTGACGAGCGATTTCCGCGTCGCCGTCGGGCCGCC
>CAZLXP010000060.1:0-15575 GCA_964563535.1 uncultured bacterium | reverse complement strand
TTCTTCCACCCACTCCCGCTTTATGTTCTCGCCCCTCTCGTCCTTTATTCCGCTAACGACCTGGTCCACGGTAGCCCGTTTAGCTTTCCTGAGATACTCGTCCACTTTCTCCATCGCGTATTTTAAGGCTACGTCGCGGACGTACTTCGGGTCTGGCGCGTAGGCTTCGCCCTGGCGCACTACCTTACCATCCTGCCGGAGGTATTCCAAACACGCCCGCGCCACTTCCTCGGCGAGGCCCGTCGCGGCGGCGACCTCCCGCGCCGTGCACCCGGCGTGGCGTTCGTTGAAAACCTTCAACACCTCAGCCCAAACGTCTTTTAATTCTTGACTGGAATACTCGCTCATATCGCTCTCCCGTCGACGATAATTAACCCTATCGCCTTGCCTACGGCTCGAGGCGCGCGCGGCTCCTAAGTAGTTAAACATAGCGCCCCGCAGCGTCAACGGCGCAGCGGCGTCCATTCGCGGTTAAAAGGGTTCAAACGTAGAACGGTAGGGGCGTATGGCCATACGCCCTTACAATTCGCGCGAATGAAAAACCGGAGGTTTTAACCCACAGCTAGAGGAAGGAAATAGTAGCCTGGAAGGTTACCCGTCAAGTTGCGCCAATTTAGCCGGGCCCGCGGCCGCAGGCCAAACCGCGCATCCTCGCCGGCGCGCGTCGTTGCCGCGGCCGTGGTTCTATAGTAATATAATAAGGAGCCCTCGGAGGAGGAAAGAGATGAAAAAATTTATCTTGGTTTTTATCGGCGGCGCAACGCTCCTGGCGCTGGCGTGCGGCGACGGCGGGACGACGCCGGAACCGCCCGACCATACCCATCCCCCGGGGCCCCACGTTAACGGATTTTGCTACGACCCCGATTGGGGGAACAACGACCTCGTGGTCGCCCACGGGAGTTGGCAACAACAGATGGGCGACGCCCTCTACACGTTCAGGGGCGACGGCTCAGCTTTAAAAGAAATTTGGCATACGGAGAGCGTCCAGGTCGAGGACCCGGCGTGGTCCCCCGATTGCAAACGCGTGGCCTTCGCGGACGTCGCCGAAAGTTTAAAACCCCCGGATATCTTCGTTTTGGAGGTCGGGCAAAAAAACCCGGAACGGTTAACTACGGGCGGCGGCATCTACCCCGCCTGGTCGCCCGACGGCGCCGAACTCGCGTTCATCGCGCCCCGGGGGGAATATTGGAGCCAGGTCGGCGACCTCAAAATCATTAACGTCGCGACGCGCCGGGTTCGCACGTTGGTCAACGACGGCGACGCCGCCCAACCAGATTGGGCCCCCGACGGCCAATACATCGTATTCGTCAAAGGGGAACCGTGGTGGGGCCCCAACGAATTGCGGCAAGTGAATATGGCGGCCGAGACGATACCCATCTTGTCGCGGCCGGGCGAACACTATTCATATCCCCAGTGGTCGCCCGACGGCTCGCGGCTGGTTTTTACCCGTATCTCCGGCGGCCGCGAGGTAGCGGCCTGGGAAAAAGCTAATGGAAAGGTGACGGCCCTGACCGACATGTGGGTTTGCCACGATGCGACGTGGTCGCCGGCCGGGAACGCCGTCGCGTTTCGCGCCGAGGACTGCGGCGCCGGCCAAAGCGGCGGCATCTACGTAGTAGGGGCGCACAGCTGTACGCCCCTACACACCCACACGTCGTCGCCCGCACCGCCCACAAAATAACCGGGGGCTTCAGCCCCCGGTTATCGGTAAGAAGGGTGGCCCGGACGGCTACCCCTCCAGTTGCGCAAGGCGCGCCTCGCCGGCTCGAGCCCGATACGCCGTCTGGATGTCCGCGTCGACGCCGGGCGCCACGCTCACCTCGACGTTCACGTTGGGCGCGGCGACGTTCACGTTCGGCGCTAAGCCGAAGTCGCCCGGGCCGAAGCCGTAGCCCGGCCGGCCTCCCCGCAATAACCCCATCATCCGCTCCTGCGTCACGACAAACTCCGGCTCCCGCTCGCCCACCAGCGCCATCGTGGGGCGACGGACGAGGCCTTCGCTTTGGAAGGGGAGGAAGCTGAAGAGCGCGCCAAAGCCCGGAATCGCGCTTAGTATCGATTTGATACCTTTAGAAACGAGCGACGAGGCCATCCCCTCCGCCATCTGGAGCCCTACGCCTTCCAACGCACCTTTCACGTCGCCGGATTTCAGGCCCTGGACCAGGCCGCCGGCGATCATGTTCGAGACCCGGCCTATCGCCTCCTTCTCGGCTTTCTTATCTTTTTTCTCTTCTTCTTCCCCTTTTTTCGCCCCTTGGCCCTTCAGTGGTTCTTCCTTGAGCTGCTTCAGTTGCTCGGCGAAGTTGCCGAGGTTCCCCGTATCCTCTGTCTTAACTTCGCAGATTATTTCGTGTTGCTCTTGGTCCATTATTTAACCCCCTTTACGTGGCGAGAATACCCAAATATACCCCGGGTCACCGAATGATACGTAAACCGTACCATCAGGCCCAACGGCCAAATCGCGATAATAAAATTCACGGGTTCGTAACCCCGGTATTCGGAAGCCGCCTTTGAAAGAACCAGTCGCGGAAAATACCTCGATTTCCTTTTTATATATATCCGCTACTAAAACGTCACCCGCTGGCGTAACCGCGATACTCAAAAGGCCGGCGAAGCGGCCGTCCGGCGCGTCTTTACTTCCCCATTCGCCCAGGTAGGAGCCGTTCGGCGTAAAATATTGTATCCGGCCGTTACCGCTATCGGACACGTATACCGTGCCCGAAGGGGCGATGGCTATATCGTTCGGGCCTTTAAATTCCCCGCGACCCGAGCCGCTACGACCGCACCCCCCTAAAAAGGAACCGGAAGCCGAATAATAACTTAGACGGTCTTGCCTACCCTCGGCGACGTACACGTTACCCGAGGGCCCTACCGCTACTGCACCGAACTCGAACCCCCGGACGTTGCCTTTCCTTCTGGGCCGTAAAAACCAATCCCCTTGAAAAAAACCGTCGAAACTAAAATACCGTATTTCACTTATTTCGCCGAACGCGTCAAAAACGTAAATATCTCCGTTGGGCCCCGCCGCGACGTCGTCACCGGAAAGGGTTTCGATTTCCCCTAATAAAATCCCGGCACGGGAAAAATACCGAACGCTACCGCAGGGATTTGTATCCATAACGTATATTAACGCAGAAGTAACAACAGCCAGGGGGGGCGCGGAACGCGGATTCCGGAAGTACCACCGCCTCGGTAGTTCGCACCCCCCAATATAAACATAGGGCATGTACTCGTTAACCGTGTAAAGCGCGCCGCGTTGCCGTGCAGATTTTTCACTAGGCCGTGCGTTCTGCTTTCTTTCCGCGCAACCGGCCGCCACCGCCGTTATAACCAATACCTCTATTAACAGTTTAAAATTACGACCGGCGTTTATCATAGTACGCCCTCGCAAAGACCGGTAATTAATTCCCTAATCGTGCATATCCTTGGTAGGCGCGTAATCCAATATCCTTTTCTTATACCTCTCCGATATATATAAATCCCCTTTCGAGGCTACAGCTATACCGCGGCCTAAACACATACCGCCTTCCGGTCCTAAATCAAAGGAATCTAAGAACGACCCGGAAAGCGTAAAAAACTTTACGCCTCCCCCGACGGTTACGAATACCTTTCCGTCGTTACTAACCGTTATGCCCCCGGGATAATCAAGTTTCGCGTCCGCGATCCCCTTCGTGCCCCATTCGCCGATAAAGGAACCGGTCATTGTGAAATATTGTACGCCGCCGTTCGCAATATCGGCCACGTAAACGTTGCCGTCAGAGCCTACCGCGATTCCTATAATATATTTAAACTCGCCGGGGCCCGAACCTTCCGTACCCCAGCGACCTAAAAATCCGCCGCGACAGGAATACCGTTCGATAGTATTAAAACTACATACGTATAGGTCGCCGTTTGGACCGATAGCAATAGGACCGGTAGCGGTCGCTTCCCACTCGCCGACCAAAGTCCCGTCGGGTTCGTAGTAAAGCACGCTACTGTAACGGCCTCCCGAAACGTATACTAAGCCATTCGGTCCAACCGCTACTCCGTTTGGAGGCGCCGGTCGTACATTGCACGGTATTTCCCATTCCCCCCGTAAAGCCCCATTTGGGGAAAAGCGTTGGACGAGGCCGTTAGAACCCGCGAAAACGTCGCCGTTAGGACCCACCGCAATAGGTAATGGTAACGCGTGGTCCGAATAATAAAAACTTTCGGTTTTCCATTCGCCCGCGTATGCGTAAAGCCCCGTATCCCCGCCCGTCGCGGCCGGGCTGTTTTCAGCCGTAATGTTATTCCCACCGGGCTTTTTAAGGGAAGTGCAGTTTATTATAGTTAGGAACGCAGAGCCGAATATAACCGAAAAGGAAATTAGCTTTTTCATACGTTTTACCTCGGCCCTCAGTTTTCATTTCGTAAACAAATCGATAAAAGGAGCAATGTGTTTCGCGTAGTCGTGGTCTTCGTTCTCGGGATAAACCCTAATTTTCAAATCGTAACCGTACCTGTCGGCTTCCGCTTGCCAAAGCGCGTATTTCTGGCCGCAACCCCAAATCCAGAAATAACCCCCGGGTTTAACGAACGGGCCTAAAACTTCTAATATTTCGTACGCGGGTACTACGTCGTAATATTTAAACGGCTCGTACTTCGATTGTCCCCTGAGCCCGGGCATCTCTTGGCCGTGGTATATTATTTGCGCGCCATGGTGATAAATTACCATTCGGTTGAAAACGCCGTACTTCACGTACGTGTCGGAGGCCGATATTTGCGCCGCAACACTCTCCGGGTTAAAAGGTATATTGAAATAAATAAATTCGATCTTATGACCTTCCGTTTCCGCAGTTTCTAGAACCCGGGCCGTATCCCTAAGTATTATTTCTCGCGTATCTGTGTTCTTAATATCCCACTCCGCCTCAATAAAACAAGTAAATTGGTTATATCCGCCGACAGCGCGGCCGGTACTTACCACCTCCTCCGCCTTCTGCCCCATTATTTCGGCGACCTTGGCCGCGAGCGGCGGCCCGAGCGGGCCCATCATCTCCTTATACTGCACCCGTAGCGCCTGCTCGACGGCCTCCTCGACATCCTTCCTCGCCGTCCCTTTCGTCGTCTTGACGATTACCCTCACCGTTTGCCCCGCCATAATTTGAACCGCCTCCCCTATACATTATAACCGCTGCTGTCTAACGCGTCAAATCGACGGTTCGATGCGCGCCTGGTAGTCCCGCGGCTCTCCGTCGGCCTTTCCGCCGCCCATTACGTGGTTTATAAACCCGAACAGCGCCGGAGGTAGAAACCCGCGCGCTACTTCCACGCTCTTTACCTTATTTTCGAGGACCGCCATCGCCTCCCTTTCGTCCACCTTCGGAGCCCGGGACTTACGCCACCATAAAACGCCCGTTTCTTCCGGCCGCTGGTGCAGTAGCCAGAACGCCCGGGCCAGGACCGTTACGCACGATTCCGCGTCGTCGCCTTTCCTTAAACGGTCCAGTTCCCTGACAACGGCCTCGAAAACTTCCAACCCCGGAATCGGAATGACGAGCTTCAGGTTCTCATCCTCGTACTCGTAAACGCGTTTTAAGGCCGCTTCCTTCAGCTCTACCTTGACGCCAGCCATCGCTTAGCCCTCCCCCCCGTGCCCCCGGTCCATGACGACGTTGCCGGCGATGTAAGCGGCGGCCAGCGAGCACGCCGCGGCGAACACCCCCACCGTGTGCTCCCGCAGCCACACGAACGGCCCCAGCGCCGGGAGGATGAACGCCGCGACGATGCCCGCCGCAACGCCCAACGCCGCCAGCATGAACTTCCGCGATTTAAATCCGTTCACGTTATCCTCCGTAGGGGCGTACGGCTGTACGCCCCTATACCCCCGCACGCCTTAATTGGCATCAGGCAAAAAAAACCAGAGGCGTAAGCCTCCGGCTGTACGTTATTATTTATAAGACGTAACCCGGGCTAATTTTGCCAATTCAAATACAAATGCGTAGGAGCGAACTCCGCCTTAACCAGCCAATCGGACTCGCCGGTATCGAGGTCGTACAAAACGAGGGTAACTTCCGAATATTCGCACGGCCATGGGTACTTCGCGAATAACACGACTAGATAATGGCCGTCAGGGGAAAAACAGTAACCGCCCCGGAACCGACCGCGGTACTCTTCGCCCTGGACGAATAAAACCTCGGTCCCCGCTCTCACGGAGCGTTCTACGGAAAAGGCGCGAATACTCTTAACGCGGCTCGCTCTTTTAAATGCTATTCTTTTACCGTCGCTCGATAAATATTTACCGTCGAGCACACCGTCGTCGTACGAAACCGGCACCTCTCTTAGCCGCCGACCTTCGTAGTCGTATATAAAATACCGGGTATCGGAAAACGCCTCTTTACGCTCCGATAAAAGGAATATACGGCCGCCGGCCGCGACCGCGTCGACGTTAAGGATGCTATAGCTACCTAATATTTCCTCCACTTCTCCGGAAGCTACGTCCAACTTAAACACGTGGTGTCTAAGCGGGTTTTCCGGATGGCCTGGTTCAGCCCATCCGAAACAATCGAATATGATCGTATTACCTCTCGGCGAGTACCCGAAGCCGCCGTCGATAAAAGGCCCTAAAAATAGATACTTAATAGCTTTGGTCTTTATGTCATATTCCCCTATCAGGTACGCTCTATCGAAAATCGTCGGGGTTACGCGTTTCCCCCGCACGGCCGGGGGTGTGAAGCGGCTTTCGAAATAAACCCGGCTCCGGGAAGGTGAGAAAACCGAAGGGGAAATACCTATCCCTATTCCCTTTAAAAATACCGCCGTTAGTTCTCCATTATCGAAATCTAACAAGGCGACGTAACGTCCGTCGTCGCTCGATATCAGCGGCCCATCCCCCGCGATAAGCAACACGCCGCCGAGGCCCGAACACGCGTAGCGGTTTAAAACTACCGACGGCGCACGCTTCTTCGCCGGTCGGCGGTCCCCAGCGCCGTCGCTGGCGCAACCACATTCGTTGAAAAACGACAAGAAAGAACCCGTCGATATAATAATGCAGACGAGGAAAACCGAATACCGCGCGTTTTCAAATCGGGGAGGGGTATAGGCGGGATTAACGTTTATCTTCCTCTTCATCGTCGCCACCTTCGAACTTATACTTCTTTATTTTCCCCGTAGGATAAAATAAAACGTAATCGAGTAAACCCGGGTCGGGTTTGACACCGTATATGCCCTGAAGATAACGCCAGGTAATTTTACCGCTGTATTTTACCTCTACTAACTCGAAATATTCCAATTCCTCGCCCTCGTATACCCCTTTACCGTAACTAAAATCGGTAAAGAAATCGCCCCTTAACGCGTAGACCTTAGCGCCCATGACGTTTACGCCCGGGTAATACCCGGGAATGTCCTCCGCCGTACACGAACTTAATATCACCGCTTTCCTCCCGGGCCCCACCGGCATAAGCGCGTCGCAGGTCTCGGCTACGCGCTCAAGGGGTAATCCGCCTTCGGCGTGATAATGGCCCCCCATAGTGTAGCCGTGCACGAACACTAACAACGTATTGTAGCGGCCGCCGTAATCAGCCACGAGCTCGGTTAACTCCGCCTCGTTCCCTATGACGTGGCCCCCGACCGTGATACCCTCATACTTGTGGAAATAACAGCAACAATAATAGAAAAACGCTTGGAGCGATTGGAATTTAAGGTCGTTCCACATACTCGACGACACGAGGAAGCCGATCTCATCCGCGGAAAGGGCGGTATACGTTTCCCCGGCAAAGCCCTTTTTACCTACCCCGGTTTCGGCGGCCTCCGTTCTCAGCCTTTCCTCCTCTCCCGCCTTGACGTCTTTAACTACCCGCCGCGCTAAGTCCGCGGCCATAAACGTCGGCAAGCCGCCCGCTTCGTATACCCTTCTTATTTCCTCTTCCACCCAAGCGGAATCCAATCGCGACGCCGGAACGGTAACGGTCCCGTATTCCCTGCCGTCCCCCGATAACTTAATCGCTATCTCCCGGTCCTGTACCATTAGATATTATACCCCCTTTACAAACCGACGACAAACCCCATTTCGCCTTTATTGACCCCTGCGCCCGCTTCTAAGAGAGCAGTAGACTAACCACCGTTGCCGCCTCCCCCGTGCCCCCGGTCCATCACGACGTTGCCGGCGATGTAGGCCGCGGCCAGCGAGCACGCCGCGGCGAACACGCCGACGGTGTGCCCCCGCAGCCACGCGAACGGTCCCAGCGCCGGGAGGATGAACGCCGCGACGATGCCCGCCACTACCCCTAACGCCGCCAGCATGAACTTCCGCGATTTAAATCCGTTCATCTTATCCTCCGAGCAAACTTATGAGCGCCACCACGACCGAGGCCACGGCCATCACCACGGCGCTGCCGATGATGGCCCGGGCGCGCGCGGAAAGCTCGCTCCTCGCGCACCGCTCGCGGCAGCGGTCGTCGATGACGGCAATATCGGCGGCGTGGCGGTGGACCGTCTCGGCCACGCGCTCGACGTCGCACCGCAGCTCGCGCAGGTCCGCGCGCATGGCGTCCAGCATCTCGCCCACGCGGCCCCGCCAGGCCGCGGCCTTCATCGCGCTCCAATCGTTGTTTTCGGACATCGGCATTTAAATCCCCTTTGACCCGGCGCCGCCTCGAGCCGTATTTTATTACGGCCCATTTATTTACCTTGACAGCGGCGCCGAAAAGTGCTATATAAAATATGGGTTAACTAAACCGGGTATTCGAACAAACGGTGAGGAGGAGCGATGATGAGAAGGGTGATAGCGGTTTTACTGCTAAGCGCCGGGGCGGCATCGGCGGCCTGGGTTTACGCCGGCAAGTGGGGTACGCCCGGGACGGGGAACGGCCAATTCGACGGCCCTTGGGGTATTGACGTAGCCGCAAACGGCAACGTTTACTTATCCGAATGCACTAACAATCGGGTACAGTATTTTACCTCAAGCGGTTCTTTCCTCGGGAAGTGGGGCACTACCGGTACCGGTAACGGCCAATTCAACCGCCCTACGAATCTCGCCATCGCCCCTAACGGCAACGTCTACGTCGTGGACGGCAGTAACGCCCGGGTCCAATATTTCACCGCCGTCGGCTTGTATATAGGGCAGTGGCGTTCCGGTTTCACCGCCCCGAAGGGAATTGGCGTAGCCGCCAACGGCTCGATTTACGTCGTCGACCAAAACAACAACCGCATCCAATATTTCACCTCGAGCGGCTCTTTACTCGGCTCGTGGGGCTCGTACGGGGGCGGCGACGGCCAATTCACCGGTCCGTGGGACGTAGCTATCACCCCCAACGCCAACGTCTTCGTAACCGACGGCGGCACCAGCCGGGTGCAATACTTTACCCCGAGCGGCTCTTTCCTCGGGAAGTGGCCCTTCCCTTCAGGCGACCAAATGGGGATAGATATTAGACCTAACGCCGACGTATATATAACCGACTTCGCATACCATTACGTAAAATATTTTACGGCCACCGGGTCGTTACTAGGTTCGTGGGGCGGCCAAGGCTCGGGCGAAGGCCAATTTTTTACCCTTTACGACGTCGCTTTTAATACGGACGGTTCTAAGATATATGTTGCGGACTATGGCAACCAGCGGGTGCAATATTTTGAGGATAATACCGCCGTCGTTCCCACGTCCCTCGGCCGCGTAAAGGCGACGTTCAAGTAAATAAACCGTTATCGCTTAGGCGCCTTCGGGCGCCTTTTTTACGGCCCGTAATAATAGCCCCATAAACTAAGGACTATATTAGCCGCTTCGTTTGCCCCGCCCCCCACCGCGGTACACTTTACCGCTATTGTAGTCGTCGCCTCGTAACCTTCGTCTTCGTTGTAAGCGGTGTCGTGATTAACGGCGTTATCCTCGCTGTCGCCAAGCGTAAGCTGAAGTCCGTAACTACCGCCCACCTCCGCGTTGAACGTGTTACTACCGCCCGAAGGCGCGGTTACCGCTTTAACAGAGCCTTTCAGTATCAAATACCCGCTGGCGGCGGATGGCACAAGATACTTACCTCCGGGTACGCCCGCGGCGGCCATGTAGGACACGGATGCCGCGCCCGCTATGCCGAAGTCCCACCTTTCTTCGCGCCACCCCGAGGAAGGCTTGAACATGAGCGGGAACTCGCCCACGTGCAGCATCGCGTTGTCGACCGTAACGACTTTTGTCGCGGCCTCCTTGTTGAGGACCTTGAAGTAGACCTGTTTGGCTTCGGCCGTGATTTCCTTAGATACGGTGAAGCGACGCATCTGCTCGTTGAGCGGCTCCACGTCGAACTCCTCTTCGTCGTAAGTAGTCGCGTCGACGCGGTCGCCCAGGACGAGCGTTATCTTGCCCGCGCTCGTCGCGTCGTACATCATATCCACCGACGCGCACACCTTAGCCCCCCGCACGAGCCCCACTAGTATGTTCTCGTTTACGCATCCGCCGGTGTACCCGGTATCCGTTACAAGCCCTAAGTATTGGCCCATACCGTCGTTCGCGGCGAGCGTCGCTTTGCACGACTTATTGCCCGTGCACGCCCCTACGCTGGTTAGCGCGGCGCTCGCGAAAGCGGCTCCTCCTATCGCGAACCAACCGTCGGGGGGGTTGCCTTCCGAAAGGGTCCACCGCTCGAAGCCGCCGTTGAAGAAGAGGTTATCCTGGGTGGTGTCCATCAGGATGCGGGCGGCATCCTCGTAAGGCCCTATGGAGAAGCCGAACGCCTTGTCCCCCAGGTTTATCTGCGCCCGGGCGACCCAGAAATTACATTCCTGGTTGGCGCGGATATACGCCCGGACGTGCGACGCGCCGGTCCCTATCTTTTTGGTAACGGTTACGGTGGACCACGTAGCCGCCGTTATGTTCGGCGTCGTCCCGGAATAAGTCGTATCCCCTTCCAGGAAGCCGATCTCCAGCGAGTCGGTGACGGAAGTCTTGACGCGGAAGGACGCGGCTACGTCTTTATCCGCCAGGATGGCGTCGGCGAAGTTGGGGTTGAGCTCGAGGATAATCCCCTGGTTGGAGCCGGTGGCCATTACCTTTTGCGCGCGCGCCGAGCCGTCGGTGTCGTTGGTCTCGATATCGTATCCTTGCGCGGGAGGGGTCGTCTTTTCGACCCGGAAGAGGAGGTTGTGCTCGTCGCCGTAATGGTCGAGGGAGCCGCCGGCCAACAGGTTCACCGGGTTGTCGAACTTGACGGCCTCCGCGCCGTCGATGGCGGAGGAGTCGACGACGTAGGCTTTCAACCCGCCCCCCTGGCCGGTCTCCTTGCATATGGTGTCGAGGCGGGCCTTGGCGTCGTTGATGAAAGCGGCCAGGGTGTCGCCCTCGTGGGCTATCTGGTCGGTACCCAACCCGCCGCCGGCGCCCTCGGTGGTTATGAGCCAGTCGGCGGGGAGCCGCATCTTCTTCGCGAACAGGAGGATGTGGAGGCCGTCGATGAAGGGCGCGGCGGAGTAGTCCGAGATGCCCGAACCGGTCGGGTTCTTAAGCTGGCCGTCGCCGAATACTATGTAGCAGTCCGAGCCGCTTACCAGAACCGTCGTCTCCCACACGTTCTCGTCGCCGTAGTAGATGAGGGCGTGCCAGCCGGCGTCGCACACGTCGCGCGCGCCGCCGTCGGCCGCGAGCCAGATCTCGCACGTCGTCGGCGTCGAGTTCTTGTCGGCGCAGGCCGCGCCGCGGACGTAGCGCGCCCCCACGGCGTCGCAGACGTCCTGGTAGTTCTGGTTGAACTCGTCGGCGTCGGCCAGGTACGTCGAGGACAAAGGCCCGCCGGGCGGGTAGTTGGAGAAGTCGTGCGTAACCCATTTGTTAGCCATAACGCCCCCTTAGTGAGATTATTCGAATATACATACCTCGGTGTCGGTCAGGTAACCGAGCATACTCTCTTTCTCGCTCGTCGAGTAGGAACCCCACGAGTCTTCGTCGGCCGTAACGCAATTGACCTTCTCGGCGCCGGAATAGGAACCCCACTGCGCCTTGTCCATAAACTTGAGGCCGCGCTCCATCGGCCACGGTATGCTCTTGAAGGGCTCGAGGCCGATGACCTCCAGCGCCGCGGCGTGGCCGCCGGCGAAGGGCCGGCCGTCCACCTTGAAGTCGTCCACGCTCCCCTTGACGTGGCACAGGAAGAAGATATCCGTGTTATCGGAGTGGGGATAGAATTTAACCTTGAACAGGCCGCCCCGGGCGCAGTGGTTAAGGACCGCGCACACCTCGCCGCCCACGGCCTTGCTCAACAGCCCGAACTCGAGCTTGGCGCGGTAGTAGTAGCCGCCGGTCTCGACGATCTTGCGGCCGTCGATACCGACGCGTATCGTCTCCTCCAGCTCGAAGAACTCGGTCATAACCGGCGCGACGTGCTCGAGCTCGAACAGCGAGCCGGCGGCGACGTCGGTCCAGGTGTAGCTCAACGCCACCGTCTCGCCGTCCTTGGCGAGGCAGTCCACCCTCGGCCCGAGCTCGCCCCGCGTATGGTATAGGTCCCAGGAACCCATTTATCCCTCCTGCGCGCTACCGCCGCCGGCGCCCGCGCGCGCCGCGACGACCTTCTCCACGACGGTGAAGGTCGTCGTGCCCTTGGGGTCGAAGTCGCGGCCCGTCACGATGCCCGCGACCTTTTGGCCCAGGTATTCGAATTCCTTCTCTTCGCACAGGCCGACTTGTTCGATGATGCCCGCGCACTCGACGGTGAACGTCCGCCGCTTGATGGCGTAGAAGGCGTAGGCCGCGGCGCACAATGCCTCGGCGTGGCCTTTATCGTAAACGTAACCGCAACTGAGGCTCAGCACCGGCTTGCCGCTGCCCTGCTCGACCTTGCCGTTGGCGTAGCTGAAGGACACCTTCGGGTAGAAGGGAAGGTCGCGCTCGGTTATCTTGAGCACGTGGGGGAAGGTGCCGGTCTTGGTCGGCGTGTCCCGCCGGACGACGTATAGCGTCCCGAGGTGGTCGAAGCAATACTGGTCGCACGCCCGGGCGAGGTCGGCGACGACGTTCCAGATCTTCTTCCCGCCGCCGTCGACCTCGTGGACGTAACCGGACCACTCCGGCCCGAATTGCACCAACAAGTTCGACGGCGCGCTTATGGCCCACAGGCGGTCGTCGCCGGCCGTCGCGCATGTAAGCTCCCGGTCGCCGACCCGCGGCGAGTAGGTGTTCCAGAAGGTCCCGCCGCGGAACGTCACGAACCGGTGGCGGGCGCCGGCCTCGTTGAAGTAGAACCCGCCGCCGAAGACGATGGGGCATTTAATTTCGGCATCGGTCAAGAAGTACTGGTAAACGACGTCTATCTCCCGGCCCTCGAGCGCCGGGTTGAAGTAGAGGTAGCACTGGTTATACTCGTCGCCCTTCCGCCGGTGCGCGATGCAGTGATACTTGGCGGGGATGGGCCACGTCTCGTAAAACTTCGACTCCTCGTTGCTCACGGTGTAGTCCGCCAAGGCGAGGGCCCGGGCGCTAGCGGTGAGGGTCACCTTGAGGGACCCCGCCACCACGTCCGTTTCTTTCAACGTAACCCGGGGCATGCGCTCGTAGTCCTCGTCGTATGCGATGGCGTGGCTCTCGCCCCGCCACTGTTTGGCTGCCGAGTCGACCTCGCGGCCTTCCTCCGCCTCCCCCGCCCAGGGTTGCGCGGCGTAAAGCACTTCCCAATCCGCCATACCCGCCTCACCACCGCCAGATCTGATGCCGCTCGATGCGGCCCTTCATAAAGTTGATATACTTGTCGCCGAGCTCGTCCATGGCTTGTACCGCGTAACCCTTCCAGCGGACCTTTTCGGCGTCGAGCGACAGCAACCCCATCCAGGTAACCTGGCCCCGGAAATCGCCGGTCGCCGTGTCGGTTATCTCCCGCCAATCGGGAGACAAATAAATGCCATTCCATTGGAGCTCGCGGGAGCCGGTCTGGACTTCGCTTACGTAGTAGTGCCTACCCGTCGGTTGGTTGAACTTGTCTCCCAGCTGGATGAAGGTGCCGGCCTCGAACAGGTCGGTGCGGTCGCCGGTCACCATGGCGAGGCCGACGAACAGGCTGTCGTAGCCGGTCGGCTTATATTCCTGCTGCGGCGGCGCCGCCCAGAATATCCGGAGGTTGGTGGGGACCCAGTTGGGGTCGAAATAGCGCCGGCCGCCGTAACAGCGGCCTTTATAGCGCCCGAAGGACGTAATGTAACATTCAGGCTTATCGAACCAACGTTCGCCTTTGCGGTCGCAGAACTGCTCTTCGAATTTTTTCCTGGCCTCGTTCCACTTCGCGATCCGGCACTGGGAGAAGGATTCGCCGCTGACGTAGCACCGGTCGTGGCCGTTCCACGCCGCCCAGATTCCGGAGGCGTCTTTAAACAGGAAGATGTCGCCGTAGGTCGCGAGGTCGTCGGCGTCCACCTTACACGTCACGCCGTTTTTGATGACGCGGCAGCGCCCGGCCTGGTAAAGCGGCCCCGACGGGCCGTGGTCCGGCAACGCGCTCGCGACCAGGAAGCCGTCCTCGACCAGGAACGACGGGTTGTATCCCTCGAGCTCGATCTCGAAACGGGCCACCGGCCCGCTGGAATAATATTCCTCCGCGTCCCCCTCTTCTTGGGGATACCGCGAGTCGTACATCTCCATCTCGCGGAACTCGATAAACGAGACGTAGCCCACGCGGTCGACGTAGAACTCGCCGGTCTCGTCGAGCTCGCCCAACTCGCGGGGCCAGTAGAAATCGTCGCGGCCTCTCGGCGCGTCGCGCGCCTCGACGTAAACGGGGGCGGAGTCGATCGACTTCAGGCCCGCGGGAAAGTGGAAGCGAAGCTTAACGTTCTGCGGCTTGGCGATGAAGACGTTGTCCGTAGGTTCCGTATGGGGCGGGTAAAGGTATATCTCGGAACTGCCGGGGTAATTGTGCGCCGCCTGCTCCTCGACCTTACACTCGAAGGAATATTGGTGTTCCTCGATGTGCGTTATACGCCCCAGACTTTGCCTTTTGGACCCGGCGACGTCGTAAACTTCTACGGAATAGCCGATGCCCGGGTGTTTCCATTTGTCCGGCGACCGGGCGATAAATAACTTCTTCTTGTGCTTCTCGATGGAAGTGCCGACCAACAGCGACGCTTCTATCCGGTCGGCGAAACCAAGGACGCCGTGTTCTTTCTCGCCGCGGGGCGTCCCCCAACCTATGCCCCGTGCTGCGGCGTACGCCCAGTATTTAGTCGCACCCGGTTTCTCCTGGACGGGCCCCTTGTTTTTATAACGGACCGCTTGGGACTTGATGACGACGCCCTTGTTGTGGAGCGTAAATAAGTTGGCGTCCAAAAGCGCAACGTCCGCCGGCGGGTTGGCGATATTTATTTCGCCGAAACATTTATAATGGGCTTCTTTCTTCGCGAGGTCGGTCACGGTAGTCTGGCAGACGTAGTACACCTTGTCCTTGGCGGCGCTATACTCAAGGTGCAGAACCTCCCATCCCTTTCCCTTGAGGAAATCCTTGTGGCCGGCGTACGTGAATCCGCACACCTTGTCCCAACGCCGCGACGCCGGATGGTACGACATGAGCCACGGGTTCTCGGCGGAGAAGGAGCTCCACACTCCCATATATAAAACTTTGCGGCTCGAGTCCCAACACAGGCTCTTGACCTGGTAC
>CAZLXP010000059.1:0-15716 GCA_964563535.1 uncultured bacterium | reverse complement strand
CACAGCGCCATCGCGCTACCCTATCGCGGACGCTGCGATCCTCAGTTTCCCTTACATTTGATTCTACAACTTTGGCCCGGGCAACCTTTCCATTATATGGGGCGTGAACTCGAGCGGGAGAATCATAAAAAATTCGGCGAGAAAATAATTCGGAAAGCTTCTATGTTATAATTACCCGGAAACTCCCCCTCTTTAACGGGTCCCGATTCTAATACCGCCGAACCCCAAGGGCAAAACCCATAGTGGAAAGAAAACGCGAACGTCAAGAAAATAACGCCGGTAAACAAAAAATCCCATCCGGCGTCTGGGTTAAGTGCAAAGGTTGCCGGGAGCCGCTATTCGCGGCCGAGCTCGAACGCAACCTTATGGTCTGCCCAAAGTGCGATTATCATTTCCCGCTGGGGGCGCGTAAAAGGATCGACCTTCTGACGGACAAGGGATCGTTTCGGGAATACGACGCCGACATTTCCCCGGTCGACGTATTATGTTTCGTCGATAAAAAACCGTACCCCCAACGGATTGCCGAAATGACCAAAAAGGCGGGCGTGAATGAGGCCGTGGTAAGCGGCCTTGCGACGCTGGACGGAATTCCCATATCTATCGCGGCTATGGAATTCAATTTTATCGGCGGTTCGATGGGGAGCGTAGTCGGCGAGAAAATCGCCCGGACTTTTAAACGGGGCGTCGAAAATCGGCGGCCCGTTGTAATAGCGCCGACTTCGGGCGGCGCCCGAATGCAGGAAGGCGTCATATCGCTGATGCAGTTGGGCAAGACCAACGCCGCCGCGGCGCAGCTCGCCGACGCCGGCCTGCCATACGTTGTAATTATCTCCGACCCCACGATGGCCGGCGTCATGGCCTCCTACGCGTCGGTGGGCGACGTTATAATTTCGGAACCCCGCGCCCTGATGGGTTTCGCAGGGCCGCGGGTAATTATGGAAACCATCCGGCAGGAATTGCCGCCCGGCTTCCAACGCGCCGAATTCCAACTGGAACACGGCTTCGTCGACGTCGTCGCCCATCGGCGCGACGTTAGAGACACGGTCGCGAATATACTCAAAATACTCACGCCCCCGGACGCATACCGCGATATAAAGGAGACGGGATCTTAGTAAAGCGCCCCCCGCCGGTGCGAGCCGCCCTTTCGCAAGTCTTACGGTTTGCCCTAACGCTGGCAGGCGCCTTGGTTATAGGGTTCTACTGGGCCTGCGCCGAAACGCTTCTAATCCAACGGACCTTTACTTCCGGAATATATTTCAGCCGCACCCCGTTGTCGGCCCTTACCGGACGCTTCATATTCTACGGCTTAGTAACCGTTGCCTTAGCCGCAATCTTCGCCCTATCCCTCAAATTATGGTCTCGCCTACGACGTCGCGACGGGACGCCCCGGATCGCGGGCCGGGGCGCGCTATGTGCTGCCGCGGCCGTCGCCGTTTGGGTCAATCTGGCCTTATTTTCTCTTTACGTTATATACGAAAAAATAAGCGTACCTCTCGACAAATGGGTGTTCTACGTCATCGGCGGCATCTTCGTCCCCGGGGCCATAGTAAGCCTTATGGTAATTTCCGCCGTTTGGCTGACCAAAAGGTTTCGACGCGTGCGCGCTATCTTGTCCTACGCGTCAACTATCGTCTTGGTCGCGGGCGCGGTCGGAGCCGCCTCGGTCGTCTTCTATCAAAACTACGTCTTGTGGGCGCGCCCTCCTCCCCCCCACCTGCCCGACGTCATCGTCATAACGCTGGATGCGTGGCGAGCCGACGCGTTCAGTGAAGAGCTGACGCCCCGGATATATAAATTCGCGGGTAAAAACGGCTTGATATTTACGAACGCGCGAGCCCCTTCGTCCTGGACGTTGCCGTCGTTTACGGCCGCGCTGACGGGGGCTTACAACGTCGCCGACGTTGAAGGATTGCGCTCGGGCGGCGGCTTACGCCGGCCGTGGGACACGATCCCGCGAACCTGGCCCGAGGTAATGAGAGATAACGGATACGATACGTACGCGGTCCTGAGCAATCCTCACCTGGACACGGTCCGACTTATTTTCCGCGGCTTCTCCAACTTCGATTACGTCGATTTCTACCGCGGGTTGTCGGCCGTGCGATACTACGACACGGCCTTGTATTTCGTCGTACGAGGGCGCAAGTGTTCGACCGAAGTCCCGGGCGAGACGACGCGACGCTTGACCAACCGGACCGTTAAATTGCTGCAGCGGCCTTCCGAAAGGCCGAAATTCATATGGGTCCACATCATAGACCCGCATTATCCCTACCAACCACTTCGACAGCTCTTGGCAAAAGAAGCCCCCCATCTCCTTGGTAAAAGGCGTTACGGAACCGACCGTAAAAAACTAGTGAAAGAGAATTTAGAAATTTTAAGGGAACTCTACGATAAAGAAGTCAAGAGCACTGATTTTTTGATGGCGGCCCTTCTGAACGAACTAGCGCGAAGAGACAATACGCTAGTCGTCATTTCGTCCGACCACGGGGAAGAGTTTTTTGAGCACGGCGGAACGGAGCACGGCCGCACCTTATACGAAGAGGCGTGTAAGGTTCCCCTCATCGTCGTGCTACCTCCTAAGGGCGGGGGGGCTGCCTCGGCCGCAAGAGAGATATCGGCCCCGGTAAGCCTGATCGACGTAGCGCCGTCGGTCCTCAACTACCTGGAGCTCCCGGCGCCGCCTACGATGGAGGGGCAAGACGACATATTCCGGGGAAGCATCCCGGAAGGCCGCGACGTCTACGTTACGTTAAACCGCGGCGGCGATATGCTCTCCGCGTTAATCCGAGGAGACAAAAAAGTCATAGCGAGAATTAAAGGCGAAGACCACGAAATAAAATATTTCGATTTAAAATCCGACCCGGCGGAACAAAGGCCGCTACCCTTGGACGACGACGGCGAACTGTTAAAGGAGAAGCTTTTAACATGGGTTAAGGAAAGAGACGTATCCCGCGAAAGCGGCAGCCGGTCTCTATTCCGCGAACGAGCGGACTTGCGGGCGCTGGGTTATATGTAATCGCCGAGTCGAACGTGCTAATATGAAAGGTAATAATCCTACCCGAAATATTTTCTCGAAAGTCGCGCCGTTAATCGGGTGGTCGGCGGCGGCGATAAGTATCGGCGTCTATTGGGCGCTGGCCGAAACGTTGATCCACCGAGGTCTATACGTCACCGGTTTCTACTACAGCCCGGAATTCGGCGCGGCTTTTAACGGCCGTATAATTTTCTACGGGTTGTTATCCTACGTACTTTGGTTCGTATTCGCGTTCGCTATAAGCTTAGGACGTCGGCTCCGGCGCCGCGATGCCCCGTCGGCGTTCGCCGCCCGGCGGTCCTTGCTCGGCTTAGTCGCCGTAGCTACGGCGGTCAATTTGAACGTCGTCGCGATGTACGTCCTCTACGAACGGCTCGGCGTACCGATAAAAGCGGGCCTCGGCCTCCCGGCGCTCGTCGGCGCGCCAACGCTTTTAATAACCGCCGCCCTATTCTTCTTACTAAGCCGGCTGGGGCGACGTCTCGGCCGGGTAAAGGTTCTTTTTACGGCCATCGGCCGACTAATATTGGCGGCGGGCTTAGTCGTAGGCGCGGCCTCGTACGGGGTCGAATTCTACCGCGGCTGGTCCCGGCCTACGCCCGCCGAGCTCCCCGACGTCGTGTTCGTCACGTTGGACGCCTGGCGGCCGGACGCTTTCGGGCCCGAATTCTCCCCCGAAATTTTTAAGTTCGCGCAAAAAAACGGGTTCTTTTTCGGCCGCGCCTGGTCGACGGCGCCGTCCACGCTGCAATCGTTCGCCAGCACGCTAACCGGGTCTTACAACGTTACTCGCGGGAATAGCATGGAGTATAAAGAAAACCTTCGTCCGACGTGGGCCCAGGTTATGTGGGAGCACGGCTACGATACGTACGTCATCGTAGCTAACCCCTACCTCGATACGGTGCGCCTGCTCCACCGCGGCTTCGCTTCTTACTACAACGCCGACTTCAACCCGTTCCTGGCCGCCATACACTTCTACGATACGGCTTGGTACTTCGCCATAAGGGGGAGCACGTTTAAGCCCGAAAAACCGGGTGCGATAAGCCGCAGGTTGACGACGAAAGCGCTTGCGGTCTTGAGGAAAAAATCCACGAGGCCGAAGTTCGTTTGGGTTCATTATCTGGACCCGCATTACCCGTACCAACCGACCTACGACGTGCTGCGCACGGCGGCTCCGTATTTATTGGAAAAAACGAGTTACGGCACGGACCGAAGCAAATTGGACGTTAAAAACATACCGACGATAAAAGCGCTGTACAATTACGAGGTTAAAACCACGGACGGATACGTAGGCCGCCTTTTAAACGAAATAGAGGCCCGGCGCAACGTGTTGGTGGTCATTAGCGCCGACCACGGCGAGGAATTCACCGAACACGGCAACTTCGAGCATCGTAAAACCCTCTACGGGGAGGTCACGCGCGTCCCGCTGGTAATAGCGCTGCCGGAAGCCGACGGGAAACGCCGTTCCGCCCTGGGCGCCGAGGCGCCGATCAGCCTGATCGACCTGGCGCCGTCGACCCTCAGTTATCTCGGCCTACCAGTACCGGGCACGATGGAAGGCCGAAAAGACTTGTTCAGCGGTAACTTCCCCGAAGAACGCGAAGTATTTTCTACCCTCCGGCAACCCGACGGTCCGTTTCTCGCGGCGCTAGTAAAAGCCGACCGAAAAATTATCTTGATGGCCGACGGCAAAGATATCTCGTACGAATACTTCGATTTAACCGCCGACCCGGGCGAACAAAACCCCCTACCCCTCGACCACCGCGGCGAGGAATTGAAGGACGAACTCATATCGTGGGTAGCTCGGCGAGTTGACTTGACCGAGAGCGACGTCGACGAAGCCAGGATATTCGGCCGACGGCCCGACCTCAAAGCCTTGGGATATGTAAAATAAACCTTTTTGAAAACGGCGAAATATAAAAACTTCAACGAACTACGCCAATATGACGCGAACTGAAAAACGAACCGGTCAATTTGACAAACGGCCTTGAATGACCTCGCAACGTAACCAATTGATAATAAACCGTTTGCGGCAAACGTTTTTTGGCATATTATTTGCGAAGGTTAATAAAGGATTAGTATAACAACCGGATACCCGTGCCTGGTTATTCACGCTTGTTGTAGAAAGGAGCCCCCGCATGGTCAAAGTACGTCCATTAGGAGACCGTATCCTCGTCAAACGCCTCGAGGAGGAGGAAGTGCTCAAGGGCGGTATTATAATCCCGGACACCGCTAAGGAAAAACCCCAACGTGGCGAAGTTATAGCCGCAGGTTTGGGCCGCTTAGACGAGGAAGGCAAGCGCGTACCGCTCGACGTAAGAGTCGGCGACAACATCTTATTCGGCAAGTACGCCGGCAACGAAGTGACCATCGACGACGAAGAATACCTCATAATGCGCGAAGACGACGTCCTCGCCATCATCGAAGAAGACAAATCCGGCAAGAAAGCCGGACAAAAGAAACCCTCGAAATAATATCCCCACCCCCCTAGGAGGGTCCGTTAATGGCAAAGCAACTAGAATACGGCGTAGACGCCCGGGCGGCGATTCAGAAAGGCGTCAAACAACTCGCGCGCGCCGTTAGAGTAACGCTCGGCCCGAAAGGCAGAACCGTCATCCTCGATAAAAAATTCGGCAGCCCGATTATTACCAAAGACGGCGTCACCGTCGCCAAAGAGATCGAGCTCGAAAAGCCTTTTGAAAACATGGGCGCCCAGATGGTTCGCGAGGTAGCCTCCAAGACCTCCGACATGGCCGGGGACGGTACGACTACGGCTACGGTTCTGGCCGAGGCCATCTTCGACGAGGGCCTGAAAATGGTAACCGCCGGCGCCAACCCTATGGCCATAAAACGCGGGATCGACGCCGCGGTCGTCGCCGTGGTAGCCAAGTTCAAGGATATTTCCGACGACGTCAAAGAATCCAAGGAGATAGCCGCGGTCGGTACGATATCGGCTAATAACGACCCGACCATCGGCAACCTCATCGCGGACGCGATGGATAAAGTAGGCAAGGACGGCGTCATCACGGTCGAAGAAGCCAAGGGGATGGAAACGACCCTCGAGGTCGTCGAAGGTATGCAGTTCGACCGCGGCTACTTATCGCCCTACTTCATTACCGACGCCGAGAAGATGGAGTGCGTACTCGAGGAACCATATATCCTCATTTTTGAAAAGAAAATAGGCGCGCTCCGCGACCTCTTACCCCTCCTCGAAACTATCGCCAAAACGGGTAAGCCCCTTTTGGTCATCGCCGAAGACGTCGAGGGCGAAGCGCTCGCGACGCTCGTCGTCAACAAAATACGCGGCATCTTGAAGTGCGCCGCCGTGAAGGCACCCGGATTCGGCGAACGCCGCAAAGCTATGATCGAGGACATCGCCATTATAACCGGCGGCCGGGCCATAACCGAAGACCTGGGCATCAAGCTCGAGAACATCCAAATGGAAGACCTGGGCCAGGCTAAGCAAGTAAAAATCGACAAAGACGATACGACCATCGTGGGCGGTTACGGCAGCGACGACGCCATAAAAGGTCGCATCGCCCAAATTAAGCGCCAGATCGAGGATACGACGTCAGATTACGACCGCGAAAAACTCCAAGAACGTCTCGCCAAACTCGCCGGCGGCGTCGCCGTCATCAGCGTCGGGGCCGCGACCGAGACCGAGATGAAGGAGAAAAAAGCCCGCGTGGAAGACGCGTTGAGCGCGACGCGGGCCGCAGTCGAAGAGGGTATAGTCCCGGGCGGCGGCGTCGTTTTCATCCGCGCCATGGGAGCCCCCGACGACCTTAAACTCAAAGACGAAGAGAAGATCGGCGCCAACATCGTCCGCAAGGCGCTGGAGTCGCCCCTCCGCCAGATAGCCGATAATGCCGGCGAAGAGGGCTCGCTCGTCGTCCAAAAGGTCAAAGACGCCGATAATATAAACTTCGGCTTCAACGCCGAAACGAATAAGTACGAGGACCTGGTGGCCGCCGGCATCATAGACCCGACGAAAGTCGTACGCCTCGCGCTCCAACACGCGGCGTCGATCGCCGGTTTGCTTTTAACCACCGAGGTGCTGGTAACGGAGAAGCCGGAGGAAGAAAAGGCATCGGCCGCGCCGTCGGGCGGTATGGGCGGCATGTACTAAAAATTAACCAGGGGCGTAAAACCCGAAGCCGGCCGCGGAAACGGCCGGCTTTTATATTCATCAAACTTTTCCGAACACCCCCCCAAACCCGGCAAGGATTTCCAAAACGCGTTCAGGGATGCGGTTATTTTTCCCCTTGCCATCGTTGGCCTAAGTCGGTATATTATACGCGTCGGCGGAGTAGCTCAGTTGGTCAGAGCACGCGGCTCATATCCGCGGCGTCGTGGGTTCGAATCCCTCCTCCGCCAATATACGTTATGCGCGTTTTAACTTATTTAGCCGCGGCGGTCGCTCTCGTTTCCGGCGCGGCTTCGGCCGTAGGCCGCGAAGACGCGCGGCCTTCCGTCGAGGGAACGCTCCCCCCGGAACCGGCGGAAGCGGTGAGTCCCCTCGACGATATGGCCGCCCTCAAGCGCGACGTAGAAACGGGCGGCCTCGAGGCGCAAGAACTGGCCGCGGTCATGGCCAAGGGCAACGCCGCCGCTCGCTACGACGACGTAGCGGAAATAGCCGAAGTGGCTTTGGGGACGCCGTCGTCGGTCATAGCCGCGGCGGAAGCGGCCCGCGCCGCAACGGCCCGGGCGGAGGAACGCCGTACCGGCGAGGCCGCCGTCGATACGTTCGAGACCCCGCGCACGTTTTACGCCGGCGTGCTCATTTACCAAAACAACCCCCAAATCCAAAATGAAGCCGGCGTCGCTTATTATTCGTTGGGCCGTGCGGGCGACGCGCGCGAAAGATATCTCGCCGCCATAGCGCTCGACCCCGCGTACGACGAGCCTCACGCCAACCTGGGTTTGCTTTTCCGGCGTAAGGGTTGGTACGAGAAAGCGCTCCAACAATACGACGAGGCCTTGGAGCTTCGGGCTACGAACCCGACCGTGTGGTACGATCGCGCCGCGGTATTACAAAGGTTGGGCCGCGTCGACGAAGCGGTATCGTCGCTCGAAACGGCTGCTAAGCTGGCGCCGAAGTACCGGCCTCCCGTTAGGCGCCTGGCCTTGATCTGGTATGACCTCGGCGATTACGAAACGGCGCGCCTTTACGCTCAAAGGCTCGTATACCTAACGGCGGCGGACGAAAACGCTACCGCTGCCGAAACCGACGCGGCGAACGAACTGCTAACCTTGGCCCAAAACCGCCTGGAAGGTAAAAAGGCGGCGCCGGCTCTGACCGTCGAGGGAACGGCAGCGACGGCGCCGAACCCGTGAGGAATTATACTTTATTAAGTAAGCGGGAGGTCAAAGTGGCCGATTTCGACATCTTTAGAAAATACTTCGAACCCAAGAAATACAAAACGGGTTACGTCGCGACGATAGCCGGCCGCGGCCGCCCCACCCTCAGGCCGGTTTCTATTTTCTTAGTCGGCCGCGATATCTATTTCTGCACTGGAACCGGTAACGCGAAAGTAAAACAGCTCGCGAAGGATCCGCGCGTCGAAGTATGTATTCCGGTAACCCGGAGCCGGTGGCGGGGTTATTATCGCATAACCGGCTGCGCGCGAATTATAAAGGACGCCAGGGCCAGGCTGCGGATTTTTAAAAAAATACCGTATGCGGCGGAGGAGTATTGGAAGGGGGCCGACGACCCGGCCTTCACCGCCGTCGCGATAAAGCCGCGGCGGAGCCGTTATTTGGCGCCCGGCCAAACTCATGAAACCGACGCGAAATTATAGCGGACCTTCGTCAACGGTATGACGTTGCCCTATGGCGGGTTTTATGTTAGAATTCATACAAAAGGAGGAATCGACGTGAAGATTTTTTGGATAATACTCGCGGCCGCCGTCGCGTTATCGACGCTCGCGTGCGAAGAAGCTATGGATAAAGGCGGCATCGCCGGGAACGTCAAGGACGACGGCGAAAACGTCTCCGGCGCGTTTGTCCTCTTGCTGGACGAAGGCAAGATAGTAGCCGGCGAAACGCCGCTCAGCAACGCTTCGGTCACCAACGCCGGCGGGAATTACTCGATCATTTTAGTGGAGCCGGATAAAAAGTACTATATCGCCGCGGTGAAAGACGAGGACGGCGACGTGAAGTATACCCCCGGCGTCGACCCTATCGGATACTACGGCCGTTACAACAAAGAAACTAAGTTGTGGATACCCACGTCCATTTACGTCGGCTCGGGCGAGAAAAAAACCGGCATAAACGTCGCCGATATGTACATCCTCCCCGGGTATTAAGTGCTTGCAAGCTAGTCGAAGCCGGCGTCGGGGCATAGTTCGCTATGCCCCTTTTTCACGGCGAAGGTCATGGCCGCTAAAAAATACATATTCATAAAAGGCGCCGCGGCGCATAACCTTAAAAATATCGACGTCAAGATCCCGCGCGACCAGCTCGTCGTCATAACGGGCGTCTCCGGTTCCGGCAAATCTACCCTCGCCTTCGACACGCTCTACGCCGAGGGGCAGCGGCGGTACGTCGAGTCCCTGTCGGCGTACGCCCGCCAGTTCCTCGGCCAAATGGATAAACCGGAGGTCGAATACATCGAGGGCCTTTCGCCCGCCATCGCCATCGAACAAAAATCGGCCGGCAAGAACCCGCGCTCTACCGTGGCCACCGTAACCGAGATCCACGACTACCTCCGCCTCCTCTACGCGCGCGCCGGCGACCCCCACTGTTACAAATGCGGCAAAGTCATAGCCGCCCAGGCGCCGGAGCAAATGGTAGACGAGCTGATGAACCTCGCGGTCGGCACCAGGCTCTACCTCATGGCGCCCGTAGTAGTAGGCCGCAAAGGGGAACATAAAAACGAATTCGAACGGCTGAGGCGTGCCGGCTTCACGCGAGTAATGGTTGACGGCGGCGAATACGAATTAGAAAACGACATCAAACTGGATAAGAACAAAAAGCACACCGTTTACGCGGTGGTCGACCGCCTGGTTATAAAAGAGCAGTCAACGCGGCGTCTGGCCGACTCGCTGGAAACGGCGCTGGCGTTGAGCGAGGGCGTCGCGTTGGCGCGCGTTTTTAACGAGACCGGTACGGAGGACCGCGTCTTCAGCAAACATTTCGCTTGTTCCGATTGCAACATCTCGTACCCGGAGATAAGCCCCCGATTATTCTCGTTCAACAACCCGTACGGCATGTGCCCCGGCTGCGGCGGCCTTGGCTTCACCCTCGAAGTCGACGAGGAACTCGTCGTACCGGACGATACGCTATCGCTGAGCGAGGGGGCGATCCTGCCTTATCGCCGCGACGCCGATTCCTACATCTGGCAATACCTCAAAAGTCTGGCCCGGCAATTGCGCTTCGACCTGGATACGCCGTGGCGGGAGCTACCCCAACGCGTCCGCGATATCCTGCTCTTCGGGAGCGACGGCCGGCGTTTCAACATGCGCTACGAACGCGACGGCCGCGTTTACCAGTTCGTCCACGAGATAGAAGGAGTTATACCGCGGCTCAAGCGCTTATACCGAGAGACGCATTCCGAAGAAGCCCGCGAATTCTATTACGGCCGCTTCTTCCGCAAGGACCCTTGCCCCGCGTGCGGCGGCGCCCGCCTACGCCCGGAAGCGCTCGCCGTAACCGTGGGCGGAAAAAACATCGCCGAAACGTGCCGCCTGGCCGTCACTGAAGCCCTCGAGTTCTTCAAAAACCTCGAACTAGCCGGCAACAAAGCCATCATAGCCAAAGAGGTTATAAAGGAATTAGCAACCCGCCTCGGCTTCCTCGTCGACGTCGGCCTTGAATATCTCACCCTCGACCGCGCGGCCCCGACCCTCTCGGGCGGCGAGGCGCAACGGATTCGGCTCGCGACCCAGGTGGGCTCCGGCCTCGTCGGCGTGACCTATATTCTGGACGAGCCGACCATCGGCCTCCACCGCCGCGACAACGAACGCCTTTTAAGGACCCTGTTCTCGCTCCGCGACCTCGGCAACACCGTCGTCGTCGTCGAGCACGACGAGCAGACGATCCGCGCCGCCGACTACGTCATCGACCTCGGCCCGGGCGCCGGCATCCACGGCGGCTCGGTCGTGGCCTCGGGCCCGCCTCCCCGGATCGAGGATTCGAAGAAATCCATTACGGGCCGTTACCTGCGGGGCGACGCCCGTATCCCGACGCCCGGGACGCGCCGCCCGGGCAACGGCGTCGCGCTTACGTTGCGCGGGGCCCGCCACAACAACCTTAAAAACATCGACGTTCCATTCCCGCTCCGCACCCTCATCTGCGTCACGGGCGTATCCGGATCCGGCAAATCGTCCCTCGTGTCCGAGACGTTATACCCGGTACTTAAACGGCGCCTTTACCGGTCGCCGGTGCGGCCCGGCGCATACGCCGACGTCGAAGGTTTGGACCACCTCGATAAGGTGATCGAAATCGACCAACAGCCCATCGGTAGGACGCCACGTTCCAACCCGGCCACGTATACCAAAGTCTTCGACCCCATCCGTCAACTTTTCGGCGAACTCCCCGAATCGAAGGCCCGGGGTTATAAGCCCGGGCGCTTCTCGTTCAACGTCCCCGGCGGCCGGTGCGACGCTTGCGACGGGGACGGCATCATCAAGGTAGAAATGCATTTCCTGCCGGACGTCTACATACCCTGCGAAGTCTGCAAGGGAAAACGCTACAACCGCGAAACGCTGGAAGTTAAATATAAAGGCAAGAACGTCGCCGACGTCCTCGCGATGACGGTCGAAGAAGCGCTCGCGTTCTTTGACGCCCATCCGAAGATCAAACGGATCTTACAAACCCTTTACGACGTGGGCCTCGGCTACGTCGAATTAGGCCAACCGGCGCCCACCCTATCGGGCGGCGAGGCCCAACGGGTCAAATTAAGCCGCGAGCTCGCGAAGCGCGCCACCGGCCGGACCGTATATTTCTTGGACGAACCCACCACCGGCCTCCACTTCGACGACGTAAAAAAACTGCTCGCCGTTCTCCAAAAGCTCGTCGACGCCGGCAACACCGTAATCGTCATCGAACACAACCTGGACGTCGTCAAAAACGCCGACTTCATAATCGACCTGGGCCCCGCGGGCGGCGACGCCGGCGGCTACCTGGTCGCGGCCGGCACACCGGAAAAAGTCGCCCGCAACAGGAAATCTTACACCGGCAAGTACTTAAAAAAGGTGCTGGCCAATAAATAAGCCGGCCACAAGGCCGGCGTCCCCTTAAAGCGCAACCGCCTACAACCTAGCCATCACCTCAGCTACCCCCTCGACCGCCAGCTCGAAAAGTTCTTTCCCCACCCCCGGCGACGCCAGCCGGGGATCCGAACCTATTATCCCTTGGGGATAACGTTTCCGGATGTCCGAGCGTCCGGGCTGCCACGCAATAAGGCCGGGTTCGGTCGACTTAAGTCGCTTCACGTCCCCCACAAGTTCCGGCCGTATATGCATCAGCACGGAGACCTCCGCCGGCGTTACGTGGCTCCCCTCGCTCGAGCCGAACGCCTCGTTGATTCGCTTAGCGACCTCAGCCAGGTCATACCAATTCTGTATCAGGATGCGGGCGCCGTCGTGCTCGTCCGCGACCTCGGCCGCCGCCGCCTTGAGCGTTGGCACGTTGCCGCCGTGGCCGTTAACAACGACCAAGCGACCGAAACCTTGACCCACGAGGAAACCGAACAAATCCGTCAACATATGCAAATAGCCCGGAGGCCTAAGACTCGCCGTCCCGGGAAATGCGCCGTGGTGGAGCGACATCCCGCACCACATCGCCGGCGTTACGTAGACGCCGAGCCGCTCCGCGGCCGCCTCCGCGACGGCCGCGGCAATTATATAATCTATCCCGGTGGCCACCGCCGGGCCGTGCTGCTCGACGGACCCGGTAGGCAGGAACAATCGGTTATCGCCTTCGAGATATCTTTCTACGTCGGGCCAATAAGCGTAATCCAGGCGCATATCTTTCCCCTCGCGATCGCCAGCCGAGCTATGCCGTTTACCGATCTAACGCCGCGTATTTCGCTGGTTAGATAATACCATATGGGTCAACGGTCCCCAAATAAAAAGGCCGGCGTTTCCGCCGGCCCTCGCCGTCGCGCGGGGGCTTATTCCGGAATTTCCGACGCGACGTCGAACGACGCCTCCCGCGAGCTGCCCCAGATTTCCGGCGCGTACATCAACGACGCCTTCGCCGGCAGCGCTAAATGCTTACCCGGTTGTTCGGCCCGGATGACGTAGGAGACGGTGTACTCGCCGGCGGGAAGTTCGGTGAAGAAGAACGCCATCTTCTCGTCGCGCCGCTCGCGATGGAAGTTGCCCTGGTACCAATCGTAATAATATTCGCGCGCGAGGGCGTCCTCGTCCACTTCGAACCCGGACGGGAAGTAATCCTCAAGCATTACGTATTCCATGGCGTTCTTGACGGTAAACGTCACGTCGACCCTGAACCGCTCGCCCGGGCGGATTAAGTCGGGTATACCTTCGCGGGCCTCCGTTTCACCTTTGGCCAAGCGGTAGTACTTCCGGCTCACGACGAATCCCTCGTCGACGGGCATAATCTCGTCTTCTTGTTTGAAATACGTCAGGAGCGTCGAGTAGTAGACTTTGCCGGCGCCGTCGACGTCAACGTGAACGTCGTTCGCCCCCGGTTTAACCGCGCCCCCTTTATCGCCGAGGTATATATGCAACTTGGCCGAAGCCACGTTCGCGGGGGTAACGGCAAGAGAGCCGACCTCTACGCCGTTGACCGTTACGCGCGCGACGTAGTCGCCCTTGAGCTCGCCGGTCGCGGCTAAATAATCGCTTAACGCGAAGACGACGGCCGCCGTCTCCTGCGTACTGCGCCAATAGTTGCCCCGCCGCTCGAGGGCAAGCCAGCGTACGACCCCCTCCAGCTTTTCGTCGTCGGCGCCGCGTGTCGCGACGAGGGCCCGGAGCGCCGTCGCCGTCGTCTGGATGGGGCTATCGTGCCAACTATAATGCCATTCCCCGACGCCGGTGAAGTGGACGAAGCCTCCCTCTTCCACCGCCAGTTTACCGAGGTCGCCGACGGCGACGCGCGCGTCGCCCGCCTTGGCCCTCTCCGCCAGCGCGAGGGCGAGCAACGAGAGCTCGTAGGCGTCGTATTTGCCCCGCTCATTGAAGGCGTCTTCGAGTTCGCGGCTTCCCTCGTCGCGCTGTCCCTCCGCCAATACGTAGAGCATATAGAGGTACGTAGAGCGTTCGCCGTCCGCCGCCTCGTCGAGTTGTTCCGCCAGCGAATCCAGCCCTTTTCGTAGTACGTCGTCGCGGACGTCGAAGTCCGCCTCCCGCGCCTTGAGTAAGCCGTAGCACACGTACGCCGTCATAAACGGGTGCGTCTCGTCGTCGGTCCACCAACCCCAACCGCCGTCGGTATGTTGGAAATTGTATAACCTCTCGACGCCGGCCTTGACCATTTTGGGGAGTTCGGCCTGGAGCTCGTCGTTCTCCAAGCCCAGCTTCTGCAGCGTCCGGGCAACGTATACCGTCGGCAGGAAGCGGCTCATGGTCTGCTCTACGCAGCCGTAGGGGTAACCCGCCAGATATGCCAGCGCGTCGAGCATCGTCCCGGCCAGCGACGGCGCGAGCGAAATTTCCAACGTCGTGGCCCCGGGGACGGCGTCGTCCGGAACCGTTACCGCTTCCGCAAACGCGGCATCCTCCGCCCGCGCGGACGCCACGTCGTATTCCAAGCCGTGCGGCAATATCGGTATCGTAAGCTCCATCGCGTCCGACTCGACGCCGGTCAACGATTTGGCGGTGAACGTCGTCTCGCCCACGCCCGCCACGAAGCAAGGCCAATCCACGCGCGCCTCGCCTCCCGCCGGGATGGTTACGAACGTCGTCTTATCGCCTCGGACCTTGACTTCGGGCCCGGCCTCGAGTTCCACCTTGACCCGCTGCGCCGACGGCAGATAGTTGTGCACCACGCCGGAAATTACGACGTCGTCCCACTGCGTCAACGTCCGCGGCGACTCGAGTCGGATCAAAAGGTTTTTCCGCGCGACCACTTTCTCCGTAGCGGCGCCTACGAGGGTATCCTTCGTTACGGCGCGCGCCGTAGCTCGCCACGTAGTCAAACTATCGGGGATTTCGAAGTTCACGGCTGCTTCGCCGTTCTGGTCCGTCACGAGTTGCGGCCCCCAGAAAGCCGTATCCGGGAAATACGCTCTGATTACCGGCTCGACGTAACCCTCGTCCTTGGATTCGCCGGCCTTCTTAGCCGCCATGCCGACCCGGGCCGGCGCCTCCTCCAAAGCCGCCTCGTCCATCAAACCGCCGCCTAAGCCGCCCCCGCCCCCCCCACCAGCCCCGCCGTACCCATAGCCGTACGAATAAAAGTGAAACGAATAATTGGTCGAGACGTGGTTGCCGCGGCGGTCGTAAAAAAATCGGCGGATATCGGGCGCGGCTTCGGCCTTAACGGCATATACGGATTCGTCGGCCACGCCCAACGATACCTCCGCCTCGACGGGCGCCCCGCGCCAATCCGCCGCCCGCACCGAGAAGGTCGCGGCTTCCCGCGGCCTATACGTATTTTTATCCGGCGTTATTTCGACTTTTAAAAACCGGTCCTCGGGCGGTACGACAACGTCGCGCTGGGCGTTCGTATAGGAATCGTTCGCCACCGTAAACGCGTTCAAATAAAC
>CAZLXP010000058.1:0-15824 GCA_964563535.1 uncultured bacterium | reverse complement strand
GCGGTAGTCGATGCCGTCGGTCCGGTCGTTGCAGGGCGACTCGAACGACCGGAGTATCAAGCCGCCCGTCGCGGCCGCCGAGGCCGCCCAGGCGGCGACCGTAAACGCGACTATCAAATACCTTTTACCCATAGGCTCTCACCACCTCACACTTACGAACCTACTTTAATAATTATAGCACGTTAAAAGGCCGCCGTCAAAATAATATACTTAAAATCGGCCTTTAGGCGGGGCCGACTCCGGCCGCCGGGCGTAAATGCCTAAGCCGGAGGCGGCCTCCTTAGTCGCCGTGGCCGTGCCCTCCCCCCTCCGCGCCGGCGGCGACGCCCTCGACGTAGTGCACGAAATCGACGTACGCGGCGACGAATTCGCGGCCCGCGGCCACGCTGTCTTCCGCGTGCGCCTTAGCCGCTATCGTCCGTTCGAACCGTTCCCTTATCGCGGTGGCGACGTGGCCGGTGACGTCCGCGACAAGGTCGTCGACGGCGCCGCGGGCCAGCGCCTCGTCGGCCGCGGCCACCACGGCCTCTACCGCCCCCGCCGGCTTCAGCCCCGTATACGGCTCGCCTTCGCTGGCCCGGTGCAACCGTACGAGCGTCTCGAAGAAGTACATGTCGGCCAGCTCTCTCGCGGCCTGACCTTTTGTGCGTACCGCGAGGGTCTGACCAAACGCCGCGCGAACTTCCCCCTCTTGACCGGCCGCCACCCATTTAAGCGTCGGCGTAACGTCGGCCGCCGCCAGCGCCTCCTTCGCCGCCGCCACCACCGGCCCGTCCATAGTGTCGCAGTGCGCGAACACGGGCGCTATGGCCCCGACTAAGAGGGCCGCCAGGATTAATATCGCGTCGCCGCTCATACCCGTTACCTCCTGGTTATTTTTTAGACAGGTATTATTAATAATACGACGCTACCGGCTTTAACCGTAAATTTTCGCGCGTATCAAAAACGACTAAGCCCACGCCTGGCGGTCGAGGGTGCGGTATTGAATGGCTTCCGAGACGTGGCTCGCAGCCACGGCCTCCTCGCCGGCGAGGTCGGCGATGGTCCGCGCGAGCTTGAGGACGCGGTGGTACGCCCGCGCCGTCAGGCCCAGCTTCTCGATGGCGGTGCGTATTAAATTTTCGCCCTCCTTATCCGGCAGGCACCACCGTTCGACGTCGCGGGTCGTCATTTGCGCGTTGCCGTAGACGTTCTGGCCGGCGAAGCGGCGCCGCTGGACGTCGCGCGCGCGGTTGACGCGCTCCCTGATGCGCGCCGAGGGCTCGCCCCGCCGCTCATCCGTCAGCTCCTTGTAACGGACCGCCGGGACCTCGAGGTGGATGTCGATGCGGTCCAAAAGCGGCCCCGATATGCGGTTGAGGTAGTTTTGGATCTGGTGGGACGAACAACGACAGCGGCGGCTCGGCGAGCCGAGCCACCCGCACGGGCAGGGGTTCATCGCCGCGGCGAGCATAAACCGCGACGGAAACGACAGCGACGTCTTGGCCCGCGAGATCGTAACGACGCCGTCCTCCAGCGGCTGCCGCAAGACCTCGAGCGCCGTGCGCTTGAACTCGGGCAGCTCGTCCAGGAAGAGGACGCCGTTGTGCGCCAGCGAAACCTCCCCCGGCCTGGGAACGGACCCGCCGCCCACCAACCCCGCGTCGGAGACGGTGTGATGGGGCGCGCGAAAAGGCCGGGCGGCGACTAGCGCCCGCTCCCTGGGCAAAAGGCCCGCGACGGAGTGGACCTTCGTCGTCTCGATCGCCTCCTCCAACGACATATCGGGGATGATGGTGGGGAGCCGTTTGGCGAGCATGGTCTTGCCGGACCCCGGCGGCCCCAGCATCAGGACGTTGTGGCCCCCCGCGGCGGCGACCTCCAGCGCGCGCTTGGCGTGCTCCTGGCCCTTGACGTCGTCGAAATCGACCACGTAAACGCGGCTGGTATCGAAGACCGACGCCAGCTCGAGCCGCCGCGGCTTTATATCCCCGCCCCCCGATAAAAAATCCGCCGCCTCGGCGAGCGACGCGACCGGAATCACGTCGACGCCGTCTACCACCGCGGCCTCGTTCGCGTTCGCCGCCGGAACCACCGCGCCGCGGCAGCCGAGGTCCCGCGCGCACACCGCTATGGGCAACGCCCCCCGCACCGGCCTTATAGCGCCGTCCAGCGCCAGCTCGCCGACGACGAGGTAGTCGCCGTCGCGCCCGGCCTCGAGGTCCCCCGCCGCCATAAGCATCCCCAACGCGATGGGCAGGTCGAACGACGGCCCCTCCTTGCGGACGTCCGCCGGCGCCAGGTTGACGGTCCATTTGCGGAACGGGACCCGGAACCCGGCGTTCTTGAGCGCGGCCTGGACGCGGTCGCGCGATTCCTTGACGGCGGCGTCGGGGAGGCCGACGACGGTGAAGAGGTTCTGGACGCCGCGGCCGGCGTCCACCTCCACCTCGACTTTGTAGGCGTCTATGCCCAAAAGGCCCGCGGATATGACTTTGGCGTGCATTAACCTCATCGATTAAAGTAACGTTCATAATAGTTGCCGTATTATAATTAAAAGGACCGATTTCGATAAAAAGCCAAGAACCCGAAAAAAGGGACCAACGTAGAACCGAAGCGATTTTCTATTCGAATAAACTACTTTGTTTAAGGGCGGGCCTTATTTCAGCGGCCCAAAGAACACCTTCCGGTATTTCGTTTATATCACGATATATTTTTTTTCCCATATTTTTAGCTAATGATAATTCGCGATCAGTACCGGGAGATGGTCCTATATAAAATAAAGCGTCGCAACGGGTTAACCAATAATCTGACGAATCTAAAAATTCGGCCCTTTTGAAACGCGGGTCTCTCTCCCACCTTGCGAACATAGTATGCGGTATAAAAGGATAATGGCCTTTTAAAAGAATATCCCTACCTACGTTTTCCGCGTTAGCGATATTCCTTTGGATAACGTGCGGCGGGGAAGCATCTCCGTAAGGACCAGCAACGAAAATACAAAGCCGGCCCGGGTCCCACTTTCCAGTATAGAATGCGTGGTTAAAACCATAATCAAAAAAGAATAGTAAAATCCCATAAAAACCGATGAAATAACTAACTGTTAAAGGGTAATACAACGCCAAATCTTTTATTAGAATATAGGATACCAATAAAATTGAAAATATACTTGAAATAATCCATTCGGTACTCGGAGGTAGTTTGTCCTTCCAAAAAAATCTTTTTACGATAACCCACGTAAAATCGAAAAAAACTAATCCTAAGAAGGCTATTAAAAAGCTTCTTACTTCCGTTAGCTTCAATGCCATAACAAAAAACCACAAACTTTGGGCTATGAAAAAAAAGATGTCGGTTAATAAAACCCTGAGCCTAAAATCAGTCGGTTCCCTCACTAAGCATAAAGTATTCCCGTGGCAATAACGTATTAGACTAGTGAAAAACATTATAAAAAGTAAAATTTCCGCGGTGATGGATTCTTTAATTAAAACAAAGTCCCATAAATTACTAATGCGGAAAGTGCTTAATTCGTATATAGATACGGTTTTTTTTACGGCTTCAGCCAAAGCTAAACCTAAGACGATATAAAACGAGAACCTCAAACCTTCTCGGGACGCTTTAACACGTTCCGAAATCATAAAGCCTCCTTAAATAACTAACGATTACTAGACGTAAAAACGTTCAGAACGTTCCAGCTCCGGCGCCGGCTTACGCCCGCGGGCGCGAATACAACGTAATGCCCGCGCCTAATCTTTTGCCCAAGTCTATGGGCCTTGTGAAATCGGTGAACCCGCTACCGCCTAACTCTACTCCGCGCGGGCGAGCTCCGGGGGCGCGACCCTCCGGCCCGGGCCGAAACGCAACTCGAGCAACAAGAGGAGAACTGCGGCGTATACCAGTATCGCCGCGGCCGCCACCCCCCGGTAATGATAGGCCACGGCGGCGACCGCGGCCCCCCACAGGTTGCTCGTCACTACCGACAATAATACCCCTCCCGATAAAAAGGCGATAGCGACCCCGCGCGCCGCCCTCCGGGGCCCGAACGTTTTCAACGCGTACGCCGCCGCCATAAAGGGGACTACCAGGACGACGTAATGCGCGTCCCAGGCGAAAGGCGATATCAACGCCGCGCCCGTCACGGTCAACGAGAAATATAAATTATCGACCATAACCCCGCGGGCCTCGTCGGGCCCGGCCGGCGAAGGCCGCCGGCGCAGAAAGCCCAACACGAATAAAGACGCGACCGCCGCGGCCGTCGCGACCTTGATGACGGGTTTTGCCGCCACGACGTCCCGGGGCTCCTCCGCGGGGCATAATCCCAGGAATTGACAACCCCGGTAAACGAACGCCCCGAGCGATTGATTCCCCTCCACGCGGTAGACGAAATCCTCCACCATTCCCGCGCGGACCACCCGCCACTGCCACTCCCGAAGGAGCTCGGCGTTCCGGCCCCAGCCGGTAACCGCGGCGGGCGCGAGGAAGAGTAAAGCGGCGGTGAAAACGGCCACCGCGACGACGGCGTACCGGCGCCGAAAAAGGAAATACAAGAAAATTAGGGCCGGCGCGAGTTTGATGGCGCACGCGCAGCCCAAGAGCACGCCGGCGGCTAAACGTTTACCGCGCCGATCGAAATACGCCGCCAGGACCGCCAGCGCCCACAGGTACATATTGATCTGACCGAGCTGTAAATTCAAAGCCCAAAAAGGCGCCGTCGCGACAAAAGTAATTACTACGACCGAATCTATTTTACCCCGCTTTACTCGCCGCCATTGTTCCGCGGCCCAGGGCGCCAACGCGCGAGCAGGATTAACCAGTAAATAATAAGTAACGCCGAACAACGTAACGAGCGAAACGACGTTCCCCGCGTACCATATCGCCGCGGCCGCCGTCCGCGGCAAGAGCGAGAGCGGATACATCGCGACCGCGAAGAACGGCGGGTATATATACCCGTCCAACACGTACGTGTATAAATCGGCGCCCGTAAAAACGCGCCCCCCGGCCCAATAATACCAGTGGAAATCGGCCCAGCGGCTTTTCGAGATAACGTTTACCGAACCTAAAACCAGTATTACGGCAAAGAGGATAAATACGAGGGGCTTAGCCGCCCTCATCCCGAGGCGCGGCCGCAACCGCGCCGCGTTTTCCGCCGCCGCTACTCGCGGTCCCCTATCGCTTCCTCTCGCCATGTGCCACTATCAAAACCCGAAAATCGCTCTCCCGGCGACCCTCTAAGCTAAGTAGGATGTTTTTCCCCGTAGGCCCGCGGATATGACTTTGGCGTGTGCCATATTGGATATCGCTTCGCCTTAAAACGTCTCCGCCACACAATCGGCGATCTCGGCCGAGCGCCAATATTTCCCGTGGACCGCGGGGAAGCCCTCGTTCAAGTCCACGGCCCGGTCGACGACGACGGCCTCGCCGGCCGCCTCCTCGTATAAGAACGCTACCGGATAAGAGACGAGGTCTTCCCGGGTCCAGAAATTTACCCAGCGCGGGTTCGCGAGGCCGCCCTCGGGGCCCAGGCCTATAACCGCCGGGTTCAACTTCTCCTTCTTCAATATCTTCTCGACCAGGGCCTCCGAGCGGAAGATGAACGGCGCGATGGGCGAGCCCATGGTGTAAAACCGGCGTACGCGCAGGCGCCGGCGCCGGGCGAGGCGCCGTATTTTGTTGAACGTCAGGCCGAAGGGCGGCTGCGCCCCCCAGCCGAAAAGCCGATACAGGAAATCGTGCGCGATGACCGTCCCGGCGCTGTGGGCGATGAACGTCAGCGAGACGCTGGCGCGGCCGCGGCCGCCGGCCTTCTCCGCGCTCTCGATTTTGTCCTCGAGGTGGCGGAAGACGTTGTCGCGGACCGCGCGCCGGCCGTCCGCCGATACGTAGTAGAACATGTCGGCGAAGCCGTAGAGGAAGGCCTCCCGGGCGCCGTCGGCTAAGCGATGTAAAGGATTAAGCGTTATACGCCGGCCCTTCTCCGCCAACGGCAACGCCTCGCCGGCGACGAGCCGCTCCGCCTCGGCCAGGTACTTGTCCCTGCCCAACGAGGCCTCCCATCCCCACTCCACCATAATCGGGGGGTCGGCGAATCGCTCCTTCCCCCGCGCCGCGAGCGCCTCGTTTATCAGGGCCAGGAAAGCCAAATAGGTGGAGACGTGGGATTGCGGCTCACGCTCCGACGTGATGCCGTGGATGAAGACCGGGACCTCGAGCCACTCGCGCTCGGCCATGTTTCGACCCTAAGCGACGGCGCCGCGTACGAACGTCGACGCCGCAGCCAGTGCCCTAAACTCCGATATGACTTTATTTAAAATTTTATCCCCGCTCGTTCAGAAACGCGGTCGCGTCCTCGAAAGTGGGGATGCCGGCGCGGCCGCCCAGCCGCCGGCACTTCATCGCCGCCACCGCCGAGGCGAAGGTCATGGCCGTCTTGAAATCCCAACCCTTGAGGATGCCGACGTCGAGGGCGCCGTGGAAGACGTCGCCGGCGCCGGTGGTATCGACCAGCGGCTCCACCTTGAACGCCGGGACCTCGAAGAAATCCTCGCCGTCCAGGCCGACGGCGCCCTCGCCGCCCAACGTAACGCCCGCGTAGGAAGGGCCCATCTCGGTGAGGGCGCGGCACGCCGCCTCCCAATCCTGATGGCCGAACATCTTATCGGCGAAGGCGCGGCTCACGACGGCGACGTCCGTCCGCGCCAGGAGCTCGGGCGAGCCTTCCTTGACCGAACCCGCGTCGTAAACGACTATGCCCCCGGCCATTTTGCATTCGTCGGCGAAGCAGATGGCCGCGTCCATGTCGTAGCCGTCGACGTGGAGTATTTTCCCCTTCCGCGACATCTCGTGGCGCAAGCGGTCGCAGAGCGCCTCCGCCAGTTTGCCCCGGCCGGAGACCACGGTCCGCTTCGCCGTCGGCCGGTCCACCAGGATAAGCGAGATCTGCGACTCCGTGCGCGGGTGGACCACCTCGCCGCGCAAGTCGATGCCCTCGCGCTTGAACTCGTCGATTATAAATTGCCCCGCGAAATCGTCGCCCACCTGGCCGGCGAAGGCGGCTCGGAAGCCCATGCGCGCGACGACGGTAAGCGCGGTCGCGACGGGGCCGCCGCCCTGGCGGTCCATCTCGAGCGCGTGTATTTTCTCGTCGAGCGCCGGCAACCGCTCCACGACGGCCAATACGTCCATCGCCGCGTCGCCCATGCCGACGACGTCGAACTCCTTACGCCGAGGCGCCACCCATGGGAGTTTCATCCCGCTTCTCCTTTACGGTCGGATTATAATAGAACGCCGGCGTCGGCACAAGGGCGGAGTGGCCGCGAATTAGCCTTTGACACGCCCGCGCGGCGGTGCTAAAATATTGTGTGAAGGAAGACCGTGTTAACGGGAAAGGCGGCTAACTATGTTACGCATACAAAGGGTTCTGGCGTACGTCGCCGCGGCCTCGTTGGCGACCGGCGGCTTCATCGTATCGGGCGCGCCCGCGGCCTTGGCGGCAACGGGCCCCCCCCAACCGTACGAGGAACCCTCGGAAGGCATAAGCGTCCCCGTCTTCGGTTTAATCGCCATCGGCGGCATCGCGGCCATCGCGATATGGCAGGGCATCAACGACGCCAAGAAGAAAAAACAGGCCGACGTCGAGAAGGAACAAGAGGTCAAGGAGGCGGAAGAGTTCGAGGAATACTTCGACTTCGGGCCGGCCGACTCGGACGCCGCGGAAACGGCGAACCCCGATAACGCGGCTGGGGAAACGACGACCGGCACCGCCACCGACGAATGAACAAAAGCCCCGCGGAATTTCGCCTCGCCCGCGCCGCCCTCCTGCTGGCGACCGCCGCCCTAATGAGCTGCAGCGCCGGCCCCAGCGCGCCGGAAATTCCGAAGCGGACGTCGTACTTCGAGGTCGTTCGATTTTTCAAAACGCCCGCCAGAGGCTCCGTCGATATGACGTACGCCAAGCAGTATATCTGGCTGGTGGACGAGGAGGGCGCGGGCATGATCTACAAAATCGACCCGGACACCGGCTCGGTCCTTTCGTCCGTAACGCCGAGCTACGGCCCGCCGTCCGCGGTGTGCGCCGACGGCACGTACCTCTACGTAGCCCACGGCGCCACGGGGGACGTTTACCGGCACCTCCTCGAGCCGCGTCTCGAAGAGGTGGCGCGCTTCCCCACCGGCCTCAGCGATATCCGCGGTATGTACTTCTACGCCGGGACGTTTTACGTCTTCGACCAGGCGACGCGCGGCGTCTACGAATTCGACGCCGGATGGACCCCCGGGCCTTGGTGGCGCGTCGGGCCGGGAGAAGAAATCATCAGGGGATTGGCGCGGGCGGACGGCCGCGTCTGGTCCGCGGACTGGCGGAACGGTTGGCTCAACCGCCACGGCGAATTGAACTTCGACGTCGACGGCAAGTTCTGCACCCCCGGGTGCCACCCCGCCGGCCTTGCCTGGGACGGCGATTACTTATTTCTGGGGGATACCGGGTCGCGCAGGATTTACAAACTGGATTTAAAACTTAAGTAGCCAACTTCATCCCAACGCTTTCCAGAACGCGAGACGGCGTATCGCGGCGTACGTTTACGCGCCGAGGCCGACGTTAACGGTTTCGCCGCGTTTAATTCGTCGAAATGGAATTTTATTTCATAAAGTAGATGAAAGGTAAAATAATCCGACAAGGACCTGAACAGGGAGAGTGGCTAATGAAACGTTTAGCGACAACGATAATTGCGGCGTCTTTTTTAACAGCTATGCCGGGCCTGGGCGACTGGATATATAAAGGGAAGTGGGGAGACCGCGGGACCGGTACGGGCCAATTTCAAATCCCGTTCGGCGTCGCGTGCTCCAGCGTCGGATTTGTCTACGTCGCCGACTCCACTAACCATCGCATCCAATATTTCTCCGATAACGGCTCTTTCCGCGGCGCGTGGGGAACGCCGGGGTCCGGCACCGGTCAATTCAACGAACCGGTGGGCGTTGCCTTGGCCCCTGACGGCGACGTATACGTAACCGACCGCCGCAACCATCGCGTACAATATTTCACGGCGGCCGGTTCCTACCTCGGCCGATGGGGGTCGGAAGGCTCCGGCACCGGCAACTTTAATTTCCCGACGGGAATCGCCGTCGGGGCCGACGGTACGGTGTACGTAGCGGATACCAACAACAACCGCATACAATATTTTTCAACCAGCGGTTCTTATATCGGCCAATGGGGTCAATGGGGGACCGGCGCCGGCCAATTTAATAACCCCGCCGGCGTCGCGGTTGCCCCTAACACCAACGTATATGTCGCGGACACCTTCAACGACCGCGTCCAATACTTCAACGGGAACGGCGACTACCTCGGCCGATGGGGAACGAAAGGGGCGGGGGATAAAGAATTCGACCGGCCTATCAGCACGCATGTGGCGCCGAATGGCAACGTGTTCGTCGTAGACACCGGCAATCACCGCGTCCAATATTTCAACGCGACCGGGTCGTTCCTCGGTAAATGGGGCAGATTCGGCGTCGGCGACGGCGAATTTAACGGCCCCAACGACATATCGATATTAGCGTCCCGGGCGTACGTCTCCGACGGGAAAAACGACCGGATCCAATATTTCGAGGACACCGAATACGCCGTTTTGCCGACTTCCCTCGGCCGGGTTAAGGCATTATTCGAATAAAGGCCGGCATCCGCGACAAAGCGAAAAAGGCGGCCTTCGCGGCCGCCTATTCTATCGGTAGAATTACTTCCGCTAAAAACCCGGCGTTCCGTGTTTCTTGACGACGTAGTCCGTAAGCTCGTACTTCACTTGCCGCCAATCGGTAAGCTCGAACGGCTCGAGCCGGTATTGTTTAAAGTCATTCTCGTAGTACACAAGGCCCACGCCCTCGGCATATAGTTCATGCCATTTCTCGGGTTTGAACTCGTCCCCGTTATCGAAGAAAAGTTCTCTGCAACCCTCGTTCTTCCCGAACGTACCCGCCGGCACGGTAATTTGGACGTCGCGCCGGTATTCCAGCGGGCGGTCGTTAACGAGGCCGGTCTGGTTCCACACGCCTTTCTCCATCTCGTCCCCGACCAGGTAGGCCATCATCGCCCGCTCGAGGTAACATTTATTTTCGTATGGGGCCAGGACGATTTGTTCGGGCGAGCCGCCTTCTTGGGTTACGGTTACGATGTATCCTGTCGGGAAACCCTCGGCGTAAGGGCTTTTCGTCGACTTTATTTCGTACGTCAATTTGTACTCTTCGCGGGGACTGAACATACTCTCGACAGTTACCTTATATTCCCACCGATTGCCGACATCGGTAGGCATGTATTTACAATAATGGTCCGCCGCCGGCGGAATGGTACCGTCGCTTTCGCAACCTGCCGCGGCTATTAACATAAAACCTATAACTAAAGCCGACGCTAATTCGGTCGTGCGCATTTCTCGCACCTCCTTTTCGGGACGCCGACATCTTAAGTAACCGGTTATAATATGTCAATATTTATTTCGGGACAACCCCATGGCCGGCGGCATCGCCTCCGCCCGAACGGCGGGCCGCGACCCCCCGACGCGGTAATACTTAAATAACGCCCGGTCCCCGCTCCGTAGCGCGGCGCTACGCCCTTGGCCCTTTTCGATTGACAAACCCACCTTTTTTGTTAGAATATGGTCGTAGTGGACGGTAGCGACGTTAGGGCGCTTCAATTAGGAGGAAAAACGATGAAACGCTACGTTTCTTTTGTAATTATGGCGTCGGCAATCGCACCCGCCGCGGCCATGGCGGCTTTCCAATATGAAGGCGGCTTCGGCTCTTTCGGCTCAGGCAACGGCCAATTCTTCTACCCGTCGGGCGCAGCCGCGAGAGGCGGAAGCGACGGATACATCTACGTCGCCGATACCAACAACCACCGCATCCAATATTTTACGCCCACCGGGTCTTCGGCCAATTTTAAAGGTACGTGGGGGTCGTTCGGTTCGGAAAAGGGCGAATTCAATTACCCGACGGGCATAGCGCTCGGGCCGGAGAACGTATACGTAGTCGACAGGTTAAACCACCGCATCCAGTACTTCACCCCGACCGGGTCGCTTTTGGGGACGTGGGGTTCGTTCGGGGACGACAAAGGGCAATTTAAAAACCCTTGGGGCATAACCGTCGCCCCTTCCGGCAACGTATACGTCACCGATACCTCCAACGACCGCGTCCAATTTTTTACCGCCGACGGCTCTTTCCTTGGCTCGTGGGGAGGAACCGGGTCCGGCGACGGCCAGTTTAGGGACCCGCGGGGCATAGCGTACGGCCCGAGCGGCTGGGTCTACGTCGCCGACGTCGAGAACAACTGCATACAATACTTCGGCGATAAAGGGGCCTTCCTCGGCAGATGGGGCGGACGCGGTAGCACGCCGGGGTATTTCACCTTCCCGGCGGGCGTCGCCTGCTCGCCGGACAACGCCGGTTATGTCTTCATCGCCGATACTAAAAACGACCGCGTGCAATATTTTACCGAAACCGGCTCCATCGTCGGCTCGTACGGCAAATCCGGTACGGCGACGGGCGAGTTTAATTATCCTCTCGGCATCGCGGTCTCGGGGACCGGCGCCCGGGTTTTCGTCGCCGACACCCACAACAACCGCATTCAATACTTCAACCGCAACGAGCCCGACGTCGAACCGGCTTCTCTCGGGCGCGTGAAGGCGCTATTCCGGTAACCGCAATCGGAATAAAAAGGCCGCCCGCGGGGGCGGCTTTAGCGTCGGCTTATGCACCGCGCGCTCAGGCAGCCGCTTCGCAAAACGCCATAAAAATATTGATAATCTTATATATTTATGGTAGCGTCCGAGCTGTGAAATCGGCTAAGCTGGCCGGAAAAGCCCTATTCCTACTCGCGGCGCTATGCGTTTTCGTCGGCGCCGCCGACGCCGCCGATTACGACTTTAATTTCCACACCTACCCGAACCCGTTCTTCGCCGGTGAAGCCCAACTAAGCCAACAAGCTAACGTCGCGTTTAACCTCCCCAACTACGGAACGGTATCAATCCGTATCTACGATTTCGAAGGAAACCTGGTACGGACCCTCGTCCCGGGAGATAGACTTCCGCCGGGAAAATACGGAGAACTTAAAGGTTATTATATTTGGGACGGCCGGGACGACAACTACGACGTGGTCGCGCGCGGGCCATACGTTATCGTCTTCGAGGTCACTATCGAGGGTAAAATATACCGCGACACTTTCGTCGCCATAGCCAAAAGGTAAAGAAACGCCCTCTACTACAAACGCACGCCGTATGTCCCCGAACCTGAAACATCTCCGCCTGGCCGTGATATCCCTTTGTTGTTTCGCGGCCGGCGCCGGCGCGGCCAACCGGCTGGCCTTCGCCGACGCCCGGGCCGAAGCGATGGCCAAAGGGCCCGCCCTCGACGCCGGCTTCTACGCGTTGGGGACGAACCCCGCGGCGCTGGGCGACCTGCCGGCGCTACAGTTCGGCTTTACCCACAAGGCCCTCGCCGCTCCCCACTCCACGTCGGAGGTCGTCGGTACCGGCGTCCCCGTGGGAAAATACGGCACCTTCGCGGCAGGTTTCGGCACCGTCCTCGTTAGCGACGTGGAATCTTACAACTCCAAAAACCAACCCGTCCCCGATAAGTACCTCTACCACGACGACCGCCTATCTTTAGGTTACGGCATACGGGCGATCCGCTGGGTCGCCGTCGGCGCGGCGCTCAACTACGACCGCCATAAAACCGGCCCGACTGCCGACGAAAGGTATCACACGGTGGGCGGCGACGCCGGCGCCTCCCTTCGAACGCCGGAACTCGGCGGCGGGCCCGTTACGTTGGCGGCGTCGGCCGAGAACCTAATCGCCGGGACGAAGACGACTAAAGGATACGAATATCGCGAACCGCTGCGCGTCAACCTGGGGGCGGCGTGGGCGCGCTACTTCGGGAACCAACGTCTTACGCTGACGGTCTCGGGCCCCGTAGAAGAACCGGTGAACGTGGGCGTAGGGGCCGAGGTATTAATCTCCTCGGTATTCGCCGCCCGGGGCGGCATATTGGGGACGCGACCCTACGAGGGTTCGGTAACGGCCCGGCCTAACGGCGGCCTCGGTTTTAATACCGAAATGTTCTCTTTCGACTATTGCTATTTAAACCGCGAACTGGGCGGCTACCATTATTTCTCTTTTTCCGTAAACCCGGGGCGGAAATCGCGCACGTACGAAGAGAAGCGCCGCCAGGCGGAAGAATGGTTGGCCGAGGGCTTAGCGTACTTCGACGCCGGCAACTACGAACGCGCCGCCGAGCGATTCGCCGCCGTCTTAAAATGGGACCCGGATAACAAAGTCGCGCAGGAACACCACGTGAAAGCCCAGTACTACATATACATCGCCGAGGGCGATAGATACCTGGCAACCCAGGATTGGAAGCAAGCGCGGCGCGCTTTCAATAATGCCGTGGCCCTCGTCCCCAAGGACTTTCTGGCCACCGAATACCTCGAACGGATAAACCAACTCGAGGCCGAAGAAGCGACCCGGCTGGCGGAAGAAAACCGCGTCGCCGAAAAGCTCGCGCAGGCTCGAGCGGCCAACGATCGCGGCAATTACCTCGAGGCCATTAAACTCTGCGAAGAAGTACTTGCCGCATACCCGGACCACGAGGAAGCCGGCGCCCTTCTCGAACAATCTCGACGCCTGCTGGCGGCGAGGATCGCGAAACTGCCGGCGGAGGAACGACCCGAGGTCGCACCCGAGGGCGAGGTCAAAGCACCCGTAATACCGCCGGAAGCGGTAAACCGGTACCGGCAAGGGAACGCCCTCCTCGCCCAGGGCGCGCTGGGCCAGGCGATAACGGTCCTGGGCGACGTGGTGAACGAATACCCCACGTACGGCGCGGCTCGCGCAAAATTAGTCGAGGCGTACCTATACCAGGGCCTGGACCTATACTCGAAGGGGTCGTCTTTGGCCGCTCTCACCGCCTGGCGGCGAGCGCTGGCCCTCGAGCCGGGCAACGTCAAGGCCAAGCGGTATATCGCGAAGGTAGAGGCCGAAGTCAAATAGAAAAAGACGGCCACCCCTCCTCGGCCGACTTTAAAATCACGGACCTAATAGTTTTCGCCGGAAATATAAAGACCCGGGCGCAGCGCCCGGGTTTTATATCGCCATACCAAAGCCGACTCCAGGCCCCCCCGTACGGGGGAGGGCCCGACGCACCGGCGCCCTCAGCAGCAGCTACCGAAAATACTGGACGCGGTGATTGGCGGAATCGACGACGTAGATCGTTCCGTCGCGCGCCGCGGCCGTACCCCTCGCCCTATTGAACTGGCCGTTGCCGGACCCTCGCGAACCCCATTTGCCGTAGAAGCCGCCGCCTTGGGTGAAGAATTTCACCTGGTAGCTTTCGGCGACGTATACGTAGCCGTTCGGGGCTATCGTTATACTCCGGGGGTATTTGAATTGGCGGTTGCCCTCGCCCTCCGTGCCCCATTTCCCGAGAAAATAACGCATGTCGGTCGAGAAATATTGGATCCGGTGGTTATAGCAATCGGCGACGTATACGTGGCCGCTCGGGGCGAGCGTCACGTCGCTGGGCGAATCGAAAAAGCCGTCGTCGTTGCCGGGATTGGGAATACCCCTGCCGCCGAGGAAACTGCCCGTCGGGGAAAAGAACTGTATCCGGTGATTGCTCGTATCCGCGACGTAGACGTTGCCGGCGGAGTTTACCGCGACGCCGTCGGGATTATTAAATTCCCCTTCGAGCTCGCCAAATGAACCCCATACGCCGAGGAGAGTCCCACTCGAGGTGAAATATTGAACGCGGGAAAGGGTCCCGTCCGATACGTATACGGCGCCGTCGGCCGCGACGGCGACGCCGGTGGGCTCGCTAAATTCGCCCTCTCCCCGGCCGTACTTGCCCCACTTCCCGAGGAATGAACCGCTCGAGGTGAAATATTGGACGCGATAGTTGCCGGTATCGGTTACGTAAACGTTGCCGTTGGGAGCTACGGCTACGTCGTGGGGGCTACTAAATTGGCCGTCGCCCGTGCCTTCGGAACCCCATTGACCTATGAATCGCGGCCCCCCGGATTCAGGCTCGGTGGGGGTTTCCTCGCAACTCACTGCCAGTAACGCCGCCGCGGCGGCCGTCAAGGCCGCCCATACCGTGAGAACTTTAACCGCTTTCATCTTCTTCCCTCCTTTGCTCGTATAGAATCTTAACACGCCGCGGGCGCCGACGCAACGGTTCATATAACGCCGTCGCCGGGGCGACGTCGAACGTACGCCGATTCCCGCGTTACCGGTAATACACCACCCTATCATTACCCCGGTCCACGACGTAAATCGCACCGTCGTCGGCTATGGCCACGCCGCCTGGGCCGTAGAACTGGCGGTCCTTTGCCCCCCGGCTGCCCCACTTACCCAAAAATTCTCCCTTGGGAGAAAAAACCTGTAACCGGTCGTTGCCGGTGTCGGTAACGGCGACGCGGCCGCCGGGCGCCACCGCGACGCCCGTAGGCCGGAAGAACTCGCCCGGACCGTTTCCTTCCGCGCCCCATCGCCCGAGCAACTTGCCCCCGGCGGTAAAAAACTGGATGCGGTCGTTTCCCGCGTCCGCCACGTACGCCACCTTGGCGCCGGGCGCGAACGCCAAATACGTCGCGCCCACAAGCTTGCCGTCGCCGCTTTCGGGCAGAGGCCATTTACCCGCAAATTGTCCGGCCGGCGTGAAGTATTGGACGCGGCCGGTATCGCCCGCCTCGACGACGTATATATTCCCGCCCGGGCCGACGGCTATTCCGGTCGGCGTATTGAACCGGCCGTCGCCGCCGCCGGTCCCGCCCCATTTACCGAGGAAACTCCCGGCCGGCGTAAAATATTGAACGCGGTCGT
>CAZLXP010000057.1:0-16518 GCA_964563535.1 uncultured bacterium | reverse complement strand
ATCGTCCTCGCCGAGCGGATGCGCTGCCTCGAGGAGACGCTGGCCGACTTCGACGACGGCCTCTACTACTTCTACTTCTCCAGCATCGACCAGAACACCCATATGATGTGGCGCACGATGGACCCCAAGCACCCGCTGTATCAACCCGACGCCCCGCCCCAAGTTAAAGGCGCCGTCGAGCACTTCTATCGCGCGATGGACCCCGCCCTCAAGCGCGTCCTGGCCGAAGTCGACGATAAAACCACGTTCTTCGTCATCTCGGACCACGGCTTCGCGCCGTTCTATCGCGAGTTCAACCTCAACACCTGGCTTTTGAACAACGGTTATCTATCGCTGTTGGACCCGACCCGGCGCGACGAGACCGAGTTCCTGGAGAACATCGACTGGACCCGCACCGTGGCGTACGGCTTCGGCCTTAATGCCCTATACGTCAACCTCCGGGGCCGCGAGCCGCACGGCATCGTCGAACCCGGCGAAGCCGACGGCCTCGCGGGCGAACTCGCCGCCCGGCTGGAAGCTTACCGGGACGAAGAGACCGGCGACCGCGTCCTGGTCAAGGTCTATAAAAGTCGCGAGTCGTATCGGGGGCCGGCCGCGGCGGCCGCGCCGGAACTTATATTGGGGTTCGTGCCCGGCTACCGCCTGGCCGACGAGTCCGCGCTGGCCGAATTTCCCCGGCGGGTGTGCAAGGTCCGCCAAGACAAATGGGCCGCCGACCACTGCATCGACCCCGGCCACGTCCCCGGCGTATTGTTCTGCAACAAGCCGGTGGCGGCCAGGGCGCCCGCGCTCCGCGACCTCGCGCCCACGATACTAAAAGAGTTCGGCGTTCCGGCCGCGCCGGAAATGACCGGCCGGCCGATACTCGGCTAGGAATTGCCCTGGCGGTACGTATACCGATGGCGTGCCCGTGCCGTCAGTTGTTTCCAACTGACGGCCGCCGGCCCGGGGAAGAGGATGCGTCGGTTGGTAACAACCGACGCCACATTAAACGAACAACCGACGCCACATTAAACGAACAACCGACGCCACATTAAACGAACAACCGACGCCGCATTAAACGAACGACCGACGCCGCATTAAACGAACGACCGACGCCGCATTAAACGAACAACCGACGCCGCATTAAACGAACAACCGACGCCACATAAGCGAGCAACCGACGCCCGTGCACGGACGAACGACGCTACGTACGGAGGCAGTATGGCCAAAGTGAAGATCGACGGCGAGCTCTGGGACCGGATTAAAAAAGCCGCCGACGTCGGCGGATACGCGTCGCCGGAGGAGTTCGTGACCCACGTGCTCGAAAAGGAGATGGCCGCGCTCGAGGGCGGCGCCGCGGACGAGGAAGAGATCAAAAAAAGACTTCAGGGGTTGGGTTACATCTCGTAAGCGATGTGGTACTTTAACCTGGCGCTGACGCGGCTCTTCGACGCGCTGGCCTGGCCCTTCCAGCGGTGGCCGGCGGGCGGATTGCTATTCATATCCGTGTTGACCGGCGCCGCGATGTTGCTCGTCTTCAAGGCGACGTCGAACCAGCGCGCCATCCGCCGGACGCGCGACATCATCCGCGGCCACCTGCTCGCGATGCGGCTGTTCCGCGACGACGCGGCCGTCGTCGTCGCCAGCCAGCGGGCGGTGTTGCGCACGAACCTGACGTACCTCCGCTACGCCGTCGTGCCCGTCGTCTTTATCCTTCCGCTCGTAGTACTAATCATGGTCCAGCTGAATCTGCGCTACGGCCCGGCGCCGGCCCGGCCGGGCGAAGCCGTCGTCGTCAAAGCGGTGTTCCGCGGCGACTTCGACGACGACGCGACGCTGGCGGCGCCGCCGGGCGTCGCGGTCGAGACGCCGGCGCTGCGCATCCCGTATAAGCGCGAGGCCGACTGGCGCGTACGGCCGACGACGGCCGGCAAGCACGAATTGCTATTGAAATCGAGAGGCGCGACGTACGTCAAGGAGCTGGTGGCGGGCGAGGCGGCCGCGGGCCGCGTCAGCTCGAGGCGGGTTTCGGGGATCTGGGCCCAGCTGATGAACCCGGGCGAGCCGCCGCTCGCGAGTAACGTGAAGGCGATCGAAGTGACGTACGCGGGCCGCGAAAATAAATTGTTCGGCCGCGCCGTACCCTGGGTGATAACGTTCTTCGTCGTCTCGCTTGTGGGGGCGTTCGCGCTGAAGGGGGTATTAAGAACGGAGGTTTAAAAGCCGCCGGCTGAAGCCGGCGACCGACGGCGTGCGCGTCAGGGTCCGCCCCTTCAAAAGGGGCGTTTAAAATTGAAAGCCGGCCTACGGGCCGGCTTTGGGTCATCTCTCACTTCTTCGCGCAGCCTCGCGTCTTGCCCGGATGCCGAGGCGGGCTTTCATGCGGGCCACGAACTCGTACGGAACCTTGATGTCGCCGCGGCCTATGCCGAGCTCGACGCCGGGCTTCGCGACGCCGTGGAAGTCGGTGCCGCCGCTGGCCAACAAGTCGTATTCGTCGACGAGGCGTTTCAGGAAGGCGGTGTCGGTCGGGAGGTGGTCGGAGTAATATACCTCGACGCCGTCGAGGCCGGCGCGGGCGAGCTTGAATACCATGCTGTCCAGAACGCGCGGGGGCAGGGCGTAGATGCCGGGATGAGCCAGGAAGGCAAGGCCGCCGGCGCCGTGGATGAGTTCGACGCCCTCCTCGGCCGATATGCGTCGCCGGCCGACGTACGCCGGCTTGTTGTAGGCGAGGTATTTCTCGAACGCCTCCTGGAAATCGGCCACGTACCCCTTCTCCACCATGACCTCCGCGATATGGGGCCGTCCGATGGTTTTGCCGCCGGCTTTGGCCGCCACCTCGTCGAGGTCGATGGACATCCCCAACTCGGCGAGCTTGGCCAGGATTTTGGGGTTGCGGCGTTTGCGGTATTCCCGCACTTCCTCGAGCGCTTCAGCCAGGCCGTTATTGGTGGGGTCTATAAACAAGCCGACGACGTGGACGTTAACGGGCGTGAAGTCGCAGCTAAGCTCTACGCCGGGAATAACCTCCAGGCCCTGTTGCGCGCCCTCGGCGAAAGCTTCGGCGTTGCCGTCCACCGTGTCGTGGTCGACCACGGCTATCGCCGCCAAGTCCATGTCGACGGCCAACCACACGATTTCCGTCGGCCTTAACGAGCCGTCGGAAAAGGAAGTATGGACGTGGAGATCGACGAACTCTGCCATCACATATAGCCGAGCGCCTCGAGGCGCTTGCGGACTTTCGCCTCCTCTTCTTCGGAGTATACCCCCTCCGTACCGGGGGCCGCCAGGTACCCGAGTTCCTCCAACTTCGCGATGACCTTGGCCGCGCTCTCCTCGGGCGTCTCGGCGTCGGTACAACAAACGACCTCCGGCGACTCCGGCTCCTCGTACGGGTCGGAGACGCCGGTGAATTCCTTTATTTCGCCGGCGAGCGCCTTCTTATACAAGCCCTTGGCGTCGCGTTCGACCAGAACCTCGAGGGGGCACTTGCAGAAGACCTCCACGAAGTCGCCGATCCGCCTGCGGTTTTCGGCGCGGACTTCGCGGTAGGGCGAGATGGCCGCGGCCACGGCGACGACGCCGTTGCGGCTGAGGAGGTGGCACACGAAGCCGATGCGGCGTATGTTGATGTCGCGATCTTCCTTGGAGAAGCCGAGGCCCTTGGAGAGGTTGGTCCGCACGACGTCGCCGTCGAGCACCTCCACCTTGCGGCCGCGGCGCCGCAGCTCCGCTTCAACCAGCCTCGAGACGGTGGTCTTACCCGCTCCCGATAGGCCGGTGAACCAGACGGTGAATCCTTTCGCTTCCATCCTATATCCCTGCGTATATTATAACATAAATACCGACCGCGGGGGCTTCTTTATTCGGTCGGACCAAGCCGCCCGCGCTTCCGTCATTTCTTCTTGAGCTGTAATATATTCCGGCTTATGACGATCTTCTGAATTTCGCTCGTCCCCTCGCCGATCTCGTCGAGCTTGACGTCGCGGTAGATGCGCTCCAGGGGATACGATTTATCGTATCCCAGCGCGCCGTGGACCTGGATGGCGTCGTAGGCCACCTCGCGGCCTATCTGCGAGGCGTAGTACTTCGCCATCGCGGCCTCGGTGGTATAAGGCTTGCCGGCGTCTTTGAGGGCAGCGGCGGAGTAAACCAGGAAGCGCGCCGCCCGGACCTTGGTCGCCATCTCGGCGATCTTCCACTGTATCGCCTGCTGGGCGCCGATAGGTTTCCCGAACTGGACGCGCGTCTCGGCGTGTTTGATGGCGAGCTCGAGCGCGGCCTGGCCCAGGCCGACCGCCATGGCGCCGATGCTGATGCGCCCGGCGTCCAGCGCCACCATGAACAATTTAAAACCCTCGTTGAGCTCGCCCAGCAAATTCTCTTTGGGCACCCGGCAGTTCTCGAAGAATATTTCGCTGGTGTCGGAGCCGCGCAGGCCCATCTTGTTCTCTTTGCGGCCGTAGTTGAAACCGGGCGCGTCGGCGGGAACAATTATGGAACTTACCCCCCGAACCCCTTTCGATTTATCGGGGTCGGTCCGGACGGTCGCGAAACAGACTACGGGCCAGTCGCGCTTCGTGTTCGTTATGAAACACTTCTGGCCGTTGATGACCCACTCGTCGCCGTCGAGGGCCGCGGCCGTCTGGGTGTTGCCGGCGTCGGAGCCGGCGCCCGGTTCCGTCAGGCCGAAAGAACCCACGAGCTCGCCCGAGGCGAACTTGGGGAGGTACGTCCTGAGTTGCTCGTCGTTGCCGTATTTCAAGAGCGGATAAATAATAAGCGAGCCTTGCACCGCCAACATAACGCCGACCGAACCCGACGCGCGCGAGGCTTCCTCCACCATAATAACGTACCGCACCGTGTCCCACCCGAGGCCGCCGTATTCGGCGGGGGCGGTGGCGCCGAACCAGCCTGTTTTGCCGACGGCCTTCATAACGTCGTCGGGAATGTGGTCGTCGGCATCTATGGCCGCGGCGTAAGGCGCGACGATTTCTTCGGCCTTCGCCCTCACGCCGGCCCGAAAATCCTCGTATTCGATATAGTCCAGCATGGCTCTATCCTTTTAGAAGGTTGCCGGCTATGACCAATTTTTGCACTTCGGAGGTTCCCTCGTAAATTTCCGTCACCCGGGCGTCGCGGAAGAACCGTTCCACGACGTAGTCCTTCATATAACCGTAGCCGCCGTGGATCTGGAGGCCGAGGTTGGCGCAGAAGTTCGCCGTCTCGGAGGCGTAGAGCTTAGCCATCGCGGCTTCGGTGGAGAACCGCTCGCCCGCGTCCGCCAGCGCCGCCGCCCGGAGCGTCAGGAGGCGCGCGGCGTCGATGCGGGTCGCCATCTCGACCAGGTAGAACTGAATGGCCTGGAAGCTTAGGATGGGCCGACCGAACTGCTCGCGTCCCGCGGCGTACCTCTTGGCCTCGTTGAAAGCTTGCTGGCCTATGCCCACCGCCTGCGCGGCGCAGCCGATGCGGCTGCCGTCCAGGCCGGCCAGCGCTATTTTCAGTCCCTCGCCCTCGGCACCCAAGAGGGCGTCGGCGGGGACTTCGCAATTTTCGAACTCGAGGCGGCGGACGTCCAAGGCGCACATCCCCATGCCGTCGAAGCGCGCGCCGACCGTAAAGCCGGGCGTATCGCGTTCGACGAGGAAGCAAGAGAGCCCCTTGCCGCCGGCCTCCCGGCCGGTCCGCGCGACCACGAGGAAAAGGCCCGCCAGGCCGGCGTTGGTGACGTAGAGCTTGTGGCCGTTGAAGACGTACGCGCCGTCTTTCTTAGCCGCGGCGGTCTGGACGTTGGCGGCGTCCGAGCCGGCTTCCTCCTCCGTGAGGGCGAACGCGCCGATGAGCTCGCCCGCGGCTACCCTGGATAAGTACTTTTCTTTTTGCTCAGCCGTCCCGTGCGTCAGGATGGGTTTGCCGACGAGCGCGTTCTGCACCGATACCACCAAGGCCACCGCGGGCGAGCCCCGCGCGAACTCCTCGACCGTTAGCGCGTACGCGACGTAATCGAGCTCGGCGCCGCCGTAGCGCTCGGGGAGGAACATGCCGAAATATCCCTGCTCGGCGAGAAACCGCAGAAGGTCCGCGGGTATCTCCCGGTCCTCCTCCATCTGTTCGGCGCGCGGCGCGAGTTGCTCGTCCGCGATCTCCGCGGCCACCTGCCGCATCATCTTCTGCTCATCATTGAGGTTGAAATCCATCTTTGCCCTCGCTTAAAGAACGGTGCGTTACGCGGCGATTCTAACCTGCGTTGCCCTCGACCTCGACCTCCGCCAACGGCTGGTCGGCGTCGACGTTCTGCCCCTCTCGGCACAATATCTGCCTCACGACGCCCGGGCCCGCGGCCGAAAGCGGATGCTCCATCTTCATCGCCTCGACGACGACGATCGTCCGTCCCTTCTCCACGGCGTCGCCCACCGCGGCGGCGATTTTAACGACTTTGCCCGGCATGGGGGCCCGAATGGTCTGGATGCCGGCGACGACTTCCTCCGCCGCGGCCGCGGCGCCTTGCCCCCGGGCGCCCCCCTCCTCGAACACTACGGAATAACCGCCCACGACGACGTAGCGCCTCGCGCCGTCGCGCACGACGACGACGTCCGTCGCCTCGCCGTCCGCTACCAGAGAATAGCAGCCCGGCTCGACGGCGACGAGGTCGACCTCCATCGGCCGGCCGTCGACCGTGACGCGGAAGCCGTTGCCGCTCTTCTCGACCGTAACGGCGTGCTTGACTTCTCCCATTTGGAACTCGTACTCCATCGCTACGTCGTCACGCGCCGCGCCCCACTTCCCACGGCCCGACGGTCTGCCAGGGGGTGGGCGCCGCGGCCCGGCCCCCATCCGCGTGGGACCTTACCGGCCCCGCGGCCAGCTCAGCCGCCGCGGCCGCGGCCAGCGCTTTTTCCACCCACGCCTCCGGCACTTCTTCCCGCCAACCGTCGAAGTGGTCGCCCACGAAGCCGGTATTGGTATCGCCGGCGACGTAGGCCGGGTGAGCGATTACGTCCCGCAAGAAAGGTATCGTCGTCTTGATACCTAAGATAATATATTCCCGCAGCGCCTCGGCCATGCGGCGCCGCGCCTCCTCCCGGTCGCCCCCCCACGCTATTAGCTTCGCGAGTATAGGGTCGTAATGGACCGGGACGTCGTAGCCGCCGTAGATGCCGCCGTCGAGGCGGACCCCGGGGCCCCGCGGCTCACGCAAAAATAAAATTTTGCCGGCGGACGGCAGGAAGTTCGCCGCCGGGTCTTCGGCGTAGATGCGGCATTCGACGGCGTGGCCGCGCCGGCTCAAATCTTTTTGCGCGAAGGGCAGCTTCTCGCCGGCGGCGATCGCGAGTTGGGCTTTCACGATGTCGACGCCGGTCAGCATTTCCGTCACCGGGTGTTCGACCTGGACGCGGGCGTTGACCTCGAGAAAGTAGAAGTTTTTATTTTGATCCAAAAGGAATTCCATAGTCCCGGCGTTAGTATAGCCGACGGCCCGGGCGACCTCGCACGCCGCCTCCCCCATCTTCTTGCGCAACCTGGCGTCCAGCGCCGGCGACGGCGACTCCTCGACGATCTTCTGGTGACGCCGCTGGATGGAGCACTCGCGCTCGAAGAGGTGGACGACGTTGCCGTGGCGGTCGGCCAAAATTTGGAATTCGACGTGGCGCGGCCGCTCAAGGCATTTCTCGAGATACACGGTGTCGTCGCCGAAGGCGCCGAGGGCCTCCCGGCGCGCCGCGGCCAGGCACTCGGCTAGCTCGCCGTCGCCGCCCACGACGCGCATCCCCTTGCCGCCGCCGCCCCCCGCGGCCTTGACCATCACCGGGTAACCTATGTTCGCGGCCTCGACTAAGACTTCCTTATCGTCGCCCGCGGCAGCGGACATCCCGGGGATAATGGGGATACCCGCGGCGACCATCGTCCGCCTCGCGCCGAGTTTATCGCCTGAGAGCCGTAGCGCGTCCCCCGAGGGCCCGACGAAGGCGAGGCCGGCGGCCGCGCAGGCGTCGGCGAAGGAGGCGTTCTCGGCCAGAAACCCGTATCCGGGGTGAATAGCTTCGCAGCCGGCCTTCTTAGCCGTCTCAATTATCCGCGGTATATTTAAATATGACTCCAGCGGAGGGGGCGGCCCTATATTATACGCCTCGTCGGCCCGAGCCACGTGTAAGGCCGCGCGGTCGGCCTCGGAGTATACGGCGACGGCCCGGACGCCCAGCTCACGGCAGGCCCGGATGACGCGGCAGGCTATCTCGCCGCGGTTGGCGATGAGGAGTTTTTTAAACACCTATAATATTAATACGCACCGGATAAGTATTTATCTTGCCAAGATTTTACCGTTTCAGCCGTAATCTCGGCGGCGTTAAAGTACAATAGCAATTCAAGGATAATTCTATTCGCGATATCCCGGTACGAACTATTTAGTTCGGCAACAGTAACTTCGGCGACACCGAAAGCACGGTTCTCGGTCGAAACGCAAGGGTAAGCCCAAAAACCTATCGAGAGGTTATAGTCCGTTAATACTCTGTCGGCTATCCCATACATACTTACGCGAATGTAAATACCCATATCAGCTTCGAAATCTTCAAAGAAACGTTTTAAGAACATAAGGTAATCAGTAACGGCATAAATAGTATCTGTATAAATAACTACCTTTTTCCCATCCTCGGTTTGTAACTGTTTTGCATCAGCACTGAGGATTCCCCTCCAAACGAACAATCCACTCGTATAAACGCGGAATCCTTCGCGCACATTGAAAGGGCCTCCGTACCAACCAATATCCTTAGAAGAATACACTTGCCACCCGTCGGCGAAAAACGAACCGCTTTCGTTAACTAAAGGAAACGACCAGCCCCGCGAATGGACTACGGATTTAGTTACTAATTCCTTTAAACGCCTCTTATCGGGAATACGGTTTTTAATATAAGGAACTGGGTATGCACAAACATCCCAATAACCGAAATCTTCGCCTATCCTCTTAGTTATATTTTCCCTAGCGGTCCGTACTTCGTTCCCGTATATTTCTTCATCGGCTTCGGTCGGAGTAATAGGTTTGCCTTCTAATATCGTCGTCAGTTCTCCTAGTAAATAATCTCTTCTTTTCCGGAGGCCCCTCCCTAATAAGTCCCGCATATCTTCGACAGTATTAACCTCTACAGTTTCAGGTTTTTCGTTTCTAATATAAATAGCTCCCCTCCGTAAAATAACCTGCCCCGAAAACTCACTCGAATTACGGTCCTTCTTGCATATAATAGGCTCCAAGTTAAATTCCGGGACTTCAACAACGACGGCCCACCGTCCCTCTATATTACTTTTCTGGACTGCGCAATAATGCTTTGGTTCAGTAAAATTTACCAAAACGTTATTGATATCCGTCGGGTCGAATCCCTCGAGTTTATCATTGGGAACGCCGACGAAATCGCAGTCTTCGTCTCGCACCCCGAATATTATCCGACCGCCGTCCCTAGTATTTGACATACCTAGGATATCTTTTATTATACCGTGTTTCTCATCCTTCGTCATATCCCCCCAAGATTTAGGCCCCTTATAGTCTGTGTTTTTAGTTTCTTTCCGGGCCGCTAGTAGTTTCTTAATTTCTTCTTCTTTCACCATCCCTCATTCCCTCTTTCACTCCGCCCACTTGGGTTTGCGCTTCTCGAGGAAGGCCGCCATGCCCTCCTGGCCCTCCGCCGAGACGCGCATCTGCGCGATCATCTCCGCGGTGTACGGCCCCGCTTCGTCCAGGTCCATCTGCGGCACGTTCCGGATAAGCTCCTTGCACTTCGCGATCGCGGCCGGCCCGGAGGTGACGAGTTGGCTGAGCCACTTCGCGACGACGACGTCGAGCTTCTCCTCCTTCGCCACCTCGTTGATTAGACCTATCTCGCGCGCCTTGGGGGCCGATATGCGTTCGCCGGTGAGGAAGAGCTCGCGGGCGTTCCCCTCCCCTATCTTGCGGATAACGTACGGCGAGATGCAGCTGGGGATAAGGCCGAGCTTAACCTCGCTCAAGCTGAAGCGCGCGGCCTCGCTCGCCACCGCCAGGTCGCAGCACGCGACCAGCCCCGCGCCGCCGCCGATGGCCGGGCCGTTGACGCGCGCGATCGTCGGCAGCGGGCAATCGTAGATGCGCCGCATGACCGCGGCCACTTTGTTCGACTCCTCCAGGTTCTGCTCGTACGTGAAGCCGCGGACGGCGCGCATCCAGTTGAGGTCCGCGCCGGCGCAGAAGGCCGAGCCGACGCCGGTGAGGACGACGACGCGGCCGCCGGGGACTTCGGCCACGGCCCCGAACGCGTCGAGCAGCTCATCCAACATCCGGCCGTTGAAGGCGTTGCGGACGTCGTCGCGGCTGAGCGTCACCCAAATAGCGGGGCCTTGGGCTTCGACCTTTATCGTCTCGTAAGCGATCACGCTAGCTCTTCCTTAGGTATTCCTCCGCGGCGGCCAGAAACTCGGCGGCCCAGTCGTGGAGTTCTTGAGCCTTGTCTTTAGGTATCTCAAATCCGAATTTATAATCCGCGCCCATACGGAAATCGAACGCCTTCGTAAGCCGGCGGTGGAACTCCTTCGGGAACTCCCCCTTCTTCACGAACATTTCGGCGAAAGCGGCGGCGGTGGCCCGGTGCGACGAATAAGATTTGCCGACGGAGAGCAAAAGCGCTTGGGCCGTGTGGTACATCACGTAATATGCCTTGGACGCCGCGTCGACGTCGAAACCGCCCTCCAATAAATATCGGCACGACCGGAGCAACGCGGCCGCTTTCGCAAGACCTTCCCGTACCTCTTTATCGTTTTTCAAACTTCCACGCCCTCGCGGCGTACGTTAAGAAGTAAAGGCGTTTTTTTCGCGTAGAATTCCTCTTCCGACGCCAGCACTAAGCCTATTAATGTGTCGTAGTCGAACGATACCGCCGCGGCGTCGTCGCTCGCCTGGAATAGTTCTTCGCCCGGATTTCCCAAATCCTTCACGACCGCCAGCACGTCGACGTCGGAATCCTCCGTCGCCTCGCCGCGGGCGTGCGAGCCGAAGAGGATGAGCTTCACGAGCCGCTCGCCATAGCGATCACGGAGCCGCGTTTTGAGGTCGGGGAGGATTTTTTTTAGGTCATCCATCTACATCCTAAACACGCCGTAGCGCGTCTCCGGGATGGGCGCGTTCAAGGACATCGCGATCGCGAGGCCCAGCGCCGTCCGCGTCTCCGTCGGCTCCAGGATGCCGTCGTCCCAAATGCGCGCCGTCGAGTAGTACGGCGTGCTCTGGCGCTCGTACTCCTCCATCACCGGCCGGCGGAACTCCTCCTTCTGCTCCTCGGTCCACGCGATGCCCTTCTTTTCGAGTTGACGGAGCTTCACGGTGAGGAGGACGTTCGAGGCCTGGTCGCCTCCCATGACGCAGATGCGGGCGTTGGGCCACATCCACAACAGCCGCGGCTCGTACGCCCGGCCGCACATAGCGTAGTTGCCGGCGCCGTAGGAGCCGCCGACGATGACGGTGAACTTGGGCACGTCGGCGCAGGCCACGGCGTGGACGAGCTTGGCGCCGTCCCGGGCGATGCCGCCGTGTTCGTACTGCTTGCCGACGATGAAACCGGTTATGTTCTGTAAAAACATTATGGGGATGCGGCGCATGGTGCACAGCTCGATGAAGTGCGACGCCTTCAAGGACGACTCCGAGAAGAGGACGCCGTTGTTGCCGAGGATGCCGACGGGGTATCCCATCAACCGCGCGAAGCCGCACACGATCGTCGGCGCGTAGAGCTCCTTGAACTCGTGGAAGCGCGAGCCGTCGACGAGGCGCGCGATGACCTCGCGGATGTCGTAGGGCTTGTTGACGTTGGCGGGGATGACGCCGTAAAGCTCCTCCGGGTCGTAGTGGGGGTCTTCGGGCTCCTCGCGGCCGAGCTCGTAGCGCCGCGGCGCCTCGAGGTTCTGCACGACGTTGCGGCACATCTCCAGCGCGTGCTCGTCGTTGAGGGCGTAGTGGTCGGCGACGCCCGAGATGCGGCAGTGGACGTCGGCGCCGCCCAGCTCCTCGTCGGTGACCTCCTCGCCGGTGGCGGCCTTGACCAGCGGCGGGCCGCCGATGAAGATCGTCCCCTCTTTGCGCACGATGATGGCCTCGTCCGACATCGCCGGCTGATACGCGCCGCCCGCGGTGCACGAGCCCATAACGCACGCGATCTGGGGGATGTTGAGGGCCGAGAGGCGCGCCTGGTTGTAAAATATGCGGCCGAAGTGGTCGCGGTCGGGGAAGGTCCCCTCCTGCAGCGGCAGGAAGATCCCGCCCGAGTCGACGAGGTAGACGCACGGGAGGCGGTTTTTCAGCGCGACCTCTTGCGCGCGGACGTGCTTCTTTATGGTGACGGGGAAATAGGTGCCGCCCTTGACGGTGGCGTCGTTGGCGACGACCAGAACCTCGCGGCCGTGGACGACGCCCACGCCGGTGACGAGGCCCGCGCACGGCGCCTCGTTATCGTACATCTCCCAGGCGGCGAGGGGGCTGAACTCCAGGAAGGGGGTGTTGCGGTCGAAGAGGCCGCGGAGGCGGTCGCGGACCAGCATCTTGCCGCGGCCGACGTGGCGCTCCCGCTGGTCGGCGGGGCCCATCTCGCGGACCTGCGCCAGCCGCTCGCGGTATTCCGCGACGACCGCGACGTTCACGTCGCGGTTCTTCTTGAACTCAGCCGATTTCGTATCAACCTTAGACTCGAGGCGGAACATAATATCTATGCGGGGGCGCATGGCCTTGCGCCCCAACGCCGCCGTTATTGTAATACCGGCGTTTTTACCGGGTCTCGCCGCGGGCGGCGGTCCGGGTTATATCGGTCGTCCGCCCACCGCGCCGGGTTGTCTTCAATATAAAACCTTGCCCTATTCAATTCGTCGTCGTTCCGTAAAATGCGTTCGTAGTAATTACGTTGCCAGGCCGGAAGCCCCGGCGTTCCGCGTAACGCGTTAATCCGTTTGGTTACGGCACCTTTATAACCGACGATAAACGACGCTAAAGAACGGCACACCGGCCCCCGGGGCGGACAATCGGGTTGTTGTAGGGGCGACTGGCCAGTCGCCCCTACATTATTGCCATAAATATCGTGTTTGATGACGACGATACCGTGAACGTGATTCGGCATTACCACAAACGCGTCCAAATCTATCTCTTCGCGCACCGCCGCGGAACGAAGCCATTCTTGTGCGGCAATTCTACCTAAGGCGTTTAACGCGACGCCGTCCGCGTCAACCTTACCAAATAGACAACGCCGCCGGTCGGCACACAACGTTACGAAAAACGCGCCGGGCGCCGAATAATCGTAACCCGTAAGCCTGATCGAACGGCGGCGTTTGTCCGGGCCGTTTATCATTTCATTAAAACCGATGCATCGCTATTGGCTTTGCGCCCCTACCGGGCCGTTCGCCCCCACGACGCCGGGACGGCCTTGTGGCCGTAACATATTATGCCGGCCTTCCCCTCCTCGTATATCTTGCGGAACTCGAGCCGGACCGACATGCCCGTTTTTATGCCGTCGAGCGGCACGTCCACCAGCTGCGCCATAAGGCGCACGCCGCCCTCCATCTCGACGATGCCGAGGGCGTACGGGACCTCCTCGGCGAAGTCGCCCGGGCCGACGCGGATGACCGTATACGTAACCACCTTGCCGGTATCCGGGAGTTTGACCGTATCGAACTCGCGGCCGCCGCACGCCGCGCACACCAGCCGCGGCGGATAGTATATTTTACCGCAGCTAGCGCACTTAGCCGCCTCCAGGCGGTAGCGCTGCGGTATTTCCCTCGTATATCCGGCCGACGGCATATACCTAAGCCACCTCCAATATGTGCACGACGGCGGAGCCGCCCGAGCCACCCATGTTCTGCGTCAGGCCCCGTTTCGCCCCTTTTATTTGTCTCGAGCCGGCCTCGCCGCGGAGCTGCTTCACGACCTCCATCACCTGCGCCACGCCCGTCGCGCCGACGGGGTGGCCCTTGGCCTTCAGGCCGCCGGAGGTGTTGACCGGGATGTCGCCGTCGCGCGCCGTCCGGCCGGCCAGCGTGGCCTTGCCGCCCTCGCCCCTCTTCACCAGCCCCAACGATTCTATTACCACGAGCTCCGCGATGGTGAAGCAGTCGTGGACCTCACACAGGTCGACATCTTTTATCTTGACGCCGGCCATCTTGAACGCCCGTTCCGCGGCCTTGGCGGTTGACTCGAGCCAGGTCATATCCTCGCGCTGGGCGAGCTGGATGGTGTCGGTGGCGTGGCCTACGCCGGCGACTTTAATCGGGAGCTTCTTCGACAACTTCTTCGCCGTTTCGAGCGGGCATAAAATCGCGGCGGCGGCGCCGTCCGTAATGGGCGAGCAGTCGAGGATGTGCAGCGGGTCCGCGACCATGACCGACTTCAACACCTGGTCGACGGTTAATTTGAAGGGATACTGCGCCATGGGGTTGAGGGCGCCGTTGTCGTGGTTCTTGACTGCCACCTGTGCCAGCATCTCCGGCGTCGTGCCGTAGCGGTCCATGTGCGCCCGGGCGATCATGGCGTAAAGGCCCGGGAACGTGGCGCCGTGGTAGCACTCGTACTCGGCGTCGGCGGCGGTCCCCAACGCGTACGTCGCGTCGGCGCCGCTCACGTCCGTCATCTTCTCCACGCCGCCGGCGAGGACGATATCGCCGTGGCCGCTCGCGACTTCCAGAAACGCGGCCTTAACCGCGGCGCCCCCCGAGGCGCAGGCACTCTCTACCCGCGTCGCCGGCAGGTGCCGCTGGCCCAGGTAATCCGCCAAGAGCGAGCCGATGTGTTCCTGGCCGGTGAAGAGGCCGGACGACATGCAGCCCACGTACATGCCGTCGACGTGGTCGACGCCGGCGTCGTCTATCGCCGCGAGCGCCGCCTCTACGAAAATATCGCGGAGCGACCGGCCCCACAGCTCGCCCCACTTGGGGTTGGCGCCCACGCCGATTACGGCAACGTCCCTCATGTACTATGCTCCTTTGACGTTCATTATTATCTTGCCGCGGAACTTCGCGTACTCGCCGTACTCGAGATAGAAGCGCTCGCCTTCTAAAAGTTCCCGCGTCTTCGGCGCGAGGTCTTGCACTTCCCGTATGCGGTCCGTGCAACGGAAGACGAAGCCGTCGGAGCCGGCGCCCGAGCCGTACGAGACGTGCAGGATCCGGTCGCCGGGCTTCGCGACGTCGAGGAGAGCGGTCAAGCCCATCGGCGACGAGCCGGAGTACGTATTACCCAAGAGCGGGCTCAGCAGCCCTTGCTCCCATTGCTCCGGTTTGAAGCCGAGGTCCTTCGCGACCGCGGCCGGGAACTTGCCGTTGGGCTGGTGGAAGACGCAATAGGCGAAGTCCCCGGCCTTAAGGCCCGCTTTCCCCATAATGCCCCTGGCGCAACCGAGGACGTGTTTGAAGTACGCGGGCTCGCCGGTGAAGCGGCCGGCGTGCTGCGGGTAATATTGATGCTCGCGCCGCCAGAAGTCCGCCGTGTCGGTCATATAAGAATAAGTGTGCTCGCATTCGGCGACCAGTTTGTCGGCGCCCATCACGAAGGCCGCGGCGCCGGCGGAGGCCGTATACTCGAGCGCGTCGCCGGGCGCGCCCTGCGACGTATCCGCGCCGATGCCCAGCGCGTATTTTACGTACCCGGCGTCCACTAGGCCCAGCGCGACCGTCATCGCCTCCGTCCCCGCCTTGCACGCGAACTCGAAGTCGGCGCAGCGACATTCGGGCGTGGCGCCCAGCGCTTCCGCCACCGTCGTCCCCGACGGCTTGACGGCGTATGGGTGCGACTCGGAGCCGACGTAGCAGGCGCCGATTTGGCCCGGGTCGACGCCGGCTCGAGCCACCGCCCGCCGCGCCGCCGTAACCGAGAGCGTTATGGTGTCCGTGTCTCGCGCCGGGACCGATTTCTCCTGGACGTTGAGGCCTTTCTTATACGCCTGGGCGTCGGCGCCCCATACTTTCGCGATCTCTTCGACTTTAATCCGATACCGCGGCATGTGGCAGCCCCAGCCTACGATTCCCGGCATACGCCTTGACCTCCTGCGAGAGGATAAATATACCCACCCTCGTAACATCCGGGCGGGTTAAATCGGCAAGCGACGGCGCCTGGCACGCCTGGCAAAGAACGCGATAAAATTGGCGAGTACAAACCGTTCAGCGCTGTAATCGCGACCTATTCCGTTAACTTCGCGAACGAATTCACGAGGAAGGAAAATCTAAAATATTCGGGCCGCCGTGTCAAGGATAATTTACCCGGGTTATAAATAAAAACGCGCCCGCGGCGCCCCCGCGGCAGTGGCGTCGGATGTTTCCATCCGACGCCGGCGGCCGTCAGGTGGTAAAACCTGACGGCACCCCCTGCGAAGCCGGTCGACGTCAGGTTGGAAAACCTGACGGCCCCCACCCTCGGCGGATCCCGGTTCTGTACTCATGTCTCGCTCCGCGTCAAGCGGGCTCCCGCGTTTCCCGCGGCGCCTCCGGACGATAGTGGCGTCGGATGTTTCCATCCGACGCCGGCGGCCGTCAGGTGGTAAAACCTGA
>CAZLXP010000056.1:0-16547 GCA_964563535.1 uncultured bacterium | reverse complement strand
GGCGGTTCCGGCCCCCAGTCGATAATATTGGCCTACACCTCGCCTAACTACCTCTGGTACCACCACCCGACGACGGGGAGCATCCTCTCGTCGTTCGCGAAGTCGCAGCTCGCATACGATATTGGCTGGGACTGGCGGAACCAGGTAGTCTGGGGCGGATACGGGAGCCCGGGCATAATGTACGCTTGGAATACCGCCGGGTCCTTGATGACCTCGTTTTCTATGCCCGCCCCTTATCCCTACGCCGTCGTCTACAACGCCTCGTACCTTTGGGTAGGTTGCACCATCCCGGACCATTACGTCTACCGCATCCACTGCCCGCAAACGAACCTGAACATCCAGCCCGCCTCCGTGGGCAGGGTCAAGGCGTTGTTCCACTAAGCTCGAGCCACAAGCCATAAAGCCGCCCTCAGGGCGGCTTTTCTCATGCCCTAAAACCCGTAACCCCGAAAAAGATAACGAGGGCGCGGAAAACTTCGACTACTCCCCATTTTAATTTGACTTAGGGCCGTTATTACGTTATATTCTTAATGAAAAGCTTAAAAAATAGCTACACCGCCGCCTGCGAATAACTAACCGGCAAAATCCGAAAGGAGGCAAACCGGTTATGAAAAGTTTAGCGTTAATTTTGGCAACGTTATCGATTTTCTTCACGCCGGCCACCTTCGCGCGGCTGGGCGACGTTACGGGTTCGTTCCCCGCGCCCGGCAATCAGATCCGGGGGATGGCCCGTTCGCATATGAGGTTATTCGTTATAAACTACGGCAGCACGACCTTCGTATACCGCGTATCCCCCGCGAACGGTTCCTCCTACGGCTCGTGGGCCACATCTTTCAGCAATAAATGCAGCGGCCTCGCATTCGCCACCGACGCCCACGTCTGGGTCGGTTGCTACGAAAACAACCGGGTCTACGATTGCAACGCCCTCACCGGAAGCGTTTACCGTTATTGGAGCGCCGGCCACGAACCGTACGGCGCGGCGGCGTACTGCACCAGCGACGGCGGCGAGGGCACAACCGCCATCCTCACCTCTGATTCCGCGCCGTCGTATTGCTGGCGCCATAATATGTTGAACGGCAGCATCCTCTCCTCTTTCCCTTTGGCGACAGCAAGCAACTGCGACATCGCGTGGGACCAGCGCAATAAAGTCGTATGGCAAGGTTCGAACCCGAACATAGTTTACGGCTACAACACCGCCGGTTCGTTGGTGGCCTCGTTTACGGTCCCGGGGCAATATCCCCGCGGCCTCGCCTACTACGGCCAATACTTATGGGTAGGTTGCGACGGCAACGACCGCATTTATAAAATCCATTGCCCGGGCGACCTCACGTCCGGCGTCTCGCCCGCCTCCTTCGGCAACGTTAAGGCATTATTCCATTAAGCGACTATGGCCGCTAAAAAGCCGCCCTTGCCGGGCGGCTTTTTTTAACCCCAAATCCTTACAGGCTAAACGTCGCCGCGTAGAAGTACCAGAGTTCGTTGAGTGAAAAGCCGGTAGTTAAACGAAACAGAACCTTCACCGGCGGCATTAGAAACCATTGAAAAACGGGAAAACCGAACGAAGGGCCCAAGAATATCGCGAGAAAGAAGACGATGAGGACGGTCCGGCCGTAGCGCGTGATGAAGCGGCCGTAAGACGCCGCGGCGCCGCGCGGTAAAACGGCCCCCAACACGTTCGAACCGTCGAGCGGCGGTATCGGCAACATATTAAATATGGCGAGAACAAAATTGATGTAGACGCCGTTGAACAGCACCAGGTAAAGCAGCCGGAGCCAAGACGAGTCGAAGGTCCCGGGTATTTTTAGCGCGTACGTGAAAAGGCCGCCCAAACCCAGCCCCAGCACCGCCCCCAAGATTAAATTGGACACCGGCCCGGCGAGCGACGTAAACAAAATCCCCTTCCGCGGGTCGCGAAAGTTCCGGGCGTCTACCGGCACCGGCTTGGCCCAACCTATGCGCGCGACAAAGAGGGCTACCGTACCCAGAAGGTCAAGATGTCTCAGGGGATTGAAACTAAGCCGCCCCGCGAGTTTGGCGGTGGGGTCGCCCAGACGCCAAGCGGCGTAGCCGTGACAAAACTCGTGCACCACCAGGCCCAAGAGAATCCCGGGCGCTAAATACAATTTATCCAGCCACCATTCGGCAGTAAACATGACCTACTTCCTCGGGTGATACCTTTTGTGAAATTCTTTAAGGCTTTTCGTATCTAAATGAGCGTAAATCTGTGTAGTCGTTATATTTGCGTGACCCAAAAGTTCTTGGACCGTTCGGATGTCCGCGCCGGCCTGAATCAAATGGGTGGCAAACGTGTGGCGAAAAAGATGCGGCTTGACGCCCGGCACGCTGGCTCGCGCGGCGTATTTTTTGACTATCTTCCATAGCAGCTGGCGGCTCACCGGCCGACCGCGGCGTCGCGACGACGGGAAAAGGAAAAGTTCGTCGCTTTGGCCCGCCGCCTTCAACAACGCTAAATATTTTTCCAAATAACTTTTCGCCACTAAGCCAAACGGGACGAGGCGCTCCTTCCCCCCCTTACCGCGAACGCGTACCAGGGCCAAACTCAAGTCAACGTCGGCCCTTTTCAAACCGACTAGTTCGCTGGCGCGCAAGCCGCAACCGTACGCGAGCCCAAGCATCGCGACGTCCCGTGCCGCGTTCAATTGCCGTTCCGCGGGGGTTCCGGCCGCGGCTAAGCCGTCCACCGTACGGGCCGCGGCGCCGATAATCGCCTCGACCTCGTCGACGTGCAGATAATCGGGTAGTCGCGAAGGCGTCTTGGGCGACTCTACGAACTCCAGCGGCGACGCCGTCGCCTCGTCCTCGTCGCGGAGGTAGCGGTAAAATACCCGGAGCGACGACAACCGCCGCGAAAGCGACGTCGCCGCCGCGCCGGCACCGGAAAGTTTCCGGACATACGCCACGACGTCGGCCAATTGCGCGTCTCGAAAACCCGCGCAAAAAGCCATGAAATCGCGGACGTCGCGCAAGTACGCGGCGACCGTATTTTCGGCCAGGCCGCACTCGGCGACCAAATACGCTTTGAAGCCGCGCAACGCCGCAGCCGCGTCCCCTTTTCCGCCGACGTCGCTCATACCCATCCCGACGCGAAGAACGGATTCGAGTTTCTCTCACGGCCGACCGTGGTCCGCTCGCCGTGGCCCGGGTAAACGACGGTATCCCCGGGCAAAGGGAATATCCGCTCGCGGATCGAACTAAAGAGCGCCTCGGCCGAGCCGCCCGGGAGGTCGATTCTTCCCACGCCCCCCGCGAACAGAGTATCGCCCGAAAAAATCAACCCCGCGGAATAGAAACACGAAGAGCCGGGCGTATGGCCCGGCGTCGCGATTACGGCCAAAGAGAACGCGTCAAACTCAAACTGGTCGGCGTGACGGAAAACTCCGCTGGGCCGGGCGGCAACGTACTTTTTTACCAACCCCAAGTCCGGGGCCGGGGCCAAAAAAGGGGCGCCCGTATCGGCTACCAATTCATCTACGGCGCCCACGTGGTCGGCGTGGCCGTGGGTTACCAATATCGCCGCGACTTCCTGCCCGCCGAGGGCCCGCAAAACAACCTCGGCCTCGGCGCCCGGGTCGATAATCACCGCTTTCCCCCCGCCGGACGCGACATAACAGTTGGTCGCCAACGGCCCGACGATTAAACCCTTTACGTCCAACGTCACCGGCCCCCCACGCCGACGACGGTAATTTTGCCGCCGTTAGCCGCCGCCACAACCTCCTCGCGGTCTATCAAAAAAGAGGAACCGGCTTCGAGGGCCAAAACCTTCAAGCCGCCGGACAACACCAACCTCAGCGTCGCCAGCCCAACCGTCGGTATGTCGAATCGACGGTCCTGCCCGGGCTTCATCGCCTTTACGACGACGCCGCCCCGGCCTTCCGCCAATTTGGCGCCCCGCCGCACCGTCTCGTCCGTGCCCTCCATCGCCTCGGCCGCCAATACCGCCCTGTTGCGTACTACTACGGTCTGCCCTACGCCCAAGGCCGCAAGCCCCCGCGCTTTTTCCAATCCGAAGGATATATCCTCGTAATCTTTTTTCGTCGGCTTCCGCTTGGTGTAAACTTTCGGTTGAACTACGTACCGCTCGAGGATATCCGTCTGCGCCAAAACGTCGAACCCCTCCCGCTCCAATTCGCGGACGAGTTCCCCCATTAACTCGTCGTCGGTGAAGTCGCGGACGCGGGCGAGGATTTTCACCGCCCGCGCGTCGAATCTAAGGCCGGCCAAAACGGGCGCTTTTTCTATCTTGCCGGCGAAGACGCAATATCTCCCGCCGTTCTCCTTCAATAATTTAATCGCTTTCCCCGCTTGCCCCAAATTTACGCGTTCTACGTGGATCCGGTCCTTCAGGCGACGCGCCGCGTCGTCCGTTACGCAAATTGCGAAGACGCCCGCGACGCCCTCGGGATGGCGGGCAACGGCCTCTTCTACGATCAGAACCGGCATTTGCCCCGAGCCGGCAATTACCCCTATTTTCCCGTCGAGCTTTTCCATAATACCTCGGCGTATTTCATAAATTACTTTAAAAACAATCCGCCACTAGTTAAAAATACTTTATTTAAGGATGCCGCGGTCCGACGTCTCCAAGAAATCGATAATGTCGCGTACCTCGGCCACGCCAGCCAATTCGGCCTTTAACTTCTCGACGGCCTGGCCCTTGTTCAAATCCTCACGGTATATTATCTGATACGCCCTTTTCAACGCCGCCCGCGTTTCCGCCGTAAAACCGCGGCGCTGCAGGCCCACGACGTTTATGCCCACCACGCGCGTGGGTTCGCTGGCCGTAAGCGCGTACGGGATTATGTCTTGGCTTACCCGGCTCATACCGCCTATATAAGCGTGTTTGCCCACCCTGGTGAACTGGTGTATCGCGGATAAGCCCCCTATGAACGCGTAATTGCCGATCTCGACGTGGCCCGCGAGGGTGGCGCCGTTAGCTAAGCCGACGTTATCGCCCAATACACAATCGTGCGCTACGTGGGCGTAAGCCATTAACAAACAATCGTTTCCCACCCGCGTCGTCCCCGACGCCTTTGTGCCGCGGTTAACGGTGACGAACTCCCGCACCGTAGTACCGTCTCCTATTTTGAGGTCGGACTCTTCACCCTCGAATTTCATATCCTGCGGAATCGTCCCCAGCACGGCGTGCGAGAAGACGCGGCACCGTTGCCCTATCGATACGGCCCCCTCCATCAAAACGTACGGGCCAATCACGGTCCCGGCGCCGATAACCGCGGGGCCGGCGATAAACGCGTACGGCCCGACCACGACGCCTTCGCCCAATTCGGCGCGGCCGTCTACCAACGCCGTTTTATGTATATCAACCATTTATTATCCGTTTTTCGACGCTATTATCGGATTTTTCAACATATTATTAACTTCAACTCTTTGTGCTTAAGCCCCCGATATATGGGGATTTAACCTGAGCAAAACTAGTTTTTAGCATCCGCCCCCGCTTAGTCGGCGGTTGGGATATTAGCATTTTTTTCGACCAAGCACGCTTTGAATTCTCCCTCCGCGACGATTTTGTCGCCGACGAACGCCTCGCCCCGCATAACGGCGATTTTGCCTTTGAACTTTAAAGGAACGAGCTTAAACACGACCTGGTCGCCCGGGACCACCGGCTGCCGGAACTTAACGTTGTCTATCCCCATGAAATAGATGAGCGTATTCCCCGGGTCCTCGACGGTTTGCATAAGCAGGACGCCGCCTACCTGGGCCATAGCCTCGACGATGAGGACGCCCGGCATCACCGGCACGCCGGGGAAATGGCCCGCGAAAAACGGCTCGTCGAAGGTAACGTTCTTGACGCCGATCACGTACTCGCCCGGGCGGTAGTCGACGATGCGGTCGACCAATAAGAACGGGTAGCGATGCGGCAAGTATTTCATTATGGCGGTGATATCGTAAAGCGTCTTCGAGACGTCGAAAGAGGGTATGCGGTTTTTTCGTTCCATATGCCTTTTCACGCTCCTTATCATGCCGACGTTGACGGCGTGACCGGAACGCATCGCGATTATATGACCCCTAAACCGCGCGCCGAACAACGTGAGGTCCCCGATTAAATCCAAAATTTTATGCCGCACCGGCTCGTCGTCAAAACGCAACCCATCTTCGTTGAGCGGGCCGTTATCGCCGACGACTACGGCGCACGCCAAACTTCCCCCCTTTATCAACCCCGCGCGGCGCAGCATCTCGATTTCGCTCTCCAGGGCGAAAGTCCGCGCGGGCGCGATCTCCTCGACGAAATCGTCCCGGCCGACTTCAAAAGTATAGAACTGAGACTTCAAGTACGGGTGTTCGAATCTGATCGTGAAAGAGACGCGGAGTTTATCCTCCGGGACGATCGTCATCTCCGCGCCGTCCTGTTTATAGTCGAAAGGCTTGTCGAGCGTTATCAGGCGGCGGCGCTCCCCTTGTTCCACCAACCCCGCCTCCACCAGCGCCCGGGCGAAGACGGCGCTCGAGCCGTCCGTCACCGGGGGCTCCGGCCCGTCTATTTCGACCAGCAGGTTATCTATGCCCAGGCCGGTGGCCGCGGCGCACAGATGCTCCACCGTGTAGACCGTCACGCCGTTCTCGGTCAACGTCGTTCCGCGGCTGGCCCCCGTAACGTTCTCGACGAGGGCGTGAACCCGCGCCCTGCCGTCGAGGTCAACTCGTTCGAATACCACGCCCGTATTGGGCGGCGCGGGCTTAAACGTTACGCGCGCCGGCTCCCCCGTATGAAGGCCGGCGCCCTCGAGCGATACTTCCCTCGCGACGGTCCACTGTTTCTCTTCAGCTAACATAGTCGCCCATCAGCGATTCTCGTCCCTACGCCGTTTCAACTCGGCTACTTCTTCCTCGAGCTCTTTCACGCGCTTGAAGTATTTTTCGAGGAGGGCGACGCGGCCTTCGCGTTTCTTGACTTCCTTCAGCGGGCGGGCCGGCCGGCCGAAAACGGTCTCGCCTCTCCGGATCGATTTGGTAACGCCGCTCTGCGCGGCCAACGTCGCGCCGTCCCCTATCTCGATGTGGGGAACGATGCCCACCTGGCCGCCCAATACGCAATATTTCCCCAACACCGTCGACCCCGCTATCCCGGTCTGGGCCGCGATTAAAGTACCTTCCCCCACCTTCACGTTATGGGCTATTTGGATCAGATTATCGAGCTTAGAACCGCGGCCTATCCGCGTCTCGCCCATGGTCGCCCGGTCGATGGCGCAATTGGCCCCGATCTCGACGTCGTCCTCGATTACGACGACGCCGATCTGCGGGATCTTGTGGTGGACTTTCCCTTCGGTCGCGAAGCCGAAACCGTCCGAACCTACTACCGTGCCCGAGTGGATGATACAACGGTCGCCTATAACGACGCGTTCCCGGACCGTAACGTTCGGGTAGATCAGACAATCGGCGCCCACCGTCGCCCCGCGGCCTACGTACGTGCCGGCGCCCAACGTCGTGCGGTCGCCTACTACGGCGTCCTCCCGTATCGTCACGAAGGGGCCCACCGCCACCCCCTTACCTATTTTCGCTTTATCGTTAATATATGCGAGCGGCGATAGACCCTCCGGCGCCTCCGCCGGGGGCGCGAACATCGCGAGGATCTTGGCGAAGGCCGCGTACGGGTTCGGCGCTTTTATTAAGGTCGAAGCCCCGGCCTCGGTTCCGGGCGCGACTATTACCGCCCCCGCCCGGGTCGCTTTCAAGGCCGCCCGGTATTTCGGGTTGGCCATGAAGGTCACTTCGTCGGGACCGGCTTCTTTTATGCCGTTAACGCTCCGTATCACGGCGCCGCCGTTTCCCGCCACCTCGCCGCCGACCGCCCGCGCGAGCTCGTCCACCGTATATTCGGCCATAGTCGTCGCCCCGCTCACCGGCGTTATTTACTAATGCCCGCCTCTTCGTTCAACTCTTTAATTATATCATCCGTAATGTCATTTTTTTCGTCGGCATACAACAAAATCGCCGAATAATCGAAAACGATTTCGTAATCCTTCTTTATGGCATACGACTCGATTTTCTCGTATACGTTTTTATAGACCGGCTCGAAAGCGTCGCGTTCCATCCTCTTGTACTTCGCGATCACGCCGTCCCGAAAATCGAGCGCTTCCTGATAACTAGCCTTGTACGCCTCCGTCGCCTCGGCCTTGGCTTCGGGCGTTAGCGGGCCGGCGAGCTTCTCTTCTAATTCGTTTATTTTGGTCTGATACGCGGAAAGCGTTTCGGTGTCCTCGACCCGGGCGTCTTTAATTTTTTGCTCGGCTTCTTTCTTGGCCTCGGCGAAAAGAACGTACTCGTCCATGACCCGTTCCATGTTCACGTACGCGTATTTAAAAACCTTCTCTTCTTCGGCCGCATACAAGACGTTCGGTGCGGCCAAAAAGACTACCAACGCCGAAAGCCAGGCGGTTCGAAACCGCATCGCGTTCACTCCTCTCGGGCCGCCACGGCCCTTAAAAAGCTAATCTTCCCGTCCTCGTTTACCAAGCCAGGCCTCGAGCCCCACGACCGAGAGATAGAAATCTAACATCTGCTCTCCCAAGCCCTGAGAGGCCAGGTCGCCCCGACGGCTATACTCCAGCGCGAAATCAAGCCGGCTGTTTTCGTTATTGCTGAACAGGTATCCCGCGCCCGCCGCGACGCCGGCCTTGGCAAAATCGCCGTGCTCCATCGAATACCAAGGGGCGTACGACACGCCCAGGCGGTACGGCATCCGCCACAGGAAGAAAGATTTCGCTCCCGTCGTCAAACGCCCCTCGGCCCCGGCGTGGAACTCGACGGTATTACGGTAGCCGAACTTCCTGCCGTCGACCGCGAACCTGGACCACGACGTGGAGCGAACGTCGGCGGCGAACCGGCCCCGCGGCCCCACGACGTACGCGGCGCCCAATCCCGCCGACCAGGGCATTTTAAAGCGGTGGTTTTCTTCGTATAACGTGGCGTACTCGGTAGAGACCGTTTCGTGCACGCGGTGGTCGCCGTAAATCTCGGCGGCGGCTCCCAAAGAAAGCCGGTCCGAGATTAAAAAACCCGCCCCCAGCGCTCCCTTTACCCCCTTGTAAGCCGCCTCGAGGTCTTCCTCGATGCGGGAATAACCCTTGGCTTTGAATTCTTTGGAATATATTTCTCGGGGGGCGCCGAAGTCGTAGCCGGCCGATACGCCGCCCAACCATCGGCCGCCGAAGCGGCTCGCGATGCCCGCAGAAAACGAATAAACCGACCCTACGCCTTTAAGGCGACTTACCCCTACCGGTTTGCCCTCATATTCCAGCGGCCGCGTCAATTCGTAATTCTGATTGAGCTCCTGGCGGAAAACCGCCGAAAAGGCCGCCGCTTCCGATATCGGCACCGCCAACTCCGCCCCGGGAACGTCATACGTAATCTCCACGCTCCTCCCTTCCCTGGTGTCATAAGAATTATACCCCCGGTATAAAGTAACGTTAAAAACGGCGCGGCCGTACGAAGCCGGGGCCGCCGGGTTCGTACCGTTGACATTCGTCCCCTCGAACAAGGCCAACGCCGCTCCGCCCATCCCGACCGCCCGCGCGTCGACGTCGATGCCCGGCTCCCCCGCGGTACCGGCAGCCAAAATCGTATTCCCTAACGCCGGCCCCGTAAAGAGCGTAGGCAACGCCAGGATTAATATAACTACGTAATTTATTCCGCCTTGCACGCTTAACCCGTCATTACCCCGGTACAGTATACCACGGCCCCGGCGGGACCGTATACTCGACCTCAAGGTAAGGCCTCCGGTCCGCCTGGCCATTATCCTTGGCGGCGAAACGCGGGAAGGCCTGCGCCGAGCTCTCGTCGGGCGTTTTTATCACCAGGCCGTAGTTGGGGTGTTTGCCCGATATCCACTCTTGAACCAACGAATTAATATAGAGGTCGACGTACCCGGGCGGTTCTTTCTTGAATTCTCGCTCGATATACGCGACGTTGTCGTGGAACTTTTGGACCTCGAGCACATCCTGCTTTGCGCTCTCTTCAAACCGGGCCGTCAAGCGGTAGATCGCGATGTATACGCGTTCGTCCCTACCCGCCGGCTGATAGTAAAGGCGCAACCGAGCCCGGGCTACGGACGCCGTCGCCGGAATGCCGGTCGCCCCGGGCGAAAGGTTGAAATACAAAAGTACGCGCCGGCCGTAGCCGTTAAACGAACCGAAATCTAGAAACGGGTCGTAGCCGTGGACTTCGGCGCCGCCGAGGTCGCCGTCGTAATCGGTTATGAAACAATCCTTTTCGGGTAAAAAGACCTTGTACGCTTTCCCCCCTTCGTCGTCGACGTAGGTAATCATGAGCCGCGGCGTGTTGACCTTGGTATATTGATTGGTCGAATAAAACTCCTTTATGCCGACGCCCGATATCTCATCCTCGTCAGCGGCTTTCAAAATAAGGCCGTAGTTGCGGTACGGATTGGCGAACCACGCCAACGCTGAGGCGGTTACGTCGAAATCCAAGTTTTGACGTTGGTACGAAGGTTTGCCCACGACGCCGTCCGCCACCGTCGGGCCGTAGTCCCCGCCCTCGACGCTCCAGCTCTCCTTACGACTCGCCCGCCACCACGTCGCCCGGTCCTCGTCGAAGTTCCGGCGCAAGGCGTGTACCTCGACCGTAACGTCGCTTTCCGCGTAAACGTCGTCGTTCAAAGCGCCTGAGACGCGAAGGTACGGTAAACGCAACGAAACGTCGCGGATTTTACTTAAGGGGACTTCTTTGGGGACGTCCCCCACTTCAAAGCGCAGGAGAGCCCGGCTCCGGAACTTATAGGGAGCGCCGTAACCGCCCACCGCCAGCCGGTAGTGACGACCCGTGGGTACGAAAATGTCGTAAAAAGTATCGCGCCAACCGACGTCGCCGGGGTATAAGGTTACTTTTTTGACGGGCCTTTCCGGACCCCGAAAGCCGACGGGGTCCCCGGTGGGCGCGGCGCACGACAACGAGACGAGCACAGCCGCCGCCGGAAACAAGCGGCGCAAAGCTGACGTAGCCATCTTCATAAGGAGGATGCCAAAAACCCCTTATCGAAACGTAACGACCCGAAAGTTACCATAATTGGGGAGTAAGTGTCAACGTCGAAAAGCCGGGACGACTGGCCCCGGCGATTACCTCGGACGCAATCCGGTTACGCCGGCCCATAACCATCAATAAAAATATTGCACCCAGCAGTTATACGCATCCACAATATAGATCACGCGGCGTCCGGTGATCGCGATGCCGTACGGGTTAACGAATTCCCCTCTCCTGGCGCCGCCCGAACCGAACGTACCCAGAAAACTCCCGTCCGACGTGAAATACTGGACGCGGCGATTTCCGTTATCGACAACGAATACCGTACCGGCAGGCCCGACCGCGAGCCGAACCGGCTCGTCGAACTCGCCCGGGCCGTCACCGTAACCGCCCCACCCGCCGAGGTAAGAGCCCGTCGGCGTAAAATATTGAACGCGGTTATTACCCGTGTCAGCCACGTAAACGTAACCGCCCGGGCCGACGGCAATACCCTCGGGAAACGAAAATTCGCTCGTGCCCACGCCCTCGGAGCCCCATCCGCCCTCGTAGGTCCCTACGGCGTCGAAATACTGGATGCGGCCGTCGTAACCTACTACGTATACCGCCCCGCTCGGCGAAACGGCAAGGTCCGTCGGGCCGAAGAAACGGCCCGGGCCTTCACCGTGTGAACCCCACGCACCTAACAAGCTGCCGGCGGGAGTAAAATACAGGATGCGGCTCTCATACCGATCGACCGCGTAGACGACGCCGGTTGCCGCGACGCCTACGCTTACCGGCCGCCATTCGTCGGGAGCTACGTCCCATTTACCCAAAAAACTACCCGCCGGCGTGAAATATTGGACCCGGCTATTATTCGTATCGGCCACGTAAACGTCGCCGCCCGGCGCCACGGCGACGCCGTACGGGTTATAAAAATCGCCGTTCTCCCTACCCGGGCGGCCCCACCTGGCGATAAACGCGGGCGCCTTGGTTTTGGCGTCCTCGAGCGGCGTCTCCTCGGAACACGCAACGGCTATTACGAAGGCGACGGCGCCGATTTTGATAAACGTCGTTATTAACCTCATCTCGCCTCCTCTAACGTATAACTACTTGGTCGCGCCGACTTCCTCCGGCACGTCGGCCGTAAGCGCCGTCGCGACGCGCTCGAGCCCCCATTCCAACTCGTCTTCGGTTATTACGAGCGGCGGCGCCAGCCGGATGACGGTTTCATGGGTCTCCTTAGCCAAAACGCCGAGCCGCATCAACGCCTCGCAAAACCGCCGCGCGCCGCCGGCACCCTTTTTCAATACGACGCCGGCCCACAAGCCCTTCCCCCGTATGAAGTCGACGTAGGGGCTCTCGAGCCGGCTTAGCGTCGCCAGCATGCGCGGCCCGAGCGCCGCGGCCCGGCCGCATAAATCTTCCTCGGCGACGACCTTCAACGCCTCCCGCGCCACCGCGCAACCGAGCGGGTTGCCGCCGAAGGTGGAGCCGTGGTCGCCGGGCTCGAAAACACCCATAATGGCCGCCGAGCTCAATACCGCCGAAACGGGGTACATTCCCCCCGAGAGCGCCTTGCCCAAAACGACTACGTCCGGTCGCACCCCCTCGTGTTCGCAGCAGAGCATTTTACCCGTTCGGCCAAGGCCGCTCTGTATCTCGTCCGCTATGAAGAGGACGTTGTTCGTCCTGCAAACGTCTCGAGCCGCCGCCAAATACCCTTCCGGCGGGACGATGACGCCCCCCTCCCCCTGCAACGGTTCGACCAGGAACGCCACGGCGTTGGGCGTTATGGCGGCCTCGAGCGCCGCGACGTCGCCGTACGGTATCACCTTGAAACCCGGCGCGAAAGGGCCGAAGCCGTCGCGGTATTGGCTTTCGGATGAGAAGCCGACGAGGGTGGTCGTCCGGCCGTGGAAGTTGCCCTCGCAGGCGACGATCTCCGCTTGGCCGTCGGCGACGCCCTTCACTTTGTAACCCCATTTCCGCGCCAGCTTGATCGCCGTCTCCACGGCCTCCGCGCCCGAGTTCATGGGGAGCATTTTCTCAAACCCCAAGAGCTCGCACAGTTCCTTCTCCCATAACGGCAGTTGGTCGTTGCGAAACGCGCGCGACGTAAGCGCCAGTCGGCCGGCTTGCTCCCGCATGACCTTTACGAGGCGGGGGTGGCAGTATCCCTGGTTGAGGGCCGAGTACGCGGCCAGGAAGTCCAGGTACTTTTTTCCGTCGACGTCGTATACCCACACCCCCTCTCCTCGCGTCAGCACGACGTCCAGCGGTTTATAATTGCGAGCTCCCCACTTCTCCTCGTACGATATCAATTCCTTCGCGCTTACCATAGTTCCGCGAGCAACCTCCTCTAGCCGGGCACCTCGTTCACGTACCGGGGCGAAAGGCGATGCGTGCCGCCCTCCCGGACCGTGATGCCCTGTTCGTAGAAGTAATCCAAAAGGGCCGTCGCCTGTTTACGAGACAAGTCGTATATATCTTTGTATTCCGCGGCGCGAACGGTCCCGTGCTCTCGCAGGTATTCCAAAAGTTCGGCCTTCTTCTCGTCGACAAAGGCCGGCGTCGCGACTACCCTCTCGGGCAACATCACCAGCATACCGCGCGCGAGGGCGAATTTTAGTATGGTAGCGCCCTCGGTATATTGGTCCAGGTAACGCTCGAGTTCTTCCCGACCGCGCATGGGCGGCCCACCCCGCACGAAATCGTCGAGCGCCGCGAGCGCCTCCCGGTGAGCGGAAGTCAACGCCGGCGCCGAGCCGGGAAGCCGATACCCGCCGCCGTGAGCCTCGAGCCGCCCTTCCGCCGCGAGTTCCTCCAGTAGCGCCGCGCAACCCCCGGCCGAAAGATCATACCGTAACTTGGCGCGAACTTCATCCCGGGTAACGGCTTCCCGCAACGGGTCCCGCGATAAGGCGCCCCGGACCGCGTCCACCGCGGCTTCTTTTAACGCCGCTGCGTCTTTCGACGGCACGTAGTCGAGGTCAAAACGCGTTATAACGCCTTCCGCCGCTAACTCCCGGAGTAAGCGGATTACCTCTTTATCCGTAACGGCCGTAAGCGCGCCGGTTAACTCGGCGGCGCGATAACTACGCTTAGCGCCGCGGGTACGCGTGAATAGCGCCCGCAGAAGGGCCGCCGGGACCCCCTCGGCCGCTTCCAACTTCGCAAGCTCTTCCGCGACCCACGGCTGACGTCGATGGGGCGTCGGAAACGGGTCCAGGATTTTGCCGCCGCCCAAAAGCCGGAGCGTCGACGGGTCCCTTATTACGAACGGCTCGTACCGGATGGCCACAATCGGTTCCTCGAGGATTACCTGGGCGTAGTGGCTCTCGCCCGCCTCCGCGACGTCGGCGTCCAATAACATGAGCCGGCCCAAGGCCTCGGCCGTACCTTTGTTGAAACGCACCCGGCTCCGGTGGCGGAGCGGCCCGACGTCCAGGTTCAACTTCGAATCCAGTCGCCGCGTCGGCTCGAGCAACCCCGGCGCGGCGAGCTCGTAACCCCGCGGAACCTCGTCCTGTTCGACGCCCACGACGTTCAGCGCCGCCCTCATCCCCACCGTCGCGACGTCGACGGCCTTATGCCGGCTTTGGACCCCCCGGACCCTGACGCGACGACCGAGCGGTTGAATCTCGAGCTCGTCCCTGGGCCTGACCTCTCCCGAGGCCACGGTGCCGGCGACGACGGTGCCGAAGCCGCGCATCGAGAAGACGCGGTCGATGGCCATGCGGAACGGGCCCCCGGGCGGCCGCGGCGGGACCCGCAACAAAGCCTCCTTGAGGGCCGACCGGACGTCTTCTACCCCCGCGCCGGTGACCGAAGAAACCGCTACTACGGGAGCCTCCTCCAAAAAGGACCCGGCGAAGAACGTCGCCAGCTCTTCGCGGACGAGGGCGAGCCACTCGTCGTCGACGAGGTCGGCCTTGGTTATGGCGACCACGCCGCTCTTGGCGCCCAGGTGGCGAAGGATGGCGAGATGTTCGCGCGTCTGGGGCATCACGCCCTCATCGGCGGCGACGACGAAGAGCACCAGGTCGATGCCGGCCTCGCCCGCGACGGTGGTCTTAATAAACCGCTCGTGGCCGGGCACGTCGACGAAGGTGGCGACGACGCCGTCGCCGAAATCGGCGTGGACGAAGCCGAGGTCTATGGTCATGCCGCGTTCCTTCTCTTCGGGGAGGCGGTCGGGGTCTTCGCCGGTGAGGGCCAGCACGAGCGCGGACTTGCCGTGGTCGACGTGCCCCGCGGTGCCGACGGTATAGGCGCGCGCTGGTCCGATTTCGCTAGCCATCGCCGCCGAGTTTACCCTAAGCGGCGACCGAAATCAATATCCGCCGCGGCGTAAGCGACGTTGTTGAAAAAGCGAACACTTTTTCATATAATTTATAAAAATATACTGCAGAGGAAGCGACGGTGAAAACTTCATGCGTTCGAGTATAAACTTGGCCGACGTCGTACGCGCTACGCTGCTGGCCGCGGCCGTTTATATCGCCGCGGCGTCGCCGGGCCCGGCGCGCGCCGACGCCGACGTCCTCGCGACGGTGGACGGCGTCCCCGCGGTAACGGTCGGCGACGTACGGTACTACTACCGCAACCAAGAACCCGGGCCGGGTTCGCCTCCGGCTACGGCCGACGGCGTCGCCGAGGTCGTGGAAAATTTAATATCGGCCAAGATCCTAGTCCGGGAGGCGGAAGCGGCGGGTTGCGGCGATCTGGAACATGTCCGCAAAGAGATCGCCGCGTTCCGACGCCGAACGTTACGCGAACTTATGTTTAAAACGTGGACCGCCGAATCGCCCCCGACCGAAGAAGAGCTCCGGGCTTTTTTCGAAGCGGACCGGAAATGGCGGAAATACTCGTACATCATATGTAAAAACCGCGAGGAGGCCGAAGCCGCACGCCGAGAATTGGCCGACGGTAAAACGTGGGACGACGTATTCGCGAAATACGCCGTCAACGAAGATAAAACGACGGCGGGCGCGTTCGGTACGCCGTTGACCTACGACGGCCGGGAGGCGAGCCGGGCCGTCTTCGCAACGGCCGCCGGCGCGTACACGCCGGCCGTTCCCGCCAACGACGGCATTCGCTGGTACGTTTACCGCATCGACAAGATCGTTCACGGCCGAACCGACGAGTTCGAAGAAGCCCGACCGGGGTTGAACGTCGCGGTCTCCGAGCTAAAGGGCTTAAAAAGGGCATGGAATACCGTAGCGGGGCTGCACGCTTCGGTGCCCGTAACCCGGAACGCCGAGATGTGGCGGACGTTAATCACGGAACCTTTCGCCGCGTTCGAGGCCCGATGGGGAACGCGGGGAGCCGTACTCGCGGACGCGGGCGGCGTCCCCGTCTTCGGCGACGAATTCGTTTTCTTAATGTACGACTTCCTTGGACTAAACGCTGCCGGCCTTGACGCCTACCACGCCCGGGACCCGGACGACTTCGCTTACGTGGCAGACCGGATCTTAACGAAACTCGAAGACGAAGCGCTTTGGGAATGCGAGGCGATCCGGCGGTTTTATTTGTAGGGGCGAAGCATTCGGCTTTGCCTC
>CAZLXP010000055.1:0-16760 GCA_964563535.1 uncultured bacterium | reverse complement strand
GCTTTGGGAATGCGAGGCGATCCGGCGCGGCCTAGACCGAGACGAGACGCTCCTCCGCGCTTGCGAGAACTACCGCGCCGACCTCCTGACCGGCGTCTTCATCGCCCAGGGATTCACGGCCCAATTGCCGCCGGTGACGGAAAGCGACGTCCAACGTTACTACGAGGCGCACCCGGAGCAGTTCCTGATATCGGAAATGCTGGAATGCTACATTATCGCATTGCCGGATCGTGACTTGGTCCGCGCGTTCCACGAACGCGTAGTCGCCGGCGAAAGCATCGTCGACGTAGGCGAGACGTACAACCACAAGCGCGGCCGCGAGTTAGCGGACGCGTACGAGGCACCGCCCCGCCTCCCCCCCGAAAAAGAGGATTTCGTGCGGGCAATTAAGGTTTACCGGGAGCCAAACCCGGAAGAACCGGAGTTGCCGTTGGCCGCGGACTTAAGGGAACGGGTCTTCGCCTCCCCCGAGCCCGGGACGCTAAGCGACGTCTTCCCACTCCGCGACGGCCGCTGGGCTTTCTACGAGGTGACCTATTACCGACCGCCCGGGAAGATGGACCTGTCCGAAGAGGATACGCAGGCGCTAGGTTACAGGCTCGCGCGGGCCGAATACCTCTCGAGCGAGGAGGTAAACCAACGCGGCCGGGAATGGCTCGCGGCGCTCCGGGCTAAACACGACGTGACGGTCGCGCGAGGACTTTTCGCGGACGTAGCCGCCTCGCTCAACCCCCGGTAACGGCCCCGGGATACGGGGACCTCCAACAAAAAAGGCCCCCTCCGGGGGCCTTTTCTTTTCGGGGTCGTCTTTTCTTTTTAACGGAAGATGGCCCTGATTATACCGAGGCTCTTGGGCGCTACGCCGGACCCGGATATCTCGCCGTCGTATACCCAGCAAAACCGCGTCGGGTCCTGTCCGACGAGGTAAAGGTAAGAGCCGGTCCCGCCGGCGTCAGCGCCTCCGGCCATGCCGCCGGTCGTGAAGGACCTGACTACGGAACCCGAGGCGATAACGACTTGCTTACACGGGTTCCCGGATTCTTGGGTGTACGCGTAAATGTAGGTCGGTTGGCTTGCGTTCGCCGCGACGCCGTAAATAGGAACGCCTGTGCCGTAGGGTATAGTCCGGATTTGCGAGCCGGTGGTTGAATATTCCGCCACGGCCGTGCTCCAGTTCCCCGTTACGGCGTAGTAATACGTGCCGTTCCACCCGATGCCGCGGCCTGCCGACATGAGGTTCCCCGCCGCCGCAGAACCGGGGTTCCCGCCGGCGCCATACGTGTAATAACCATACAGCCCGGGGCCGCCGCCGCCAGCCACAAAGTATCCATTGCCGAGGTGGCAACCGCCGGTGCCGTCGCGGAAGCCGCCGCTGGGCGAGGAGGCGGAAACGGAACGGACCAAAGAACCGGCCGTAGTATACACGTAGAACATGTTAAAACCGCTCCACATCCCGGTCATGAAATAGTTGTCGTACGTGGTTACCGCGCCCGTCGAGTTAGTGCCGGACGCCGGCAGGACCGTGAACGACCGGATCATCTGGCCCCACGCGTCGGGTGCCGACCCCGAAGCCGGCGTTATGCCCGAAGCGCACGGTGCCCGGTCCGCGACTGCCGCGAACGCCGCGCCCGCGCACATCGCGACTAACGTCATTAATACTAACCTCTTCATCGTGCCCTCCTTTTGGGGGTAAAGGTTATTTGCTACTTTCTCCATTTACATATTACATACTTCGCCTCCGCCTGTCAAGCTTTTTTTGGCTACGGAGGGATGCGGGACGTAAAAATAATTTGAAACGTTGGAAGGTGCCCTGTAATCCGGGTTCTGTATCCCGCCTTGCGGAGGGACGGCGGCCATTCATCTGGGCCGGACGTCGCCGCCCGGCTCGAGCGGCCTACCCGCGGCGCCGCGCCCGCCTAAGCGGACGCGTGACCCGGGCCGGTCACGCCGCCTATTCGGCCTTGCTTCGGGTGGGGTTTGCCGTGCCGGCGCCGTTGCCGACGCCGCGGTGAGCTCTTGCCTCACCTTTTCACCCTTGCCTGCGCGCGCACCGGGCGCGCCATCGGCGGTGTATTTTCTGTGGCACTAAGCCGTCGCCTCGCGGCGCCCGGGTATTACCCGGCACCCTGCCCGGCGAAGCCCGGAATTTCCTCGGCCGGCGCGTAACGCGCGGCCGCGGCCGCCCGGGCACCTTCCAATGGTATTTATAACATATTCTACGCGTAAAGGGAAGTAGCTAAGGACGAAGGATTACGAGAACCGCGAATAGGTCCGTACGAAAATAGTGTTTGCGTATAAAAATAAATTATGTTATATTTATGGACGAAATTATCAACGTCGCAAGTAAGCCGACAAAATGAAAAAAGACCTACATCCTAAATACGAGCTGGCCATAATCCGCTGCGCGTGCGGCAACGAGGTCGAAATACGCACGACCCGGCCCGGCGTCAACGTCGAGATATGCTCCAACTGCCACCCGTTCTACACCGGCAAACAGAAACTCGTCGATACCGCCGGCCGCGTCGACCGCTTCCGCAAACGCTACGGCTTGACGGAAGAGGGCTCCACCGCCGAGGCCATCGCCCGCGGCGAAAAGTTGCGCCAGGACAAAGAAGCGCGCGCCAAGAAGAAAAAGAAAACGGCCCCGCCTAAGCCGGAACCCAAAAAAACCAAAGCACCAGGCCGACCCGCCAAAGTAACCGGGGCCGCTCCCGAGGCCAAGCCGGCCCACAAAAAAGCCGAGCCGAAACGCGACGCGGCTAAGGCCGGCGAAGACACGGAAAAAACCGCCGCGTAAAAACGGCCGAAGCTATACCAAAAAAAAGAGGACGGCCCATCGGCCGTCCTCTTTTATTACGCCAACCCAGCCGCCTATAGCTGGAGCTCGGTCAACTCGCCGCGCGCGCGCCGCATGTTCAATTTCGCGAGGGCGTAGCCGCGCAGCGAGTCATAGTAACCGAGGCGCGCTTGCGTAAGCGCCGCCTGCGCATCCAGGACTTCCAGGTTCGACATCAGGCCCGCCTCGTACCGCGCTTGCGCAATTTCCAAACCCCGTTCCGCCAAGTTCACGTTTTCCTTCTGGGAACGGACCGTCGCCTCCGCCGTCTTCACGGCGTCGAACGCGACGCGGACCTCCATATCTACCCCCTCCGCCAACCGGGCCTTATTCAATTCGGTTTTATACAGCTCGGAGCGCGCTTTACTTACGCCGCTGCGCGTGGCAAAGCCGTCGAAGATGGGCCAGGACAGCGCGAGATTCAACATCCCTTGGTGGCGCCACTGGTCCGCGAAATCGAGCGAAAACGCGTTGGCGTAGTCGCTATACGAGGCCGTAAAAAATAGCGAGGGGTTATCGCCGGCCCGCGCTATCTTAACGTTGTCCTCCGCGAGTTGGCGCGCCAACTCGAGCTGAGCCAGCTCGGGGCGTTTATCCTCGGCCGCGGCGAGCGAATCGCCGAGGTCGTAGACCTCCAAATCGTACGCCAGCCGGTCCGTCAGCGCCACTTCCGAATCGGGCGGCATGTTCAAAAGGGTCAAGAGGTAGCGCAGCGACGCCGACCTGGCGTCTTCGGCCCGACGCTGCGCCGTTTCCAAGTTGGTCAGTTCGACCCTGGCCCGTAAAACGTCGTATTCGGAAACGAGGCCCGCGTCGTACCTATCTTCCGTCGCCTGGACGTGGCTCGAGGCGACGGCCACGCCCGTGTTGGCGACGCCCACCGCCTCGTCCGCGAGCACGGCGTCGTAATACGCTTTCGCGACCGCGTATACGGTATCGCCTTCGGCCTTCCGCAAATTTTCGTCGGCCAAGGAGTAATAGGATTTCGCGGCGCCGTACGCGGTCCAATCGCGGCCGCCCTGATACAGCGGCTGTACCGCGGTCAAACCCGCCGTTATGTTCTCCTCGTTCGCCGCCGAGAACTCGATGTCTTCCGGCGGAAAGCCCGGCCCCAACGAGTTGGCCTTGATTAATACCGTCGGCAGGCCGATCATTCTCGTCGCCGAGGCGTCCAGGGTCAGCTTCGGATAGAGGGCCGACTTGGCCTCCGTGATGCTCGCCTTAGCCTCCGCTACGTCCTCTTTCGCGCCCAGGAACGTCTCGTCGACCTCGAGCGCCCGCTCCACCGCCTCGGCCAGCGAAAGTTTCAGCGGCGCCTCTTCGGCCGTGGCGGCCGAAACGGCGCACGCCGCCGTCATAATCAGGAAGACCCTCAAGCCCTTCATTTTACCTCCGGAGTATCCGGCCTTAGCCACCGGACGCCGTCCAGATATATATCGCATAACATATCGGTCCCGTCGGTAAGGGGGACTCGCGTATCGCTATACCGCAGCACGTAGGTCGAGTAGTAATGTACGATCCCCAAGAGCAAGAACCCCAGAAACCTCGCGTCGTATTCCTTGAAAAGGCCGTCGCGGATGCCGGCCGCCAACCTGCTTCCCAAAAGGTCGCCCAATTCGGCCACCCGTTTCATCACGAGCGAACGGACCATTTCGACGTCCTCGCGTTCCCCCGTATCCTGGTGCGCCATCGCGACGCGGTAGAAGTCGCTGCGCGACTCGAAGAACTCCAGGAATATGCGCACGAGGACTCGGGCCGCGGCCGCCACGTCCTTTTCCTTCGCCAACGCGGCCCTGGCTTTAGCCAATAGCTCGTCGAACTCGTGCTCGATGACGGCCGCGAAGAGTTCGGCTTTGGAGTCGAAATAACTGTATAACGTTCCCTTCGCGAACTCGGCCTCGCGCGCCACGTCGTCGAGGGTGGCCCCCTCGTAGCCGCGGGCGCCGAAGACCTTGCGCGCCGCCTCCAGGATCTCGAGGCGCCGGGCCTCGCGCTCCCGTTCCCGGCGGCTTTGTTTCTTATTATCGTCTTCCATCATTATTAAATATACCGGCCGGTCGAAGAATAAACTAACCGGGCCGGTTACCGAACTAATCATAACATAAAAACGTATTCGAGGCAATAAAATAAAACGCCGGCCCGAGGCCGGCGTTACCGTGTCCGAGCACGTCATTTTCGGTCAAGTATTTCTATAGCCGCCAGCGGCTTCCCTTCCAGATATTTCAGCGAGGCGCCGCCGCCGGTCGAGATATGGCTCAAGCGGCCAGCGACGCCGAACTGGCGCGCGGCCTGGACCGTCTCGCCGCCGCCCGCGACCGTTACCGCGCCGGACTCGGCTATGGCCCGCGCCACCGCTTCGGTCCCGTCGGCGAAGGCCGGGACTTCGAAGACGCCCATCGGGCCGTTCCAGAAGATGGCGCCCGCGCCCGCGGTGCCGGCGGTGAACCGCTGTATCGTCTCGGACCCTATGTCGACGCCGACGTACCCGTCCGGGATAGCCGGGCAGTCTATGGCCCGGGCCGACGCCGGCTCGTCTAGCGCCCTCGCGATAACGTGGTCTCCCGGCAACTCGAGCTTGGCGCCGCCTTCGCCCAGTATCTTTTTGGCGTCGCCGAGGAAATCGTCCTCCACCAAGGAGGCACCAACGTTATAGCCTTGGGCTTTAAGAAAAGTATACGCCATGGCGCCGCCGATTAGAAAATGGTCCACCTTGGCGAGCATATTAGTCACGACGCCGAGCTTGGTGCTCAGCTTCGCGCCGCCGAGCACGAAAACCAGCGGCCGGGGCGGCGCCTCCACCAGCCTATCGAAGTATTGAATCTCTTTGGCCAGGAGGTAGCCGGCGACGGCGGGCTTGACGAGTTCGGCCACGCCGTAATTCGACGCGTGTTTGCGGTGGGCGGTCCCGAAGGCGTCGTCGACGAAGACGTCGGCCAGCGCGGCCAGCCCCCGCGCGAATGCGGCGTCGTTGCTCTCCTCGCCGGGCCAGAAGCGCGTGTTCTCGAGCAAGAGCACGCCGCCGGCCGCAAGGGATTTCGCCGCGTCCTCGGCCTGCTTGCCGACGCACGTCGCGACGAAAGCGACGTCGCGGCCGAGCTTCTCGCTCAACGCCGCGGCCACCGGCCGCAGGCTCAGCTCCGGCTTGACCTCGCCCTCCGGGCGGCCGAGGTGCGAACACAAAATCACCCGCGCGCCGCGTTCGATTAACCTCCGCACCGTCGGCAGCGTCTCCACAATGCGCGTATCATCCGCCACCCGGCCGTCCTTCAACGGCACGTTCAGGTCGGCTCGCACCAGAACCCGTTTGCCGGCGACGTCTACGTCGTCTATCGTCTTTACCGCCATAGCGTCCTTACCCCACCTTCGCCGCCAGGTCGACGAGGCGCGCCGAATAACCCCACTCGTTGTCGTACCAGGCGACCACTTTTACGAGGCGCTTATTTATAACCTTCGTCAAAGCCGCGTCCACCGTCGCCGATACCTCCGTGTGGTTATAATCTACGGAAACCAGCGGCACTTCCGATATGTCGAGTATGCCCAACATCGGGCCGGCGGCGGCGGCGCGCATGGCGTCGTTGACCGCGGCCTCGTCGACGTCCTTTTTGACGACGACGGTCAAATCGACGAGCGACACGTTGGGCGTAGGTACGCGGACGGCGAAGCCGTCCAGCTTCCCTTTGAGTTCGGGGATAACGTCGCCGATGGCCTTGGCGGCGCCGGTCGTCGTCGGGATCATGGAGACGGCCGCGGCGCGCGCCCGGCGTAAATCCTTGTGCGGAAAGTCCAGAATGACCTGGTCGTTAGTGTAAGCGTGGATGGTGGTCATGATACCCGAGTCGATGCCGAAGTTGTCCAAGAGGACCTTCGCCACCGGCGCCAGGCAGTTCGTAGTGCAACTCGCGTTGGAAATGATAAAGTGTTTCTTGGGGTCATACGCGCCGTCGTTGACGCCGATGACGACGGTGATGTCCGGGTCTTTGCCAGGCGCGCTGATGAGCACGCGCTTGGCGCCGCCGGCCAGGTGTTTGGAGGCGTTCTCGCGGTCGCGGAATTTCCCGGTTGACTCGATAACGACCTCGGCGCCGAGGGCCTTCCAGGGAAGGTTAGCCGGGTCTCTCTCCGCCATAACCCTGAACCGGATGCCGTCGACGATTATGTCGTCGCCGTCCGCGGCGACGTCGGCGTCCAAGCGGCCGTGGACCGAGTCGTACTTCAGGAGGTGCGCTAACGTCTTAGCGTCGGTGAGGTCGTTGACGGCGACGACGTCGAAGCCGCCGCGTTCCGCCATGATGCGGAAGACCTGCCGACCTATGCGGCCGAAGCCGTTGATACCCACTTTTATGGCCATTTTCCGGAGGCCTCCTTGAGGTTAAAGGGGCTCGTTGACGATTTTAAGGAGGGAATATAACAAAAACGGCGAGGAAACGCAACGTATAATTTCACTTCCGCGGCTTCCGCCCTTGGAATATGAAAAAGTTACCCGCGCCCGCTATGAAGAAATCGCCGCGCTCCAAAGCCGCTACCATATCTTTTCCCCTCTTCCCCCATTTATCCCACAACCGCTCGAACGCCTCCGGCCACCCCCCGCCGGCGAGGTAGTTTTGGAGGACTTCCTCTTTCCACTCCTCCCGCCGTCGGAAGTTTTCTACGATCATCCTTTTTAAGTGCTGTTGGACCCGCGTATCGTAAGGCGGAACGAGGAAAAACACTTTTTCGTTTTGGCGGCCGTCGATGTCGACGAGGCCGAGTCGATGCATCATCTCGGGGAGGTGAGGCCCGACGGCCGAGTCGCCTAGCCCTCGCGCCTTACGGCCGAAATATGACGTCCACCCCGCCCTCGCTTCCTCCAACACGTCCTCGAATTCGAGCTCGTAAGTAGATACGTACGTATATCCTCCCGGCGAATTGTCCGGCTCGTGGCACACGACGACGCCGCCCGGCCGCACTACGCGTATCATCTCCGCCAGACACCTCTCCGGTTCCGCCAAATGCATCAAGAGGGTCTGGCAGAACGCGACGTCCACTGACGCGTCGGCTAACGGGATAGCATACGCGTCGCCGCAAACGAAATAAAACATGCTCTCGGCATTTCCGGCCGCTTGCCGCCGGGCCTCTTCGACGAGCGCCGCCTCCCGGTCCACGCAAATTACGCGGCCGCCCGGCGATATATAGGGCCCGTACGTCCGCCCGACGTAGCCGTGCCCGCAGCCGAGGTCCAACATCGTCAAGCCGGGCTCTAGGCCGATCCAGGACGCGAGACGCCGGAGTTGGTCCGGCGTCCACATGAACTTACGCTGCTCCTCGATGATGCGCCGGTGGCGCTCGTCGGTCCAATCAACGCTTTTAGCCTTCATCTTCGTTCTTTAATGCTTCCTATTTATAACGGAGGCCGGCGGCCAGCTCGCGGCCTTGCGCCAACGCCTTCTCGCGCGCGAAGGGCTTAAACGCCACCGACGCTAAGACGACGTTGTCGTACCCGCGGCCCAAGAATACGAAGTATTCGCCGTCATAGCGCTGGCGCTCGCGTTCCCCGGCCGTATACCGGTAACAACCCTCGACGGCCGCGTCGGCCGAACTCGAGCCGAGCCGCGACGCCGCGACGTACGCCGGCGGCGCCGCCTCGAGCGCGGCTTTGCCCGCGAGCCGTTCGGCGTACGCCTTGGCGTGGCCGAATAACAACTTCTCATCGCCGCCGTACGAAAAATCTTCGCCCGGGACGTTTTCCTCGCGCCGCAGGCGGATTTGAACGTCGCCGCCGCCGCTTTCCATGAAATATTCGAACGGCGGCGCCTCGGCCGGACGCCCTTCGGGAAATTTGACGACGTACCCGCGCGGCAACTTCAGCTCGACGCCTTCGCCGTAGAAATATACGGCGCCGTCTTCGCCGAAAGATAAATTATACGTTTCGTTGGGAGTAAGTCTCTCTTCTTCGCCGCCGACGCTGCCGGCTTCCCGCCACGCATCGCGCCAAAACTCCCTGCCGCGGGCCGAAAAATTCAACCCGGCCAGGAGACACGAGCCGATTAGGCACCCGCATAGGACGACGGCGACGCCGAGCCAAACCAGAAATCTTTTGGTATTCACCCTGAACGGCGCTCCCCTAAGGCCGCCCCCGCCGGGGCCAAGCATACCGCGAACGCCGCGCCGGCGCGCCGCAGGGCCGCAGCGCACTCGTTTACCGTCGCGCCGGTCGTTATGACGTCGTCGAGCAACGAAACGCGTTTGCCGGAGAAATCCTCGCGCGCGGCGAAAGCCCCCCGCACATTCGTGAGCCGTTCCTCGGCCGTAAGTTCCACCTGCGGCCTGGTATATTTTATGCGCGCCAAGCCGCGCGGCCGGAACGCCAAGCCGGCGGACGCCGCCACCAGCCGGCCGATTTCTTCCGCCTGGTTGAAACGGCGTTCGCGGCGCCGCACCGGGTGGAGCGGCACCGGCACCAACGTATCCAAACCGTAGACGCCCTTTAGTTCGTACGCGAGGGGGGCAACGCACGCCGCCAACACAGGCGCCATCCTCTTTTTACCGTCGAATTTGAGCAAACGCACCGCCTCGCCCGCCGGCCCGTCGTACGGGCACCGCGCGTACCGCGGCCCGCCGCCGTTGCCCAACAAACAAGCCTCGCGCCAATCGCCCGGCAACGGCGCCGTTATCTTTTCCCGGCACCCGCGGCATAAAAGCCGGGCGCGGCCGGCCAATTCGACGCCGCACGCCCGGCACAACGACGGAAAGAACAACGACTCGAGGCCGTCGGTTAATTGCCCGATAATGCCCTTCAACGACCCCAACACGGCGTGCCGTTTCTATTTGCCGGTAAGATAGGCGTCCATGCCCCGGGCCGCGCGTTTGCCGGCCCCCATCGCCGAAATGACCGTCGCGCCGCCCGTAACGATGTCGCCGCCCGCGAAGACGCCGGGCACGCTGGTCATACCGGTCTCCTCGTCGATCTTGATCGTACGCCACTTCGTCAACTCGAGCTCGGGCGTCGTCTCCGGTATGATGGGGTTGGGGTACGTCCCCACCGCGACGACGACCATGTCGCATTCGACTTCGAACTGGGAGCCTTCGCAGCGCACGGGACGACGACGGCCGCTCTCGTCGGGCTCGCCGAGCTCCATCCGACACAGCTCCATCCCCCGGACCCAACCGTCGTCCGTCCCCAGGACGCGGTCCGGCGTTACCAAGAAATTGAATTCCACCCCCTCCTCCCGGGCGTGGTGGATTTCCTCGATACGCGCGGGCATCTCGATCTCGCTGCGGCGGTAGTAGATCTTCGCTTTCTCGGCGCCCATGCGGAGCGCCGTACGCACGGAATCCATCGCCGTGTTGCCGCCGCCGATGACGGCGACGTTTTTGCCGGCCCATATCGGCGTATCGTACTGCGGGAATTCGTACGCCCGCATCAGGTTTATGCGCGTAAGCCACTCGTTGGCCGAATAGACGCCTATAAAATTCTCGCCCGGGACCTTCATCCAACGGGGCAAACCGGCACCCGTCCCGATAAATACGGCGCTGTAACCTAATTCGCCAAGTAACTCTTTAATTGTGAATATCTTACCGATAACCATATTGCATTCGACTTTAACCCCTAAGCCCTTGATATAATCGACTTCCTGGTCGAGAATGGCCTTCGGAAGCCGGAACTCCGGAATGCCGTAGCGGAGTACGCCGCCGGTGGCGTGGAACGCCTCGTATAGTGCGACGCCGTAACCCATACGCGCGAGGTCGCCCGCGGCCGTAAGGCCCGCCGGCCCCGCACCCACGACGGCCACTTTTTTATTTTTAGGGGGCGCGATTTCCGTAGCCGGCGCGATATTGTGTCCGTAATCGTAGTCGGCTATGAACCGCTCGAGACGGCCTATCGCGACGGGCTCGTACTTCTTCGCCAGCACGCATACCTTTTCGCACTGGTCCTCCTGGGGACATACCCGGCCGCACACCGCGGGGAGGTTGTTGTAGCTCTTCATCACCCTGATGGCCTCCGGGAAATCTTCCTCCGCGATGGCCTTAACGAACCCCGGGATGTCGATTTCCACCGGGCACCCGCTTATGCATACCGGCTTCTTACATTGTAAACACCGCTCCGCTTCCTTAACCGCGGTCGCGACGTCGTAGCCGTAGGGAACCTCTTTATAATTGCGAATGCGCTCCGCCGGCGGTTGCTCCTTCATCGGGTACTTCTTCTCGACTATCTCCTTCTTGGGGGCTTTTTCCCGCTCCTCTTTCTCGGCCATTACGCTAAACCTCGCTCTTTCTCGAATTTATCCATGGCTTGCCGCTCCTGGGGCTGATAACGGCACTGGCGCGCTTTCGCCTCGAGCCAATCCACCTTATGGCCGTCGAAGACGGGCCCGTCGACGCACGTAAACTTCGTCTCGCCCCCGACCGTGACCCGGCACGAACCGCACATACCGGTTCCGTCCACCATAATGGTATCCAGGCTCACCAGCGTCGGGAGGCCGACCCGAGCGGTGACCCTGCACACGGCTTCCATCATCGGTATGGGGCCCACCGCCAGCGAGGTATCGAATTTCCGCCCGGCGTCCAGCAACAGCTTCAGCTGGTCCGTTACGAAGCCGTGGAGGCCGTACGAACCGTCGTCCGTCGTGACGAAGAGCTCGTCGCTCTGGGCCCGCATCTCTTCCTCGAGAATGACGAGGTCCCGGCGGCGAGCGCCGATAATCGATACCACGTAGTTGCCGCCGGCCTTGAGCGCGCGCACCTTGGGGTAAATCGGCGCGATGCCCAAACCGCCGCCGAGGCAGGCCACGGTGCCCAGCCGGCCCACGTCCAGATGCCGACCCAGCGGCCCGACGAAGTCGCGGATCTCGTCCCCCTCCCGGAACGTCGCGAGGTGGTACGTGGTCTTCCCTACTTTTTGAAAGATAATGGTAACCGTACCCGCGACGCGGTCGAAATCGGCGATGGTGAGGGGAATCCTTTCGCCCCGGTCGTCGAGCCGCAATATTATGAATTGGCCCGGCTCGCATTTCCGGGCGACGTACGGCGCCGCGACGACCATGCGCACCGATTCCGACGTTATATCGTCGCGGGCGAGAATCTTGAAACCCATATGGAATCTCTACTCCTTAGAATGGACGTTTATGCGGAGGGTCTCTTAAACCGGAGGTTGCCTCCCCCCCGACAACACCCGGTAAAAATCATACCCGTACGACGCCGACGAGACTATTATCGTCGCTAAGACGAGCCATAAAAGCAGCGTCGCGAGCCCCGACCCGGGCGACAGAACGGCCGCGACGCCGTAAAAGACCATAGCGGAAGCCGCGGCCTTACCCCAAAAATTGGCAGGAATGACGACCCGCCGGCGGGAGACTGCGAGCCAACCCAACATAACAATGGCTGCGTCGCGCGTTACCGCGACGGCGAAGATCCACCACGGCACGCCATATTTCAACGCGAGGACTAAGCCGACGCCGCCGATAGCTATCTTGTCGACGACCGGGTCGAGCTTTTTACCGAAATCGGTTATTTGGCCCAGGCCGCGGGCCGCGATGCCGTCGAAAACGTCGGTCAGCGCCGCCGCTACCAAAAAACCTACGCCGATTCCGGTGTATTCTTTACGCCACAGGAGGTACGCCGCCGCCGCCGCCAACGGCAAACGCGAGAGCGTAAGCGCGTTAGGCACGTTCCAGCGGCGCGCACCCAACCTACGACGCTCCGAAAACGACGGCGATCTCGCGCGCCGCCGACGCGGCGCTATCCGAGCCGTGGACCGCGTTGCGTTCGACGGACTCGCCGTATTTTCGGCGGATGGTCCCGGCCACGGCCTGCGCCGGGTCCGTCGCGCCCATAAGCTCGCGCACGCGGCCGATCGCGGCCGCCCCCGAAAGAACCATCGGCACCACCGGCCCCGATATAATATATTGGACTAAACTCGCGAAGAAGGGTTTCCCGCGGTGCACGTCGTAGAAAGCCTCGGCCTTGGCGCGGTCGAAACGTTGCATCTCGAGCCGCTCGACGGCGAAACCCTCGCGTTCCATCAAGGCGACGAGTTCGCCGACGAGGCCTCGCGCTACGGCGTCGGGTTTGACCATGAAGAGCGTTTTTTCCACGGGTTTTTATTCACACGATGTCGTAATCGGCCACCGCCTTTTCGCGGGCCGACGCGGCCTCGCGGCCGGCTTTAAAACCCTCCTCCAACGCCTTGCGGTTCACCTCCAGCGCGGCGGGCGGGATTCGTTGCTCGAGCGCCCGGGCCATCGCCGTTTTCGAAACGACGCCTTTTAGTTCGACCAGCGCCCCCAACGCCACGACGTTGGCCACTATCTCGCGCCCCAGCTTCTCCCGGGCGATCTCCGTGAACGGTATGAGGTAGAAGTCGGGGAACGTCACCGTCGTGACGAACGTCGCGTCCGCGATGAGCGTGCCGTTCTCGGCCAGCGCCCCCGAATATTTATCCACCGAGAGTTGGTTCATCGCGATAAGGATGTCGAGGTGGTCGGGTTTGGGAAAAACTATGTCCTCGGCCGATATAACGACGTCGGAACGGCTCGCGCCGCCCCGGGCTTCCGCCCCGTAACTTTGGGTTTGGATGACCTTCTTCTTGTCGTACACCGCCGCGGCGTCCGCCAGGATCAAACCGGCCGTCAGCAAACCCTGGCCGCCGTAGCCGGCGAATCTAACCACAACCATTATTTCCTCCCCGCGGCGAGGTCGGCGATGAGCTTGTCGTATAAGGCGGTGAACTCGGGGAATTCGCGGTCCGCCAGGACGCCGGTCAGCGATTTCCCTTCCAGCTCCTCCGGCTTCATTTTGGCCGAGGCCTTGACGTTCACCGTGTTGTCGCGTTGCCAATACAACATCTCTACGGGCGACTTGAATTTGTTAAACCGTCCGTAATACGTCGGGCATTGCGAAATCACTTCCACGAAGGCGAAGCCTTTTTTTCGTATCGCCTGCGCGACGAGCTTTTCGAGTTGGCGGGCGTAATAGACGGCGCCCCGGGCGACGAAGGCGGCGCCGGCGCCGGCCGTCAAGTCGCAGAGGTCAAACGCGCGCTCGAAGTCGCCGTAACGGGCGGTGGTTGCGATTTTACCTTGCGGCGTCGTGGGCGACGCCTGGCCGCCGGTCATGCCGTAGATGCTGTTGTTGATGCACACCACCGTCAGGTTTATATTCCGCCGGCACGCGTGGATCAAGTGATTGCCGCCGATGGCCGCGGCGTCGCCGTCGCCCGTAATCACCATGACCTCGAGTTCCGGGCGGGCCAACTTTATGCCCGTCGCGAAGGCGATAGGGCGGCCGTGGGTAGTATGCAGCGTATTGAAATCCACGTAGGTGGGCATGCGGGAGCTGCAACCTATGCCGGAGACCAGGACGACGCGGTCGCGGTCGAGCTCGCAATCGGCGATGGCGCGGATGACGGCCCCCAAGGTAGTACCTATGCCGCAGCCCGAACACCACACGTGCGGGAATTTCTTTTTCTGGCGCAGGTATTCGTGCATCAGCTCGGAGGGGTTGAGTTCGCGGGCTTTCTCCATTATTAAGCGCCACCTCCCGGCCGGGCCAGTTGGGTGATGACGTCCAGGATCTGCCGGGGCGTAATCGCGTCGCCGTCCACGCGGTTGATGGGGACCACCTGGGTGCGGCCGCACACCGCGCGCTCGAATTCGCGCACGAGTTGGCCCAAGTTCATCTCCGGCACGACTATAGCCTTAGCCGTGTCGGCGACGCGCTCGATCAATTTGAAACAGAAGGGCCAAATCGTCTTTAAATTAATAAAGCCGGCGAGATATCCCCGGGCCCGGGCCTGCTCCACCGCGGCCTCGGCCGAACGCGCGCATATGCCGTAACCCGAGACCACTACCTCGGCGTCGGCCAAGTACATTCGTTCTACCTGGATTATCTCGGACCGGAACCGGTCGGTCTTGCGTTTGAGGTTACGGACCGCCCGGTCAATCTCGGCCGGGACCGTCGTCGCGAAACCGGCGCGGTCGTGCGTCAAGCCGGTTATGTGGAAGCGGAAGCCGGTCCCGAAGGCCGCCAGCGGCGCCACGTCGGTGGTCGAATCGTCGTAGGGATAGTACCACTCCGGGGGAACGTGGGGTTTCTCGCGGTCGACGACCTCTATTTTTTCGGGCAACGTGACGTCTTCGCGCATGTGCGCCACGACCTCGTCCGGCAGGAGTATCACCGGCATCCGGAACCTTTCGGCGAGGTTGATGGCCCGCACCGTCAGCGTATAACAGTCGAGGACCGACGCCGGCGCGAGAACGACGGCCGGGTGGTCGCCGTGCGTACCCCACCGCGCCTGCATGACGTCCCCTTGCGACGGATGGGTGGGCAAGCCGGTGCTGGGGCCGCCGCGCATTACGTTTACCACCAGGCAGGGCACCTCGGTCATATACCCGTACCCGAGGTTCTCCTGCATGAGCGAGAAGCCGGGGCCGCTCGTGGCCGTCATCGCCTTCACCCCCGCGAGCGACGCGCCTATTACCGCGGCCAACGACCCGATCTCGTCCTCCATCTGCAAAAATTTGCCCCCCACTTTCGGAAGTTCCTCCGACATGATCTCGGCGATCTCCGTCGAGGGCGTAATCGGGTAACCGGCGAAGAATCGTATCCCCGCGTCGAGGGCTCCCCGGGCGATCGCCTCGTTACCTTGCATCAAAGTCATGTATGAGAACTCACCTTCTTCGCGTACCTCCTGCGCGTCGGCGCGCGTCGCGCTCTACCGGTGCTTGGCCCATTCTTCTTCGGTACCGCGCTTGTGGGCCTCCTTCAACTCTTCGTCGTGCAACGGGTCTTCGTACCAGCCGATCGCAAAATCCGGGCACATTATCTCACACGTGCCGCAGTTGATGCAGTCCTGCGGCCGCGCCACCACCGGTTTGCCGTCGGGGTCTACATCGAAAACGTGTTTGGGGCACAGGGCAATGCAAATGCCGCACGCCTTACACCACGCTTCAAAGTAACCTAGATGCTTGCCCTTGACGTTGATTATCTCTTTGACTGCCATCCTGCGTCCCGAAAAGGGTTTAAATGAGTTTATCGAGCACTTCCTGGTAAGGGGCCGGTATGACGGCGGTGGCGACCAGCAGGCCCCGCCGCGCCGCCTCGGCCGCGCCCGCCGCCACCGCCGCGGCGACGGCCGCCGGCACCCCCACCATGGTCGCGAAACCTTTGCCGCCGATGCCGGTCCCGAGCCGCACCTCGACCAGCGTTACCGGCGCCGCCTTTACCGCCGTATCCGCCGCCAAGATGGAAGACGCCAACGAAAAAGTCTCCACGATGCCTAACGCGCCCATCTCCGGGACGACCACCGTCCCCGCCGCCGCCGCCAGGACTTGCTCGTGCACGTTGGGGATTACCAGGTCGTCGACGTAATGACCCCGGCCCGTCTCCTTGCCCGCCGCCACCGCGGATTTGACCGCCGCCACCGCGCCCGCGACGAGCCCTATATATTTCCCGGAGCACGACGTCCGCGAAACCAGGAGGCGGACCTCCGCCTCTTTGACCATCGCGTCCACCGCCTCGATCCCTCGGGCGATAGACGAAAATTCTACCAAGCCGATAGCCTCTTCGCGTGACGCCAACTACTTGCCTTTCTCTCCCTCCCTCAAATTATCGCGATATTCCTTCGCCCGATTGACCCACTCCAGCTGGTCGGGGTCGGCCGCGGCCTTTTCGATGAATTTATCGTAGGCCATTATGGCTTCTTCGGTCTTACCCATATCCTCGTATGCCAACGCCATATTGTAATAACAATCGAGGTACTCCGGGTCGAGCGCGAGCACCTTCTCGTACTCCCCCAGCGCGTCTTTCGGCTTGCCGAGGTTGCGGTAAGCGTTGCCCAAGTTGTAGCGGGCGACGACGTCGTTGGCGTCCGATTTGAGGGCGTCTTTATATTCCAACGCCGCTTTATTGTAATCGCCCCGCCGGTAGTGGACGCTCCCCAACTCGGTGT
>CAZLXP010000054.1:0-16834 GCA_964563535.1 uncultured bacterium | reverse complement strand
GCAGGGCGGCGTTGGGGCTCGCGGTCGCCGCCCAGGGTTTCGTCGAAATTTCGCTCGAGATATTGATTATATTCGGCTTCCAGGTAGTATACGGCGCGGCGTACTTGGAGCTGGCTTTAATCATCGGCGCTTTTATGGCGGGGCTGGCGGCGGGGGGTTTGCTGCCGCGGCCGGGGGCGCGTGGCGGAGACAGGCAACGCCTGATCGATATTTTGGGGTATACGATAATCGTCGCGTTCGCGCTCCCGCCCGCGTTTTATTTGCTTTCGCGGTGGGCGGCGGCGCCCGTCGTTATTATGCACGCCGTCTTCGGCGGCGCGGCGTTCGCGGCGGGCCTTTGCGGCGGGGCGCAGTTCGTCGTGGCACTGCGGATGTGGGGGGAGCGGGGCGCGGGGGTGCTGTACGGGACCGACATGCTCGGGTCCGCCCTGGGCGCGGTCGCGACGGGCGTGATTTTCGTGCCGGTTTTAGGCCTTAGCGGAACGGCGGTGGCGATAATCGCGTTAGCCGCGGCCGTGATGGCGGCGCTGGCGGCGGGTCCGCGCGCGGCCGGACGGGGCGCATCTTAACCGGGGAGAAAGCCATGGGAAATACGATGACGTCGCTGGGTTATTTCTGCGTGGGAACGCTTTTCGGCCTTACGGCGATGGCGCTCGTATACGCGGTCGCGCGGCGCCGCCGCGCCGTTGACGCCGCCTTAAGCAAAGCCTACGGGCCGCTTCACGCCCTTTTGGGCGAAAACGCCGCGGCGCGTTCCAAGGTCAACGAGATGGAGGAAAGACTGTTAGCCACCTACGCCGGCGAGAGCGCGCCTTTTTCGCCCGAGGAGAAGAAGGCCGCGGCCGAAGCGTTCCTCGCCGTCGAAGTCAAGACCTTGGCGCGCGTTATAAACCCCAACCGCGAACGGATGCGGGACATCATCGCCGAATGGGGCTACCTGTTGAGGGACGACGACTACCTGGCGTTGACCGCGGAGTTGGCCCAAGCGACGACGGCGGGGCTCTTTACCGAGGTGAATTTGCCCAAGGGTCTTCGCGACGAGCGCCCCGCGGCGGACAGAGAGGGCGACGTGCTGGAGCAGATACGCCACACCTACCTGGAGTTGACGCGACAGCGGCGGGCCGGTTTTCTCTCGGCGCTGGCGCAGGGCATACGGCATATATTCGCCGCCGACTAGGATGGCGGGCGGGGTCGACATATTGTGGCACGGTTTGACGCCGGCGGAGGCCGCGGCCCGGCTCGAGACGTCGCCGCGGCTGGGCCTGACGGCGGCGGAGGCGGAGGCGCGGCTGCGACGTTTCGGCCCGAACGCGCTGGCGCAGGTCGGCCGACGGCGCGGCGTAAAGATTTTCCTTTCCCAATTTACCGACTTCCTCGTATTGGTCCTCGTGGGCGCGTGCATAGTGTCCGCCTTCCTCGGCGAATACGTGGACGCCGCGGCCATATTCGCCATCGTAATACTCAACGGCATTTTGGGCTTCGTGCAGGAGTTCCGGGCGGAGAAGTCGTTGCAAGCGCTGCGCGAGATGGCGGCGCCCAAGGCCGCGGTGGTGCGCGACGGCCGCGAGAAGATAGTGGATACCCGCGACGTCGTCGCGGGCGACCTGGTTCGTCTCCGCGCCGGCGACCGCGTCCCGGCGGACCTTCGCCTCGTCGAAGGATATAATCTCCTGGTGAACGAGGCCGCGCTCACGGGGGAATCTTTGGCGGTGGAGAAAGAGGCGGCGGGGGAGCTCGACGACGATATGCCGTTGGCCGACCGCCGCAACATGGCTTATACCGGGACGGTGGTTACGTACGGCCGGGGCGACGGCCTGGTCATCGCGACCGGGATGGCGACCGAGCTGGGGCGGATCGCGGCGCTGGTGCAAGAGGTGGAGCGAGAGGAGACGCCGCTCCAGCGGCGATTGGCTAAGCTGGGGAAGTTCCTGGTGTGGGCGGTCCTGGCGCTGTGCGGCGTCGTTTTCGTCGCCGGCCTGGCGAGGGGTTTGCCGGCGCACGGGATGTTCCTGACGGCGGTATCGTTGGCGGTGGCCGCCATTCCGGAGGGGCTCCCGGCGGTGGTGACCATCGCGCTGGCGATAGGGGTGCAGCGTATGGTCCGGCGCCACGCGCTCATCAGGCGCCTTTCGTCGGTGGAGACGCTGGGCTCGACGTCGGTCATCTGCACCGACAAGACCGGTACGCTGACGGAAAACAGGATGGTGGCACGGCGCGCCTACGTCAACGGCCGCGAGGTCGTGCGGCCCGACGCGCCGGATGACCTGAAAGAGTTATTGGCCACGGCCCTGCTCTGTACTAACGATTTTATAAGCGCCGCGAAGACGGGCGATTTCTCCTTCGGCGGGGAACGGAGCAACCCGACGGAAGCGGCGTTGGTGGCGGCGGCGCTGGACGCGGGGGTGGACGCGCGCGCGCTCGCCTCCCGCTATAAATTCCAAGCGGAGGTGCCCTTCGACTCCCAGCGGAAAAGGATGACGGCGGTTTTCGGCGGCGACGGCTCCCGGCTGGCGGTAGTGAAAGGGGCGCCGGAGATAGTCCTCGAGTTGTGTACGGCGGCGCGGGAGGGGGACGGCGAGCGGCCTTTAACGGCCCAAAGCCGGGCGGCGGTCCAGGATGCCAACGCGGCGCTCGCGGGCCGAGGCCTGCGCGTTATCGCCGTCGCGACGCGGCTGGTCGACGACGACGAAGTAGTATCGGCGGAGATGGAGCGGGACTTGACGTTCCGGGGTTACGTCGCGATAGAGGACCCGCCGCGACCGGAGGTCTACGAGGCGGTGCGGAAGTGCCGGCTGGCGCACGTCACGCCCATAATGGTGACCGGCGACCACCGCGCCACCGCCGCGGCCATCGCCGCCGAGGTCGGCATCCTTGACGAGGGCGGCACCGTCCTGACCGGCCGCGAGTTGGACGAGCTGAGCGACGAGGGCCTCATCGACGAGCTGGAGGATGCGCGGGTGCTGGCGCGCGTAACGCCGGAGCACAAACTGCGCATCGTACGGGCGCTCAGGGCGCGGGGCGCGGTGGTGGCGATGACCGGCGACGGCGTCAACGACGCCCCCGCGCTCAAGGAAGCCGACATCGGCGTCGCGATGGGCATTACCGGCACCGACGTCTCCAAAGAGGCGTCGGACATGGTCCTCACCGACGACAACTTCGCGACCATCGTGGCGGCGGTCGAGGAGGGGCGGAGCATATACGCCAACATCAAGAAGTTCGTACACTTCCTCTTGTCGTGCAACGCCTCCGAGCTCCTCGTTATGATAGTGGCGACCCTCGCCGGGTGGCCGTTGCCGTTGGTGCCCATTCAAATTTTGTGGGTGAACCTCATCACCGACGGGGCGCCCGCCCTCGCCCTCGGCGTCGACCCGGCCGAGGCCGGCCTCCTCCTCAAGCCGCCTCGTCCCAAGGGCGCGTTCCTCTTCGACGCGCACGATTTAAGGTTGATACCGTTGCAGGGCTTAGTAATCGCGGCGGCGACGCTCGGCTCGTACTTAATGGTATTATACGGCTTCGGCGAGGGGCTCGCGACGGCGCGCACGTTCGCGTTCTCGGTATTGACGCTGAGTCAGCTCGTCCACGCGTTGAACTGCCGAAGCCAGACCCGGTCGTTCTTCGCGCTGGGCCCTTTCTCCAATCCGTGGCTCTTGTGTGCCGTCGGCTTCTCGCTCCTCCTGCACCTGGGAGTGATCTACGTTCCGTTCTTACAGCCGATATTCCACACCGTGTCGTTGTCGGCGCGCGACTGGGGGCTGATGCTCGCGTTCTCGGCCTCGCCGCTCGTATTTATGGAAATATATAAGCCGCTCTACGCGTTGGCTAAGAGAATTCGCCGGGAGCCCGAAGATTACTTCGGCGTCTTCCCGGAGTAGTTGCCGCGGGCCGTTCGGCGGCATAGCGTTTGCGTACTCATTGGCTCAGCAGGCCGCGGCAGGCGCGGCCGAAGGGTTTTTGGCAGCGGCTGGGCCGCCTCGCCAGGTTGCTCTACGTCCGCGTCGTGCGCGTCAACGCGTCGCCGCACCGGGTGGCCTCGGGCGTAGCGGTCGGCGTCTGGCTGGGGGTCTTTCCGACCTTCGGCCTCGCCGGGCCGATAGCATACGTCCTGGCGTGGGTATTCCGGTTCAACAAGGCCGGGGCGCTGGCGGGCGCGGCGATTATGAACCCCATAACGGCGCCCTTGTTCTGGGCCGCGTCCGCGACGCTCGGCGCCAGGTTCGCCGGGACCGATTGGCGCGCCATCTACGGCTTGGTCCGCGACGAGAAGTACGTGTGGGCGCTTTCGAAGACGACGTACGTATACTTTTTGGGCAACCTGATAATCGCGACGGCGGCCGCGGCGGTGTGTTACGCGGCGGCCTATCTCGCCGTCCGGGCCCGCGAGAAGCGGCGCCGGGCGAGGCGCGCGGCGGCGCCGTCCGAACGTTAATTCGTGCCGTAAGGGGATGGTAGCGGTGAGAAGAATCTTTATCGTATGGATTTTTGCGGCGTTGGTCGTCGCGGCGGCCGCGGGGGCGGCGGTCAAGCGGTCGTGGCTGGCGCGCGAGGTCGCGGCCGCGGGCGCCGACGAGGGCGGCCCTCCGCGCATGTCCGACGTCGTCCAGGACATCTGGGTGGACGGCGCCGCGGTGTGGGTCGCGACGGCGGACGGCCTGGGCGTGACGCGCGACCGCGGCTCGAGCTGGCGCAACTACCGCCGCGAGGACGGCCTGCCCGCAAACGACGTCGTCGCCGTCGCCGCGTATAAAGGCGACATCTGGGCCTCGTGCATCGAGGTAATCGACCTCGGCTTCCAAAGGGTCACCTACGATGGTAGGGGGCTGGCGCATTACGACGCCGCCGCGGGGCGGTGGTTCGTTTACGGTAAGAAGCAAGGCCTTCCGGCCGACGGCCCGCTCGAGCTCGTCTGGGACGTGCTGGTGGACGACGACGGCGTCGTGTGGGTGGCGCTGTGGGACGGCGGCATCGGCAAATCCAAGAATAACGGCAAGACGTGGGAGTTGATAATTCCCAAGGACCGAAAGGGCCGGGACGCGAAACATTTTTACTCCCTGGCTAAGCGCGGCGACCTTATATGGGGGGCGGCGGAAGTAACCTACCCCAACCCGGCATATAACCCCGGAGAACCCGGGTCACAACCGCTTTTATCCGAAACGGGTGTCTTCAAATCGGCGGACAACGGCTCGAGTTGGACCTTCTACGGCGCGCCGCAGGGCATGGTCGGCTTCGCGGTAACGGTAAACATCCAGGACACGGGCGCCGGCGACGTCGTATGGGTCGGTACCGCGCCGCCGGACCCTGACGACCTCGGCGTGCTCGGCAACGGCGTCTACAAATCGGTAGATGGCGGCGCGACGTGGGTTAATTACAATATGGCGCACGGCCTGGGTTCGCATACCGTATACGGCCTGGCCTCGGCGGGGCCTTGGGTATGGGCGGGCACGTACGCGTACCCGGGCACGCCGGGGGGCGTCAGCCGCACTAAAGACGGCGGCGCGACGTGGGAGAACTACGGCGTCGAGGCCGGCCTGCCGTCACCGTTCGTGACGGCGGTCGCCGCGGCCTCGGCGATGGAGGTATGGGCCGGGACGGACCTGGGCCTCGGCCTCTCGGGCGACAGCGGCGCGACGTGGCGCAAGATCGAGTTGACGCCTCCTGCCGGCCGGGCCGACCTCCCGAAGGCGTTCGCCTTCCCGAGCCCGTTTGCCCAAGACCGGGACGGCTTCATGACGATACGCTACGGCCTGGCGTACGGCGGGGCCGTCACCCTCGACATATACGACTTCGCCGGGCGGCGCGTTAAACGTTTGGTGAATCACGAATACCGGGGCCCGGGCGACCGCATCGACGAATATTGGCGCGGCTACCGCGAGGACGGCACGCCCGCCGCCAACGGCGTCTATTTCTTCACGCTGGAGGTGGACGGCGAGGCCGCGGCGCGCGGCAAATTCGTCGTCCTCAACTGAGAGGGAGGCGGCCTGGTATGAGAACGACCTATACTATATTAGTAATCGCGTTGGCGGCGGCTTCGACGGCCGCGGCTCGGGAGCATGACGACGGCGGCCTCCCGGCGGCGTTCGCCCTTATGGCGGGGGACGGCCGGTCGCTGGCGCTGGGCGGCGCGGGCGTGGCGCTGACCGCCTGCCGGCGATGTACTATAACCCGGCGGCGCTCGCGACGGTCGCCGACGACGAAATTACGTCGACGTATCGGGCGCTGTCGTTCGACCGGCGGATAATGGAACTCGGGTACGGCCGGCCGCTGGTCGCCGGCTCCGGCATCGGGATATCGTGGACCAACGCGTCGGTGGACGACCTCGTGGGCCGCAACTACGCCGGCAACCCGACGGAAGAGATAAACAACTCGCAGAATATGTTCGTCTTCGGCTTCGGCCGGCCCGTTGTCGGGGAGTGGGTGCAAGTCGGCGTGACCGGCCGCTTCTACTACGCCGAGCTCGCGGAGGGTCGCGCGTCCGGCTTCGGCGTGGACGGCGGCGTCCGCGTCGCGCCCCGGGAATGGTTTACCGCGGCGGCGGCGGTCCGCGACGTAGCCACCGGCCTGCGGTGGGAGAGGACGGAGGTCGCGCCGGAGGAGGACGTGCCGACGCGCGCCTTGCTCGGCTTCGGCTTGCGGCCTTGGCAGAAGCTGCTTTTGGCATTCCAGGCCGACGCCGGCCAGGAGGAGTGTTGGCGGTACCGCGGCGGCGCGGAATATTGGCTCGACGAGCGCGTGGCGCTGCGGGCGGGCCTGGACGACGGCGCGCCGACGCTGGGGGCCGCGGTAGTGGTGCCGCGCGGCGGCTACGCCGTCGGCTTCGACTACGCCTACGCGGAGGAGGACTTCACCGCGGAGGCGGCGCACACCGTGTCGTTGGGGCTGTCTTTTTAGATTTTCCCGCGCTTAGCCGCGGCGGAAAAACTCCCGTAACGGCTTTATACGGTTGGCCTGCGAGAAAAAAGCCGGCTCGTAAGAGTCGGCTTTGTCTATTATTGCGCGATTAGACCCGGGTCTAAGAGAAGCCGCCGCTCAAGCCGATGATGCTGAAGAGGCCGACGAAATACAATATGTAACAAAGGCAACAAGCTACTACCGCGGCTATCGCGGCTATGATGCAGTTCTTGCCGAATTTTTTGCACGCCGGGTCCGGCTTGCTCATATAGACCGCGCCGATGATGACGCCGGCCAGCGGGACGACGAAGGATATTACGTAAAATAGCCACCGCGGCTCGGGGGGTTTGTCGCCGTTGGTCATGGGCGTATATTCCCGCGTTTACGCGAAGGCCGACGACGGCGTATTCCCTGAGTTAACGCTAACTCAGGCTGCTGAGCAGGCCGCCGAAAGCCACTATCCATATAAGCACGTATAGGCACCATAAGACGAGGCTCATAATGCCCAGGATTAGACACAGTTTTCCGAGGCCTTTATTTTTCGGCACGACCGCGGCCTTCATCAATATAATGCCGAAAATCAAGCCGAACAGCGGGACGAATAGGGAATACACCGCGAGCATGAAGACGAGGCCCCACCGCGTCAGCTCCACCAGCCCCCGGAATTGCTCGACGACGGGGTCGCCGGCTTCCCCGAAAAGAAACGCCGCTTTCTTTTCGATTTCAGGGATTTCGTTGGCCATGGCGGGAACTCCTTTCGGCCGGGGCGATAAAGCCGCCCGGCCTTTTAAAGGCCGGGCGGCTTTTCAAGACGCCTTATGTCAATGAAACACGTTGGCGCCGATCCCCACTACGAACATAATTACGTAGCAGAGAACGCACAAGATTATCGCGACGATGGCGGCGATCAGGCAGTTCTTGCCGAAAGCCTTTACCTCGGGCTCGGGCTTCTGCATATAGATGATGCCGAGAATAATGCCGAGCAGAGGGATAATGAACGACAGAATATACCACAGCACCTTCGGCTCCAGCGGCTTGTTACCGTTCGTCATCCGTCGTACCTCCGTGCGAATTAAGAGTTAAGAGGTTCAACTACTCATCGCGGCACCGAATATACTGGTACCTATTATCCCGAACACGACTATAATATATATTATTACGCAGCAGGCTACCACCACGAAAGACGCGACGGCGGCGATAATGCAATTTTTGCCGAAGCGCTTGTTCTCCAGTTCCGGCTTTCCCATGTAAATAGCGCCGAGTATTATACCCAGTATGGGGATGATAAATGAAAGGACGTACCACAACCACGCGGGCTCGAGCGGTTTATCGCCGTCGCTCATCGCTTCCCCTTATTTTAGCCATTCCGCGGCGCCGAGGACGAACAACCAGACGATATATAAGGCCAAGCAGGCCGCTAAGCCGACGATAGCCGCGATTATCGTCTTTTTCCCGAAATCTTTACTTTCGGGCGCCTCTTTGCCGCGGTATAAAACGCCCAGTATTATGCCTACGACGGGCAGGATAAACGAAATTACGTACCAGAGCCACTTGGGCTCGAGGGTCTCCTTATTTCCCGGCATGTTTATATGAGATTTATCGGCCAAGCCATCCGGCCGCCTTTGGAATTGGGCTTAAGCTAACATAGCCCCCGCCGAAAGTATAGTTTTTTTTACGCGCCCTCGCTCACGCCGGCGGCGCCGCCCGGCGCCGGCCGAAGCCGAGGACCTCCCTCAGCGCCGCGACGTCCTCGCCCCCCAGCGCGTGCCATAGGAAAAGCAAAGGTACGTAAAGGCAGGTGCCGATCAAGATCAACGTGGGCCACGGCACGTAGGGTTTCAACGCCCATAAGGCCGCGCCCATAACCGCGGCCGCGACGGCCGTCCTGGCCGCGGCGCCGCCGAGCCGGCTCCGGTAGACCAGCGCAAAGGTGAATAAATAGTTTTGGACCAGCGCCGCCGCCAGCGACATAAGGAGCGCCGCCGCGGCCCCCGCCGCCCCCCAGCGCGGGATAAGCCATATCCCGGCCGCCGCCATCACGACGATGTTCACCACCAATATGAGGACGCTTTTAATCTGCTGTTCCGCGGCAAACAGCGCGCGGTAGAAGACGTTGTTAATATAAATGGGGACCACGGCGAAGATGAGGATGGAGAACACCGCGACCGAGCGCGCGAAATTCACCTCGTAGATTAACAATACCACCGGCCGGGCGAGGACGTACGCCCCCACCGCGGCCGGGAGGGCGAAGGCGATTAAATATCGCAGCGACCTCTCCGCGAGGCGAACGAATTGCGGCCGGTCTTCCCGCCACGCCCGCGCCAGGTTGGGGTAGACCGCGTTCATGAACGACTCCGGGACGAGCGTCAACAGGAACATCAAACGGTATGAAGCGGAGTATATGCCGACCTCCGCCGCGCCGACCAACCGCTGCAAAAGAAGCACGTCCAGCCGCCAATATATGGATGCCAGCACCGCCAGGCCGGCGAAGGGCGCGGCCCCGCGGAGGAGTTGGCGCAGGAAAGCGCCGTCGAGGCGGACCCGGCCGGCGCGGGTTTGCCAGAGGCACAGCGGCACCGAGAACCCCGCCGACACGAACTCCACCGCCGCCCGGACCACAAGCAGCGCTACGACGCCGTATCCGAGCCATAGGACCCAAATGCTAGCCGCCGTGACCAGCGTGCGCTTGACGAAGGTGAGGAGGGTAATGAATTCGGCCCTCTCGATGCCGATGAAAGTGGATTCCGCGGCGGCCCCCAACGACGCCGGGACGAGGCCGACGGAGGCGATGACCGCCGCCACGTACGTGTCCCGGGCGAGGCCGTAGGCCGCGGCGGCGCCGTTCATCACCGCGACAAGCAGCAGCGCGACGCCCCCCACCAGCGCCGCGGCGTGCACGAAGTACTTCCCGGCGTCCTCGCGCCGGCGCCCTATCTCGCGCGGCAGAAAGTTTTGCAGGCCGAAGAAGGATATCAGCTCGAAAACCAGGTATAGCGCGACGACGAAGGAGTATTTGCCGAAGTCTTCGACCCCCAACCGCCGGGAGGCGTAGACGACGAGTAAAAAGCCCGCCACCTGGTTTATTATCCGGGTGGCGAAGAGGGCCGTGGTATTCTTCGCGATGCGCCGCTTCATCGGGGCCATGGTCCCGCAAGCATAACATAACGCCTTGCCCAGTCAAGCGGGAAGGAGTAAGGCCGAAGCGCCTTACCCTTTTCAAATAAAATATGTTATATAATAAGGGTCGATATGGTTTTAACCGGTGAGCCGATGGATTACGTCGAGAGGGTAGCCGGGCACGCCGTCTTCCGGAACGTCGCCGCGACGCTCCGGGCGGGGCGCGGCGAGGCCGTGGCCGTGGGCGGCCTGGCGGGCGGCGCCGCGGCGCTATTCGTCGCCGCGCTCCGCCGCGAACTCGGGGCGCCCATACTCGCGCTGCTGCCGACGCCGGAGCAGGCGGAAACTTTTGCCGCCGACGCGTGGAGCTACGCCGGCGAGGAAGGGGTGTTGCTGGAGCCCTACAACGTCGTCCCGCTGAAGCCGGTATCGCCGAGCTTGGAGACGTCGGCGTCGCGGGTCAAGGCCCTATTGTCTTTGGCCGGCGAGCGGGCGTGGTGCGTGGCGTCGGCGGCGGCGTTCGGGAGGCGGTTGCCGCCGGCCCGGGAGCTGGCGCGCGCGGTCCGGCGTTGGGCGGTGGGCGACACGCTGGACCCGGCCGAGCTTGAGCAGCATTTGCCGTGGCTCGGGTACGAGCGCGTCGGGATGGTGGAGGGGCCGGCGCAGTTCGCGCGGCGGGGCGCCATATTGGACATCTTCCCCGCGGGCGCCGACGCGCCGGCGCGGCTGGAGCTTTTCGGCGACGCCGTCGAATCCATCAGGACTTTCGACGTCTGGAGTCAGCGCCGGGCGGAGCCTTTGCCCGAGCTTGTAATCTACCCGCCGCGCGAGGTTGTGCTCTCCCCCGAGCGGCTGAGCCGCGCCGTCCGGATTATCCGCGAGCGCTTCGGCGCCGACGCCGCCGCGGAAGCCTACGAGGCGCTGGACCTTTACCGGTACTTCGACGGCGTAGAGAACCTCCTCCCCTTTCTGTTCGACGAGACGGCCACCGTCGCCGATTACTTCGCGAAACCGCCGCTGTTGGTCCTCTACGACGCCGACGCCGTCGCGGCCGCCGTGGAAGTCGGCGGGGCGCCCGCCGCGCCGTCGTTCCCGTTTCCCCGCCTCGACGAAATTTTGGTGGATTTCGAGAAATTCCGGACGGCGTTCGCTCGGGCCGGCGGTAACGTCCTGACCATACAGCCGGGCGCGGCGAAGGGGGGGGCGAATTTCCGGGCCCGGGAAGTCGACCACCTCGCCGGCCGCCTCGATTTGTTCGTGGACGAAGTGCGCGCGTTCCGGCGCCGGGGCGAAGCCGTCGTGCACGTCGAGCGTCCCGAGCAGCGCGAGCGGTTCCGCGATATAATCGCCGGCCACGCCGGCGGCCTGGCGTTCCGGTACGACGTCAAGCCGTCGCGGCGGGGTTTCATCTGGGACGACGTCGGCCTCGCCGTATTCCCGGCCCGGCAGGTATTGGGGCGCAGGCCCGCGGCCCGCCGACGCCGGCCCCCTCGCTTCGAACCGGGCGAGGAAGCGGTGAAGGTCGCCTCGGCCTTTGACCTCGAGCCCGGCGACCTCGTCGTCCACGCCGACCACGGCGTAGGGCGTTTCGAAGGGCTGGTCGCCCTCCGGGTGGGCGACCACCGGGAGGAGTTTATCACCCTCGCCTACGACGGCGGCGACCGCCTGTACGTGCCGGTCTACAATCTGCGCGTCGTATACAAATACGTGGGCGGCGACCCGCGCCACCGGGCGCTCGACCGTTTGGGCGGCGCCTCCTGGCAGCGCGCCCGCGCCCGCGCCAAGAAATCCGCCGAGAAGATGGCCCGCAAGTTAATCGAGATCTACGCGGCGCGGGCCGCTCGCGCCGGCCACGCCTTCGCCGGCGAGCCGTCGTGGGAGCTGGACCTCGCCGAGACCTTCCCCTACGTCGAAACGCCGGACCAACTGCGCGCCGTCGAAGAAGTGGCGCGGGATATGGCGACCCCCAAGCCGATGGACCGGTTGGTGTGCGGCGACGTCGGCTTCGGCAAAACGGAAGTGGCCGTGCGCGCCGCCCTCAAGGCGGTGGCGGACGGCAAGCAAGTCGCGGTCCTCGTTCCCACGACCGTGCTGGCCGACCAGCACTTCGCGACGTTCCGCGAGCGGCTGGGCCCCTTCGCCGTGCGGGTCGAGATGCTGAGCCGTTTTAAAAGGCCCCCCGAGCAGAAGGACATAATAGCCGGCCTCGCGGCGCACAAGGTCGACGTCGTCATCGGGACCCACCGCCTGTTGTCGCGCGACGTGTCGTTCGCCGACCTCGGCCTGCTGGTCGTAGACGAGGAACAGCATTTCGGCGTGGCCCACAAGGAACGCATCAAGGAGATGCGAAAGCTGGTCGACGTCCTGACGCTGACCGCCACGCCCATCCCCCGGACCCTCCATATGGCGCTCGCCGGCCTGCGGGACCTCTCGCTTATCGGGACCGCGCCGTTGGAGCGTTTGCCCATTCACACCGTCGTCGCGCCCTTCGACGAGGACCTCATCGCCGAGGCCATCGCCCGCGAACTCGGCCGCGGCGGCCAGGTGTTCTTCGTCCACAACCGGGTGAAGACCATCGACGGGGTGGCGGATTACTTGCGCCAGCTGGTGCCCGAGGCGCGGTTCGGCGTCGCCCACGGCCGCCTGAAAGAGGCCGAGCTCGAGCGCGTCATGCACGATTTCGCCGGCGGCAAATTCGACGTGTTGGTTTCGTCGGCCATAATCGAGGCGGGGCTCGATTTTCCCAACGTAAATACGATCGTAATAAACCGGGCCGACAGTTTCGGCTTGAGCCAACTCCATCAGCTGCGGGGGCGGGTGGGTCGCTCCCACGCCCGGGCGTACGCGTACTTGCTCACGCCGCCGAGCCACGCCTTCACCGACGCGGCGCGCCAGAGGCTCGCCGCCCTCAAGGACGCCACCGAACTCGGGTCCGGCTTCCGCCTCGCGATGCGGGACCTCGAGATCCGCGGCGCCGGGAATCTGCTCGGGCGGGAACAGAGCGGCGCCGTGGCCGCCGTCGGCCTCGACCTCTATACCCGCATATTGACGGCCGAGGTCGCCAAGCTGAAAGGGGAAGAGGTAACGGCGCCGGCCGAAGTCAACGTGCGCGTGGACCTTGACGCCTTTATCCCGGCGTCGTATATTCCGGACGAGAGGCAGCGGCTGGGCGTCTACCGCCGTTTGAGCGAAGCGGCCGACGACGCCGCGGTGGAGACGCTGGCGGAAGAGCTCCGCGACCGTTTTGGGCCGCGTCCGGCGGCGGTCGACCATCTGTTGACCGTGCGGCGCCTAAGTCTGTGGGGGGGCCGGGCGGGCGCCGCCGTCGTCAACGTTGGCGGCCCGGGCGTGACGTTGGAATTCGGCAAGGGTCGGTTCGAGAGCGTATCTTCGGCCGAACTCCCCGCGGCCGTGACCGGAATCGACGTTAAGGCGGGGCGCGGCGGCGCGACCCTGGTGACTTTCGCCGTGGCCGACGGCGCGCGGCTCGAGGACGTTGCGTTGGAGCTGTTGGCGCGTTTCGCCGCCGCGGGCGCGCCGGCCCGGGTTTCAGGATAGAAGGGCGCGTTTAGAGATGGGCGAACGGTGTATTTTATGCGGCGCCGAGAACCCGGACGGCGCAAACACGTGCGCGGAATGCGGCGCGGCCCTCGTAGCTGAAGGCGGGGGCGACGTCGAGATAGAGGTCTACGACGTCCAACCCGCGACGGGCGAGAAGCCGGGCTATTTCGAGGAGGCCTTGGCGGCGACCCGGGAGAGGGTGCGGCGGGAAGGGCCCTCCCCTCCCCCCGACGTGTCGCAGGACCCCTTTATTCAAAAAGAGCTCGAGGCCGGTTACGAGATTCGGGAGCGACGGCTGAGCCACCGGCTGCGTCGGCGGCGCAGCGTCGTCATCGTCGCGGTGGCCGGGGCGCTCGCCGTTTTCGTAATCTACGGCGTCCGTTGGGCCGTGGCCCGTTTGCCGAAGTACGAGTACGCCGAGCCGGCCTACGCCGCGGGGACCGACCTCGCCCTCGAGGTCGCGGCCGAACTCGAGTCCACCAAGGTCGACGTCGCCGCGGCCGTGGGGGGGCCGGCGGCGATCTTGGCGGTGGGCGGTGCCGGCGGTAAGATTTTCATCGACGGCCATTACGTAGCGGACGCGCCGGCCGAGGGCCTTAGCGTCCCGCTCGGGCGTCGCCACGTTATCGTGAAAAGGGGGAACGTTATTACGCTCGACGAGACGATCGATTTTAAGTTGGGAGAGGGTTACTCGCTCGCGCCGGCGAGCGCCGCCGAGCTCGGCCGGACGCCGTAGCATAAGGGCCCGGGCGGCGGCTTCGATTATGACGGCCGGCGGCGGATACCGCGCGCCGGCTTAATGACGTCCGCCAAACCCGGGACCCGCCCCGGCCGGTGCCACAGGCCGTAGAAGTTCCGGTTCTTGAAATAGTATGCGCCGTTTTCGCGGAAGAGGACGAAGTTCGTCGCGACGCCGTCGATGTAGGGTATGACCTCGCGGTCGAGTTTCATGAGCGCCGCCTCCTCCCAGCTGAGCCCTTCGTTTTTACCGTGCCAAAAGGGGCCGAGCCACCGAATGAGCCGCTGGAGCTTTTCGGCCCCGGCGGGGCCTAGTTTTTGAACGGGGAATTTCTTGCGGCCGCGCGAGAATTCGTAAAGGTCTTTCCGGAACCGCGCCATAAACGGCGCGAGGTCCCCGCCGCAATCGTCCAGGAAGTAATCTATTCCTTCGTTCCGGCCCGGCGTCGCCGGGTCGTCGTAGATTTCGGATATTATGACGCGGACCGCGGCCGGACCGGCGTTATACATCGCGCCCGCGAGCTTGACGCGGTTGACGCGTCCCTCCGTCGACGCCCACGACAATACGCCGTCGCCGGTCGCGGCCCGGGCGAAATCTTTGCCGAACGACGCGGCGTTGGCCTGGTCGACGACCTCCCGCAAGAATTGCGCGCCGATCTCGACGTTGAAGCGGGCGACGTTGCGGACCGCGTAGCGCGAGTTATACGGCAGGCGGTTTACGCGGGTGGCGACCAGGCCGTCGCGCGTCGGAAAGGTTATTTTAAAGTTGGTCCCCTTAATGAGGTCGGCGGTGCACTGCATGTAACCGGTGGCCGAACCCCGGCCGCGGCCCACGCGGTAGCATAAGCCGTCCGCCAGCGTGTGGACGAAGCCGCATTCCTGGTAAGATATGGCCATGAGGAGGGCCACGAAGTCGTCGTCGGACGGGTCGTATCTTTTGCCGGGGGTCGGCGCGCCCTCCGCGGGCGGCGGGCCGTAGCGCCGGCTTTCGGCGTTGACGCGGCTCCCCACTTCCCGGAAGGTGTGGTAAAGGCTATGGGAGGGGTCATTTTCGTCGTACGCCTTGAAGTTGTCGAATTCGCGTAAGGGGAGCTCGAGCGGGAAACCGGCGATGGTAAATTCCTGGTTCAACAGGTGGCGGAGCGTGGGTTGGCCGATGATGCGGCCCAGCTCCTCGTCGGTCGCGGCGTAGCCCCGGGCGGGGGGTAGGTTGTCCACCTCGTCGAGGACGCGTTCCTCGGCGGAAGTATCGTACGGCAGCCGCCGGCGGAGCTCGACGAGTTTGGCGACCAGCTCGTCGTCGTAGGCGCCGGAGATGTTCCGGAGCGGCGTATATTCGTACGCCGGGTCGCATTCCGCCAGCGTCGCCAGCGCCAGGTTGACGGCGCGTTTGACGTAGAAGACGGCGCCGGAGGCGACGGCCGGCGAGTAGTAGAGGAAAGCCGGTTCGTCGAATTCTTCGCCCAGGGCGTAGATATTCTCCACGCCGGCGATGGGGCCCAGGATGGGGTGGGCCGCCCGGGGGCTGTAATAAGGAAACTCGTTGCGGCCGCCGTCGTCCTTGGGAATTACCGGCTGAGGGTTATAGCGCGGGTCCGACGACGCCGGCAATACGGCGACGGTAAGGAATTGCGACTTGACGTCGGGGGGGAAGGCGTAGAAGACGTCGCGGCCCGCTTTAACCGACAGCCGGGCGTCGTATAGGCCCGGCGGCAGCGGCTGGTACGCGCGGGGCCCCCGGTTGGCGACGCCGTACCACGTAAATTTATTTACGGGCGCTTTGCCGAGCCGCAGCGGCGAACCCGCCGCCGGGTCTACGTAGTTGTCGCTCGCGGTTTCGAAAACTTTCCCGCGGCCGTCGCCGGGTTCGCGGCCGAATATCTCCAGCCGCACGACGTCGCCGGGCCGGGGCGGCGGCTCGAGCGAGTAACAGAAGACGGTGGCGGGCGTTTGCCTTCCCGGGTCGTCTTCGGCGTAAAACCGGAAATCGGCTTCCTCGAGCGTTGCCTCAAGAAATCCTTCATTGTCGAAGTAACCGCCCTCCGGGCCGCTGGGGGTGAGCCAATCCGTCAGGCGGAGGCGAACGGCGCGGCCGCGCCCGGCGACGTAATACGTGTAGCGGTGGTTGGCCTCGTCGCGAAGGTCGGCGGCGGCGAGGCGGTCGTCTATGACCAGCGACGAGCGCGGCGTGTCAAATGGGTCGCTTTGGGTTACGTACTCGGCGTCGTAGCGCCGGCCGTCGCCCGCGCCGACGTACGTCCCGCTGACGGTCAACTTATATAGTTTGCCTTCGAGCAGCGTATAGGGGAGGGTAATTTCGGTGCCATCGGTGGGCAGGAGGACGACGCCGGCGTCGCCTTTCTCGAACGGCCCCACGACCAGCAAGCGCAGGTCGGGAAAACCTCGGCGCAGGAGGTTGAATGCCTGCACCAGCTCGGGAACGCCCTTATCCCGGGTGAGCCGGCCGACGTAGCCGAGCACGGGCGCGTCGCGGGGGATTCCCAGCTCGCGACGGATCTCGGCCGCGCGAGTG
>CAZLXP010000053.1:0-17235 GCA_964563535.1 uncultured bacterium | reverse complement strand
TGATGTGACATTATTATTCGGGAACCGCTTGTGCCATTATTATATGGGAACCACAATATATAAAAAAACACTTGACAAATAGAACGGGGGGGGGTGTGTAGATTTTAATCGTAGAAAGGGGTTAGGTTTTTAACAAGGGGCTTCAATTATTGACAAGGAGGTCGGAGATGCGTAGGTTAATAGTAACCTTTGGGGTCGTAGGCGTAATAATAACTACGACCCCTAACGTTTACGCGGGCACTAGTTACGAACCAGGCGTGATATTGGTTAAGTTCAAAGACGTGTTGCAGGGCGGCGGGCAGAACTTCCTAGAGACCCAATACCCGAACGTAAATAAGTTGAATACGAAATATGGCGTTACAAAAATCTACCCGATATACGATTTCCTACCGACAGAGCCTATTCGCCATCCCCAAGGGAAATGGGAGTGGCGCCACTGGCTCGGGGTAATGGAAAAGTTCCGTTACGACACCTATTACCATATCGAATTCGATAAGCGCTACGACCCGAAGGTAGTAGCCGGCGAATACAAAAAAGACCCGAACGTGGACTTAGCCGAGCCGAATTACTACGGCTACGTTTGCGGCCTATATCCGCACGACCCGTATATGTTCCCGCCATACGGAAACGTTTTCAAACAGTGGAACTTAGACAACGACTACGGCGAATACGGGTACGCTGGGGTTGACATAAATTGCCCCCAAGCGTGGGAAAAATATTGGAACCCTTTCCCGCCGCCGGTGGGTTTTTGGCCTAGGGTAGCGATTTTCGATACCGGTTGCGTCGAGGATTGGTGGGGAGAGTACGAGTACTACCACCCGGACGTCACGAATCGGATAGATTACAACTTATCGTGGGATTTAGTCGAGGGCGACGAAAGCCCTGAAGATTATTGCGGGCACGGTACGATGGTCGCCGGGATAATAGGCGCGCATACGGATAATTATTTCGGCGTAGCGGGTCTATATTGGAACGTTTGCCGTATAGGTATAATCAGGGGTACCGAGTGCCACGCGGTGGGTTTCGAAGACGAGGCCTTTGGAGTCGGGATCATATGGGCGGCGTTAAACGGGGCCGACGTCTTAAATTTCTCGCTCGGCCAAACCACGTATTCGGGGTTCCTCCACAAAGCGTGCGAAGGCGCGTACGAAATGGGCGTCGTTATGGTCGCGGCTCGGGGCAACCTGGGCAACGACGTACTTTTCTACCCGGCGTCCCTTCCGCAGTGCATTGCCGTAACCGGTTTAACTCCCTGGAATAACTTAGCGCCTATGTCGAGTTACGGTTGGGATACGGAGTGCACCGCGCCGGGGCTACATATATGGAGTACTACGAGAACCCCGCCCTGTAGTTGCTTTAAGGGCGGCCCGCCTCAGGGCGATATATATCACGAATGGACCGACGAAGAGAACCCCGACGTAGGGGGTACGTCGTTTGCCGCGGCACACGTTTCGGGTATATGTGCTATAATCGTAGCCGGCTGCCCGTGGGCGTTTGACCCGCCGGCCGGGCTTATTGAACAATGGGTCCGCCCCATCCTTCACGCGTCGTGCGTGGATATAGGGCCGCCGGGAGTCGACCAGTATTTCGGTTACGGCCGCGTTAATTTAGAGAACGCGTGCGACTTGGCTTTCGCTTACGCGAGGGACGAAGGTCGGCGCCCGGGTAAGCTTTTAGCCGCCGCCGGGCCCGACGCCCCGGCGGCCGCCGAATGTTTCGGCGCGCGTGAGCGTCCTTACCTCCGTTGCTATCCTAACCCGGCCCAAGGGCCGATAAAAGTAACCGGCTTCTTGGGTTACGATAACGCCGCGGCCGCGGTCGAGTTAAAGGTCTACGATTTAAGCGGCCGTTGCGTTAATGCACTTACCGCACCGACTAGCGGCGGCAATTACGGCCTGAACTGGGATTTAACGGCTCGAGGAGGCACGAGGGTTCCCCCAGGCGTTTACGTTATTACGGCTTCCGCCGGCCGCGATAGGTTCGCGATAAAAGTCGTCGTGGCGCGCTAATAACTTATGGTTAACCTCGCGGGAATACGCTTGAGATTAGTCAAGAGCGCGGCCGTCGCGGCCGCGCTCCTTTTGTCTTGCCGCGACGAGGGCCCGTTTTATATGTTTATCCCGGAGGCCGGCGCCGACGGCCGCGTCCGCATCTTCGATTTCCGCAGTTGGTTCGACCTCTCGCCCGACGGAAAGGAGCTTGCGTACGTGAGCGAAACGGGCGCCGAGATGGAGTTGAACGTATATAATTTCGATACGGGCCGGGACCGGATTATAACCACTAAAGCGGGCATACCGATATGGTCGCCCGATAGCCAGTGGATTACGTACCCAAAACAAGGGGTCGGCGGTGTATGGTTGGTATGCCGCGACGGGACCGGCGACCGGCCGTTATACTGGTCCCGTTACGGTTGCGGCCCGTACGGGTGGTCGCCCGACGGTACTAAGATATTATTCGGCGCCGACCGGGCACAGAGCGGCATTATGGACATTTACTATTACGACCTTTTAAGCGAGAAACCAGTATACGTAACTACGACTGAAAATAATAAGGCCGCTGCTTTCGCTGCCTGGCTGCCGTCGGGGGGCCGGCTAGTTATTAACCGCGCCGTGGGTACGGACGAAGTGGTTTCTATCATCGACCTGGAAGGGCGCTTAATCGGAGACATTTATAGATTTGAAAGCGACGTTAGCCCCGCTCATTTGCTAGGCATTTCGCCCTCGGGTGACCGTCTTTTATTCGAGATAACTTTTCGTACCGACGCCGGGCGGCCCCGTATTTCGGGCAATTGGGTTTTAGATTTGAAGGCCCGCCGGTGGGAACAAGCTTTATATAATCCCGACCCCGCGAAGATACGCGACGACGTCGCGAGGTGGTTGCCGGACGGGCGGGTGGTATTCGGTTCTTGGCGCGCGTGGGAATTTAAGGCTTTCGGTATATATACGGTTAAAATTCCTTGAGCGTTAGGTGTTCAAATAAAAGAAGCGGCCCTTCCGGGCCGCTTTTTCGCGAGCGCAACCGACGGCGCGATTAGCGCATCAGCGCCTTGACCTTTCCCAACGACGCTGGCGCGACGCCGGGGAAGTTCCGGTATTCGTAAATGGTCCCCTTGGTGCCGACGGCCCAGCCGTTTTGGGCGTCGAGCATATAGAGGCCGGAGAAGCTCTCGGTCGTCTTCGGGTTGGTGCTTACCTGCTTCCAATTAACGCCGTCGTAGCGGAGCACGGTGCCGCCGTCGCATACCGCCCAACCCGAGGTCGGGCCGGTGAACGCCATTTCGCGAATGTTGGCGGTAATCGGCGTGGAGACCCGGACCCAACTTACGCCTTCGTAGTGGTAGATTTGGCCGCCCGCGCCCGCCACCCAGACGTTGTCCTCGGAGAGGGCGAAGATGGTGAAGAAGATCGTCGTCGTCGCGGCGTTGACCGGGCTCCAGTTGTCGCCTGTGAAGTGGTAAATCCTGCCGTTATTGCCGCAGAGCCAGCCGTCGGTTTGGCTTGAGAAGTATACGTCGTGGAGAGGGGCGAGCGTTCCGATCTCCCAGCGACTCCAGGACCCTTTATTCCCGCCGGTCCAACGGAAAACGTCGCCGCGGTCGCCCACGGCCCAGGCGACCTGGCTTTGCCCGGGCGGTATCGCGACGCCGTAGACGTTGCGGGTCGTAGTCGTGTTAGCCGCGGACCACTTGGTCCCGTTGTAAACGGCGCCGTTTCCCTGGTCGCCCACCGCGAGGCCGAAGTTCGTGCCGCCGAAAGATATATCCTGGAGGAACTGCGTCGGCCAGGTGTAGTTGATGGTCCATTTGCCGTCGCGGTAGCGGAGGATTTCTCCCCAATATCCCACGGCCCAACCGTCGTCGGCGTTGATGAACGTTACGGCGTAGATGTCTTTCTCGGTGGGGGGATTTTTGTATGCTATCCATCCGGTGGTCGCGTAGCTCCCGCACGCCGCGGCTAAGACGGCCGCTAGGAATACCATACATACCCGCTTCATCTTAAGTCACCTCCGGTTTGAGGTTGTCGTTTACGTCGGTTAGCCATTCCGTACGGCGGAACGGCGTCCTTGCCTTTCGAATCGCGCCTTTCCCCGAATCACTACCGCCCTGGCTTAGCCGTCGGCGCCGCCGGGATTTACCCTTGAAGTTACTTCCAAAAGTTAAAACACGCCGCGGCGCTTGTCAAGTTTTTTTTCAGTAAAGCCGCGATACTTAATTAATTACGGGCGTTAATTTAAAAAATTTTTTAACCGACAACGCCGGCGGAAGTGCCGTTGAGCATGGCGCCGTCGGCGAAACGCCTTAACGTCGTTTCGCCGACGCCGGCGTCGACGAGGCAATTCCGTCCTATGGCGAAGCCGGCGGGGATATCCGCCCTTTTGCCGACCAGCGTGATGCCGCAACTCAGCTGTTGGGGGAAATTCTCGTTGGGCCTCGGCTCGCCCAGGTCGGCGCCGACGCGGGCGCCGGGGCCTACGGTTACCGATTTATCCAGTATCGCCCGGTCCAGCGACGCGCCGGGGCCCACCCGGGTGCCGTTCATCACGACGGAGCCCTTTACGCGGGCCCCCGCCTCGACGTAAACGCGGCCGAACAATACCGAACTCTCGACGCGGCCGTTGATTATCGAGCCGTCGGCTATGAGCGAACCCTCTACTTCGGCCTCCGGCCCGAATTTCACCGGCGGGTCGTCCGGCAATTTGGTATATATGGGCCAGCTTGGGTCGTCGAGGTAACAGGCCGACTTTTCGGTCAAACACTCGAAGGTTACGTCGTAGTAGTCGTCCACGGTATCTATGAGGGCCCAGTAGCCGTGATGGCGGTAGGCGACGACGGTGCCTTCCGCGACGGCGGGCACGATTATTTCTTTTACGAGGTCTGCGCCGCCGCTTCTCATGCGCCGCAATTTCTCTACCAGGAAGGGGCGGTCGAACACGTATAATCCCAGCGAGACATACGGCGGCCCGTCGGCGGGGGCGGTTTGGCCGTACGCCGTCACGGTGTTGCCGCGGGCTACCTGGACCGCGCCGTATCGGCTCGCCCGGGCGGCCGGCATTTTTTTTACGACGACTGTAACGGCGGCGGCCGCCGCGGCGTGGAAGTCGAAAACCGGCCGGTAATCCATTTTGTAGACGCGGTCGCCGGACGTAACGACGACGTGTTCGAAACGGTCGTGGTCGATGATTTCGACGTTTTGCGCCAACGCGTCCGCCGTTCCTTGGTACCAGTGGAGGTCGCCGCCGCGATGGTAGGGTTCGAGCAGGCGAATGCCGCCGTCGCGCCGGTCGAGGTCCCACGGCTTGCCGATGCCGACGTGCGCCTTCAACGACGCCGGGAGGTATTGCGTAAGCACGCCGATGTCGGTTATGCCGGAGTGGATGCAGTTGGAGAGGGTGAAGTCGATAAGGCGGTAGCGGCCCGCGAACGGGACCGACGCCTTGGTGCGCACCCGGGAGAGGGCGAGTAGGTTGTCGCCGCTGCCGCCAGCGAATATCATCGCGAGGACGTTGCGCGTCGGCATCTACGGGGGGCCCTTGTGCAACATCGCTTCGGCCAGACGGTTTAAATCGTCGGCGCTGTAGTAGTGGATTTTGATAGCGCCGCGCTTAGCCGACCCGGTTATAGTTACTTTCGTCGCCCATAACTTTTCGAGTTTTTCGGCCAGGTCGTCGAGGTACGGGGCTGCCGCGCCGCGGCGGCGGGGGCGCTGGGGCGCCGCCCTCTTTGCCAGGGCCTCAGCCTGCCGCGCCGAAAGGCCCTCCCGGGCGATGCGGCGGCCGAGTGCTATTTGCCGCGACCTCGGCTCGACGCCGACGAGCGGCCGCGCCTGGCCCGCGGTCAGTTTGCCCTCCTCCACCATGGCTAAAACCGGCGCCGCGAGCTCGAGCAGGCGCAGCGCGTTCGTGACGGCGGCGCGGCTTTTGCCCACGCCCCGGGCGACGGCCTCGTGGCTCAGGCCGTACTCGTCGACCAGGACCTTGAAGGCCGACGCCTCTTCCGCCGCGTTCAGGTCGTTGCGCTGCAGATTTTCGACCAGCGTCAGCGGCAGCATCATGTCGTCGGCGACGGCGCGGACGACGCAGGGGACCGTTTTCAGGCCGGCCCGGCGGGCGGCGAGGAGGCGGCGCTCGCCGGCGACGACCTCGTACCCTTTGCCGGCGCGGCGCACCAGGAGGGGCTGCAAGACGCCGTGTTCGCGGATAGAGGCGGCCATATCGGCGAGCTCGTCGGCGCCGAAACGGCGGCGCGGCTGGCGCGGGTTCGGCTGGAGCAAGTCCACCGCGATTTCCCGCACCACGGCGGCTTCGGCGGCGCCGGGCGGAATCAGCGCCTCCAGACCCCGGCCCAAGACTTTCTTAGCGGCCATCGTGGAGCACCTCCTGGGCGAGGGCGAGGTACGCTTGGGCGCCGCTCGAGGCGGCGTCGTACAAAAGCACCGGCAGGCCGAAGGAGGGCGCCTCCGCCAACCGCACGTTGCGGGGGATGACGGTGCGGAAGACGGCGGCGCCGAAGTAGCGCCGGATCTCGGCCGCCACCTGCGCCGACAGGTTAGTCCGGCCGTCGTACATGGTGAGCAGGACGCCGCCGACGTCGAGCGACGGGTTCAACCGCTCCCGGACCAGCGCCAGCGTCTCCATCAACAGGCCCACGCCCTCCAGCGCGTAGTATTCGCACTGGATGGGGAGGAGGACCGACTCCGCGGCCACGAGGGCGTTAATCGTCAACAGCCCCAGCGAGGGCGGCGTATCGATGAGCACGTAGTCGTATTCGTTCGTGATCTCTTTTAATTTAAATTCGAGTCGCCGCTCGCGGCCCTCCCCTTCGGCGAGCTCGAGTTGGGCGCCCACCAGCCGGGGGTGGGCGGGGGCGAGCTTAAGGCCCGGGACGCCGGCCTCGACCGTTATGTCGGAGAGGCTGGCCTCGCCCAACAGGAGCTCGTACGTCGTGGCCTCGAGCGCGTCGCGGTCGATGCCCAGGCCCGAGGTGGCGTTGGCCTGGGGGTCGATATCCACCAGGAGGACGGGCCGCTCAGCGGCGGCGAGCGCCGCGGCGAGGTTGACCGCGGTCGTCGTCTTGCCGACGCCGCCCTTCTGGTTCGCGATGGCGACGAACTTCTTCATCTCAGCGGCTACGTTTCACGTGAAACGTTACCGGCCGTGTTTCACGTGAAACCTAATTTTTAATTACCTCGACGAGGAGGCGCGATTTGGCTAGCGTCGGCAGGTCGTATTTATATACGTCGGCCAGCCGGCCGCCGGCGGCGCGTGCTTCCCCCTCCACATCCGCCAACCTTCCGTCGGCGACGTCGCCCAGAAAGAGTACCGCCCGGCCGCCCGCTTTGACTAATGGCAACATTAACTTGAGCGCCGCCTCGGCTCGAGCCAGTGCCTTCGCGCACGCCACGTCGAAGGCCGCCCCGGCCAGGTCCTCTGCGGGCCGCGCGTCAAAGGCCACATTCCCCAACGCGAGCTCGGCCGCGGCCAGCCGAAGGTATTCCGCCTTGCGCGGCGACGGCTCCACAAGCGTAATTCTTAAGTCGCCGCGTACGATGGCGAGCGGGAGGCCCGGGTAGCCGCCGCCGGAGCCCACGTCGGCCACGCTTTCGCCCGGCCCCGGCGGCGCGAGCTCTTGCAATTTTAAGCTGTCCAGGACCAAATGCACGACGTACGATTCCGGCTCGAGTCGCGCCGAGAGCCGCGCCCTTTTCCGATATTTTTCGTGCAACGCGGCCAGCTTTTTTAGCTTTTCCCGCCCATTTTCGGCGATTCCGGCCAGGTATTTATCGATAAAAAAGCCGACGTCGGCTCGAGCTGCTCGCGTGGTCACGTCGGCATATTAACTCCGGCCGCGGCGGCTGTCAACCGCGTTTTCCTTTGATAAACCGCAATAAGATTATCAAATCCGCGGGCGTGACGCCCTGGAGCCGCGCCGCCCGGGCGAGCGTCGCCGGCCGCACGCGCGTGAGCGTCTCGCGCGCCTCGCTCGAGATGCCCGCAACGCCTTCATAATCCAGGTTTTCCGGAAGCGCCGCCTCCTCGTAGGCCGCGAGCGCCGCGGCGTCCTCCTCCTGGCGCCGGAGGTACCCTTCGTATTTTATATCCGTCTCGACGCGCGCCCGCGCCGCCTCGGCTGAGTTCGATATTTCGGGCACCGCTTCTGTTAAAGATTCCATAGTTACCTCGGGGCGTTTGAGCATCTCGGCCGCCGCTTTGCGGCTCGAGCCCTCGCCTATCTTCCTTTCCTCCAGCGTCTTCCGCAGGGCGCTTACCTCTTTACGGAATTTAATCAGCGCGCGGCGCCGCGCCGCCTTAACCAGGCCGAACTTGCAGCCGTAGTCGAGGAGGCGGTCGTCGGCGTTGTCCTCGCGGAGGCGCAGGCGATACTCCGCCCGGGCGGTGAACATGCGGTACGGCTCGACGTGCTCCTTCGTGATGAGGTCGTCGACGAGGACGCCTATGTAGGCCTCGTCGCGGCGGAGCATAAAAGGTTCGTCGCCGCGGCAGCTGAGCGCGGCGTTGATGCCCGCGACCAGCCCCTGCGCCGCGGCCTCCTCGTAACCGGAGGTCCCGTTTATCTGGCCGGCGCAGTAAAGGCCGGGGACCGCTTTGACCTGCAGCGTCGCCTCGAGCTGGCGCGGCGGGATGAAGTCATACTCGACGGCGTAACCGGCGCGCGTCATCCACGCCTCCTCCAGGCCGGGGACGGTCCGGAGCGCTGCCTCCTGGACGTCTATCGGCATGCTGGTCGCGAAGCCGTTGACGTAGAACTCGTCAAGGCCGCGGCCCTCGGGCTCGAGGAAGAGCTGGTGGCGCTCGCGGCCGAAGCGCACCACTTTATCTTCGATGGACGGGCAATACCTTGGCCCGACGCCGACGATGACCTTCTGAAATAGGGGAGAGCGGTCCAGGTTGTCCGTCAGGAGCTTAGCCGTCCGCTCGTTGGTATAAGTTATGTAGCAGGGGAGCTGTTTTATTTTCAAATAAGGCTTCGTGAACGCGGGGCAAGGCTCGTCGCCGTATTGGATTTGCGTTTTGTCTAAATCTACCGAGCTGGCCTTGACGCGGGGCGGCGTGCCGGTCTTGAGGCGGCCGAGCTTGAGGCCCAGCCCCCGGAGCGAGTCCGACAAGGCCGCGGCGGGCGGCTCGCCGACGCGGCCCCCCGCCTCTTGCCGCATGCCGAAATGCAGTAAGCCGCTGAGGAACGTCCCGGGGGTGAGGACGACGCGCCTCGCGGGGAATAAGATGTCGCCGGCGACGACGCCCTCGACACCCGCGTCGCCCGCAGTTATTGCGGTAACGGTCGCCTGGCGGAGGTCGACGTTGGCCGCGGCCTCGACGAGGCGCCGCGCGCGCTTGCGATAGTCGTCGCGGTCGCATTGGAGGCGGGTCCCGCGGACGGCGGGGCCCTTGGAGCGGTTGAGGACGCGGCCCTGAACCGCGGCGGCGTCCGCCAGCAACCCCATCGCGCCGCCGAGGGCGTGGACCTCTTTGACGAGGGGCCCTTTGCCTAAGCCGCCGACGGCGGGGTTGCAGGACATCAGGCCGATGGTGTCGACGCGGCCCGTTAAAAGCAACGTCCGGCAACCCATCTTAGCCGCGGCCCGGGCGGCCTCGATTCCCGCGTGGCCGCCGCCCACGACTATTACGTCATACGTCTGCGGGTAGGTCCACATATATTATATTTATTGAGTGGCGGCAGGTGTTACCACCTGCCGCAAGGGGGAAACGCCAATTTTTTTTATTTCGAAGAATTATTCCAAAATGCCTTATTTTCGGTGAAGGCCTCTATTTCGTTCCATTCCTTCCGACATCTCTCCATATCGTCTTGTTCTATTAATTCGATTTTCACGCGAACGTTCTCCGGTCTAACGATTGCCCCACACATGTCTGTCAACACTTCGGTTTTCCCCGAGCGGAAAATATAGTATACGTCCATACCTTCTATGAAAGCGCGAACAAATCGCCAATTACCTTTCGGGTGTTGCTTTTCGAGCAACTCTCCTGCGATTTTTTTATTTGATATAACGCGGGGCGGCCCTGAATCGAATCTAAAAAACGGGGGTAGTTTTTTAGTCCCGCTGATGACGATATTATATAACCATCTATCTTTTTCGAATCTTCCGTCATCGGCTTGTTTTTCTAACTCGCTCCAAGAAGGCATTTCGCCCGGCCCGTTATAGAGGTAAAAAGCATAGTATTTAAGCGTCCGGTCGAAATTGGAATATATTGTCGGTTCGGAAACCTCTATCCGGTAACCTTCTTTCAAATCTTCAGAATAAAAATCTTCGATGTGCCAACGTACCGCTTTACGCGCAAGTTCAGGTGATACCGCATCCGTTGTGGCTCCTAAAACGATAGCCGCGCTAAAAACCGCGACGCTAACTAGTAGGATTTTTCTCGTCTTCATAATAGTATCCACCTTTTTGTTGGCTGGGCGGCAGCGCGCGTTACTACCTGCAGCCCGGCCGTCGGGCGGTAACACCCGACGGCACCTCTCTACATCCGACGGCACCTCGCCCTTAACGTCTAAACGCACGCCGTAGCGCGAGGATGAAGAGGGTGATTATACCGACCCCGATAGCACGTTGGAACGCGCCGACGAATTCTTGGACAAGGCAAAAAGGTTTACCGGGTAATGTCAGGAACGTTTTAAAACTAAATAAGATCGCGTAAAACGGGTTATGGCTTATTATTACTTTATTTCCAATGGGGATAGGGAAACCAAGTAGCGACCACAAACCAGCGAAAACGAAACCTACGGCGATAAAGGAAATAATAGGATTCCGGAGGCTTTCGCCGTACCCACCGAATATCCGGTAGAGGTGTAAGAATACCCAAGTGAGAATGAAAAACCGTTTCCAACCTTTTTGCCTCAGTCCAAGCCGGCGCATGTGCATTTCGCCTATATGGAAGTCGCCCGCATCGGCGTAGGACAGCCTGTCTTCGAAATTTTTCCTTAGACGCCTATAAACTTCGGCCGCAATTTCGTAATGTATTGAACCGCGTTCCGCTAATACTTCGTCACGGGTATGTTTTCTCTTGGGTTTACCATTGCCTAGCCAAAGTACTTTTTTGAAATTCGCTTCGCTTATTGCTGGCGTATCTGCGAAGGAACAATCTCCTAAGTCGAAGTTTTCGAAAAATAAGGTTGAATAGGGGCTTAACGAAACGTTAGAGAAAGTGATGTTTGGCGCGATGTCTATGAATTCGGTTGCCCCCCTTACTATTTCTTCGCGAAGGGTAGTCCTTTTTTTTGCTAACTTCCCTATATTTTTAAAGTATACTTTCCCATTAAATTCCGTGCCATAGAAGTCGGCATTTTCCCTAAATTCGGTTTCTTCGATTAGTGTTATACCTTTGAAAACCGACGATTGGAAAGAGACTTCGCCGTGAAAAATGCTTTTTACGAATTCGCAACCGCCTACGATAAATGCGTGGTCGAAGGTAACCTCTTTGAATGTTCTTATGCCGAACTCTGTGAGTAAAAACCTAATACCTTCGTTAATTTCTGCCCCCGAAAAAGTCGTTCTTTCGAAAAATAGCGTTTTATAAAAAGCCGCGTCTTTTATAAATTTAGTATTCAAAAACCTCCCCGGGCCTCTGAATTCGGTCTCCGCGAAATCGACGCCACCCGCTAATTTAGTATCTTTAAATATTGCGCCTTTGTCGAATTTTACGTCGGAGAACATTACCCGGTTAGGAAACTTAGCTCTTGATAAGTCTAAAATTCCGTTAAACGTCCTATTTTCAAATACGAATTTTTCGTTAGGGAAAATAAATCCCCTGCAATCGAGTATCCGTTCTTTTCCTCCAGTTTTTAGTACGATACTTCTTTTGGGTTCAATAAGATATCGATTTAAATTATCCCAAAAACCCGGTTTTCCGTGCGGAGTATGGAATATGCAACGCCCGGAACTATCGAACGCCGGCTCTTCGCAAAGTCCGGGTTTTTTTCCGGTTCCGCTTTATTAAAACCGCACAATTTCGTTTTTCCTAGTATCATCTCTCCTCCTTCACTTCCCAACGCAGAACCTGCTGAATATCTCGGCGTATACTTCGTCGATGTCGATGGCGCCGACGATGCGGCCAAGCGCGTCAGACGCCAAGCGCAGCTCCTCCGCGCCCAGCTCCTCAATAGCGCTCGAGCGCAGGTGCTCGCCGGCGCGGTATAACGCGTCGGCCGCCTCTTCCAGTAATCGCCGCTCGCGAGCCGAGAGCGACAGCTTAGCGGGGCCCTCAGCGGCCGGGGCGTCGCGCGTCGTCGCCCGCCGGACCAGCTCCGCCACGAGCTTGTCGACGCCGCGGCCCGTCTTGGCCGAGACCGTGATGCGGCCCTTCCGCGCGAGCGCCTGCGGCCAACCCGCCGCCAGCGGCAGGTCGCACTTGTTCACGGCGCGGATGAGCTTCTCGGGTGGGACCATCGGGTCCTTGCGGGGCGGCGGCGCCGTGCCGTCGTCCAGCCATATCACGAACGCGGCCTCCTCCAGGAACGCGAGCGCGCGTCGGATTCCCTCCTGCTCGACGGCATCGGCGCCTTTCGCCTCTACGCCCGCGCCGTCGGCCAGCCGGAATAGTATCCCCCCGGCTATGTACGGGGCGTCGATGCGGTCGGTGGTCGTGCCGGCTTTGGGCGTTACGATGGCGCGCTCCTCGCCCAGCAGGCGGTTGAAGAGGGTGGACTTGCCGACGTTGCGGCGGCCCGCGATGGCGACGGCCAGGCCGTCGACGAGGGCGGCGCGGTCGCGGCTCGAGGCGACGAGGGCCCGGGCGCCGGCCTCAGCCGCGGCGACCAGCGCCAGGACCTTTTCGGCCGAGACCTCCTGCTCGAACTCCAGCGCGGCCTCGACGGACGCTCGAGCCGAGAGGACCTGGCCGCGGAGGCCGTTTACTTTTTCGGAGAGGTCGCCGGCGAGGCGGCGGAGGGCGTCGGCTCGAGCCTGGGCGGTGCGCGCGTCGGCCAGGTCCGCGACGGCCTGGGCCGCCGTCAGCTCGAGCTTGTCGTGGGCGACGGCGCGCCAGGTGAACTCGCCCGGCTCGGCGGCGCGGGCGCCGGCGGCGTAGAGGGCCTCGAGCGCGGCCTCGAGGACCGCCGGGCCGGCGTGGGTGGTGAACTCGGCCATGTCCTCGCCGGTGTAGGAGTGGGGGGCGGCGTAGAGGACGAGGACGGCGCGGTCTACGACCTCGGCGGAGGCCGGGTGGACGAGGTCGCCGACGCGGGCGACGCGGGGGGTGGGGGCCGCGCGGGCGCGGAAGACCTTAGCGGCGACGTCGCGGGTGGCGGGGCCGCTCAGGCGGATGATGGCCAACGCGCCGCGGCCGGGGGGCGTGGCCGGCGCCGCTATGGTGTCGCCGTCTCGGAACACTTACCAATTTACTCCGCTTAATTCCGACGGATAGCCCACTATCCGGCGGGATACGATATAATATCGGTTCGCCGGTTACGAGGAGGGCGGCTGTTTTTTATCCGGGCCGCCGCCCTTGGGCCGGCCGCGGCGGCGACGCCGCGTGGTTTTGGCGCGCGGGGCGCCGGCCTTTTCGCGCGGCGCGCCGGCCTTTTCGCGCGGCGCGGCCGCTTTGCGCGGCGGCCGGGGCCCCGGGGCCGGGGTCGGGGCGGGCTGCTGCCGTTTGGCGGCCGCGGGGTATACGACGACGAAGCGGCGAGAGCCGCTACCGGAACTTTCGGTGACGACGCGGTCGTCGCGCTCCAGCGTCACGTGGACGGTGCGCCGGTCGCGGGGGGACATGGGGGGGAGCGCCTCGTGGGTGCGGCTCGAGGCCACGCGGTCGGCGGTGGCCCGGGCTAGCCTCCTCAACTCTTCTTCGCGCGAAACCTTGTCTTCGGCGAAGGAGGCTTTGACCGTAATCTTGTTCTTCGCTCGCCGGTTGATGATGAGCTCGAGGACGTGGCCCAGCGCGTCGGCGACGTCCTCCGTTTTTTGAAATTCGCGCAATTCGCGGCCGGCGAGCTCCAGGTTGAGGGTATGCTTTTGCATCCGGACGTGGGCTTCGACCGGGACCGGCAGGAAGGATACGATGCGGTTTATGATTTCGGCGGCTTCCTCGAGGACGTTCTCCTCGACGAGGGTGACGCGGACGGTCACGCGCTTGAAGCCCAGAAAGCGCAGGACTCCCCGCGGTTCTTCGCGCAGTACTTCGACTTTGACGTCGTCGATGTCGGCGCCCAAAAGCTCGAGGGCGCGTCGCGTGGCGTCCACGCGCGAGTTACCTTCTACTTCGACGGTTCGCATTTAGTCCTAGGCCTCCAAGGGCCGCATTGATTTTCGCATGAGGAACATTTGTCCCATCGTGAACAACTGGTTCGACGTCCAATATAGCACCAGGCCGGACGGCCAGTTGTAGAAGAGCAGCGTGAAGATTACCGGCAGCCACGCCATGAGCTTCTGCTGCTCGGACTTGACGCCGCCCTTCCCCGGCATGGTGAACTTGTTCTGGACGACCCAGATGACGGCCATTATTATGGGCAACACGTTGAGCGAGCTGATGTTGACCAGCGGAATGGTGAACGGGAAGCGGAAGAGGACGTCCGGTTGGGAGAGGTCGCTTATCCAGAAGACGAACGGTGCCCCCTTGAGCTCGATGGCGTTGCGCAGCGCGTTGAACATTCCCCAGAAGATGGGAATTTGAAGCAGGAGCGGGAGGCAGCCACCGAACGGGTTGATCTTGTATTTTTTGTATAACGACATCGTCTCGGCGTTCATCCGCTGCGGGTCGCTTTTATATTTATCGCGGATCTGTTTGAGGATGGGCTGGATCTCCTGCATGCGCTGCGACGATTTCAGCTGCACCGCCGTAGGCCAGTAGGTTAACAATTTGATAATAAGGGAGAATATAATTATGGTTACGCCGTAGTTGTTGACGACGGTGTCGACCAGGATTATAAGGCGGAGCATCAGCGCGGCCACGATGCCGATGACGGACCAGCCGAGGTCGACGGTGCGCTCCAGGCCGACTTTGAATTCCTTGAGCCGGTCGTACCCCTTGGGGCCGAAGTAGATCTTGTAGTCGCCGCCGCGCTTCAGGACGTACGTGGCGGCGAGGGCGTCGTTTTTGGCCCGGGTCACCGTCAGCTCCCCGCCCTGGGGCGAGACCGCGGCCAGGATGAAATATTTGCTGCGGAGCGCCGCCCACGGGATGTCGCCGCGGTAGGTCATCGTCCCGTCTTTCCCCGAAAGCTTGTCGCGGATTTTCGCCGTATCGACCAACGCGTCCACGGCCGTTTCGCCCACGTCTTTGGGGTCGTCCTCGGCGCGGGCGAAGGAGCCCATCGAGAGGGCCACCGGCTTGGCCTCGTCGCCGGCGACGACGTTGGCCGCCACCTCGTAGTCGTCGCCGCGGAAGACGTACGCGGCGCGGGCCGCGACGCCGTTGTCGTCCACCAGCGTGAATACGAGCTTGCCCATGTTGCCCGGGCGGACCGTTAACGCACGGCGGTCCACTTCCCACCGGGCGTTTTCGCCGGCGCCGACGAGGGGCGCGAACGCCGGCGCCTTGGCCTGGCTCAAGCGCGAAAATAGGAGTTGGTCCGGGTCGGGCGGGTATTGCGTAAGCACCAGGCCGACGAGGCCGGCGTCCTCGAACGTGGCGACGTACAAAGGCGTCGTTACGACGGCGCGCGCGCCGGTCTTGACGCGCTCGGGCGCCGGCGCGGGCGGCTTTGTTTCGGCGGGGGGCGGGGCGGGGGCCGTTTCCGCGGGCGCTTTGCGGGCCGTTTCGGCGGGGGCCGGTGGGGGGGGAGCCTCCCGTTTTTCCGGTTTCGGCGCGAAGAAGGTCGAGTAGACGAACATCACGCCCGCGGCGACGAAGAGCGCCAGGATCATGCGTTGTTGGCCCGTCAATTTCATATCGTCCCTCGGTTCACGTTACGGAACCGGATCGTAGCCGCCGGCGTTCAGGGGGTTGCACCTTATTATGCGCGAGGCGGCGAGCGCGCACCCGCGCCACGGCCCGTACTTACGGACCGCCTCCAGCGCGTACCGTGAGCACGACGGTTCGAAGCGGCAGCTCAGCGGCATGAGGGGCCCCACCGTGACCCGGTACGACCTGATGGCGCCCACGACCAGGGCCTTCACGGCGGCGTCGATCGCCTTTCGCAGCGTTTTCATTCAGTCACCGGTCAATTCGGCCAAAGCGACGAGGACTTCTTTTTCGACTACCTCGAAGTCTCGGGCCGCTATCGGCGGCCTGGCTACGGCGACGAACCAGAAGCCGTCGCGGAAGTATTCCGGGTGGGCCCGGAAGACCTCGCGCAGGCGCCGTTTTACGCGGTTTCTCATCACGGCTTTGCCGACGCGGCGGCCGCAGACGACGCCGAGTAACCGCCGCTCCCCCGGCACGCGGAGGCCGTGGATGACGAACGCGTCCCGCGCCACGGCCCGGCCGTCGCGGACGGTCCGCGCGAAGTCCCGCCGGCGCCGCATGCGAACGGCGCGCGGGAAGCCGAAGCGTCGCTCGGAGTTACCGGCCAAGGCCGCTTCATACCGTTAGGCGCTTGCGCCCCTTTACCCGGCGCCGCCGTAAGACGCGGCGGCCGCCGGGCTTGGCCATGCGGCGCCTGAAGCCGTGAACGCGGCCGCGGCGACGCCGCGACGGTTGATAGGTCCTTTTAGGCAATCGCTAACCTCCTGGTTGAACCGTAGGCCTACGCGTTAGAACCGCTTCCGCGGCGCTTATGACGTCGGCCGGCGAGAGGTCCTTCATACAGCGAAAATGTTTTTTCGGGCATTCGACGCCGCCGTGGGCCCCGCAAGGCCGGCACGGCAAACCGCGCACCTCCGCCACCGCCGCCCGGGTTGCCAACGGCGCGAATCCCTGCGCCGGGACCGTAGCGCCGAATACGGCCACCGTCGGCGTGTCGAAGGCCGACGCCACGTGTACCGGCGCGCTGTCGTTGGCCACCAGCAACGCCGCTTCCGCCACGAGCGCCGCAAGCTCGCGGGGCGTCGTCTTCGCCGCCAGGTTGACGGCGGCCGCTTTCATGGCCGCGGCCACCGCGGCGGCCTCGCCGCCCTCGCCCGGGCCCCCGGTTATTACTACGCCGTAACCCCGCGCCGCCAGGTGGTCGCCTACGGCGGCGAAACCCTCCGCCGACCACCGCTTGGTAGGCCACGCCGACGACGGCGATATTACGACGTACGGCAAGGCTCCGGCGGTTGCCCGGGCCGCCCGCCGCTCCTCTTCCGAAAGGGCCAGCGTCGGCCTTCGGTCCGGGTGGCGGGTCCC
>CAZLXP010000052.1:0-17323 GCA_964563535.1 uncultured bacterium | reverse complement strand
GGCGTCGCGGTAATGGTGGGGTTGCGAGCCGAAAGCCCGAGCCGCGCCCGTGCCGCCGAAGACGGCTTCGCCGCGGTGGAGCCGGCCGCCGCGGTCGCGGCCGCGTCTTTCGTTGCGGTACTCGTGCCCGACGAGGTCCACGGAGAGTTCTTCCGCCGCGACGTAGCCCCCAACTTGCAATTACATGCCGCCGTCATCTTCGCCCACGGCGGCCCGGTCCATTTCGGCGACGTCGACCTCCCCGAGGGGGTCGACGTAACGCTCGTAGCGCCCATGGGCCCCGGCCGCCTTTTGCGCGCATACTACGTCGAAGGCCGCGGCCTTAACGCCAAGGCAGCCGTCGCCCGCGACGCCACCGGCGAGGCCTGGTTGCGCGCCCTCGCCTACGCCCGGGCGTTGGGGTGCGGCCGCGCCGGCGTCATCGCCACCACCTTCGCCGAGGAGGCCAAGCTCGACCTCTTCTCGGAACAGGCGGTATTGTGCGGCGGCGTTCCGGCGCTGGCCGAGGCCGCGTTCGAGACGCTGGTCGCCGCGGGCTACCCGCCGGCGCTGGCCTACATCGAGTGCGTCCGCGAGATAAAATACGTCGCCGACCTGATGTTCGAGTACGGCGTCGAGGGCATGCGGCGCCGCATATCTTCGACCGCGCTCTACGGCGGCGCCACCCGCGGCTCGAGGGTCATAGGACCCGAGGCCAAGAAGGTGCTACAAGACATATTAAGCGCCATCGACGACGGCTCCTTCTCCGCGGAGATGAAGAAACGTTGGCCCGGGCGGGAGGAGTTCCTTAAGGCGGTCCGCAACGAGCGCCTGGAGGCCGCGCGCGAGGAGTTCGAAAAAATTATCCGACGGGCCGAAGGCGAATAAAAAAAGCGGCCCCGAGGGCCGCTTTTTTCTTGCGGATTTTTTAGTTAGCGCGTAACCACCATGCGGCGTGCGGAGCTGCCGCACGAGGCGCTCAGGCGGTATAGATATACGCCCGGCGCTACGTCGCGGCCCGCGTCGTCGGCCAGGTTCCACGTCACCTCGTGGCGGCCGGGCGAGGCCGCGGCCGCGGCCACCGTCCGGACCTTACGGCCGGCGAGGTCGTATATCGTTATCGTATATTCGCCCGAGACGCCGACCGGCAGCGAGAAAGCGATCGTCGTACCGGTCGTGGTCGGGTTGGGGTAGTTCGGCTCGAGCGCGAAGGCGTACGCGGCCTTGGCGCCCGGCGACGCGGATACGGGCCCGAACAGCTGGGCCTTCCCGGTGTTCGGTATGACCTCGAGCCAGTAGTTATACGTCGTCGCGGCGACGACGCCGCGGTCTACGTACGCGAGCGGCGCCTTGCCGGTTATCAACGCGGCGTTAAGGCGCTCGCGGCCGGCGTCCGAGGCGCCAGCTTCGGCGTCGCGGTATAGGTTGAAGCCGGCGTACGTGCCGCTCTCGCAGTCCCAGCTCAGCCGGACGCGGTCGTCGAGAGCCGCGGCCCGGAAGTACTTGAGCTCGACCTCGGAGGAGCCCTGGAGGAACTGAAGCGCGGCGTATACGTTAATACGGCCGGCGCCGTTGTCGTTCACCTTCGTGCCCTTGGTCTGGCCGGGCAAGGGGTCCGCGGTGAGCTCGATGGCGCGTTGGACCTGGGCCGGCGGCAGCGTATCGTCGTAGTCCAGCAACAGCGCCACGCACCCCGCGGCGCAAGGCGTCGACATCGACGTCCCGCTCATAATACGGTAACCGCTAATATTCGTGTAGTCGCAGGATTTGATACTATCACCGGGGGCCACGAAATCGGGCTTGAGGAGGCCCATGCCGGGGCTCCAGTGGTAGTCGTCGTAGGGGGAACACTGAGCGAGACGGTGCTGGTCCCAGCAAGCCGGGCCCCGGCCGCTATAATAGGTCAACCCGTCGGCGGAGTCGGTGGCGCCGATGCCGACGGTCCCGGATATGCCCTCGCTCAGCGTCTGGTCGGGGTGCAGCCAGGGCGGGGGGCAATTGCCCGGGGTCGCGATGTTGAACGGTATGGGATAGGTACCGAGTTGGTTGCCCTGGTTGCCGATGGAATTGGTGTGGAAGACGCCCGCCGCTAATATTTTCTCGCTGGCCTGGCGGTGCAACCCGTACGGCGGGTAGGACGGGTACTTCTCGGACCACGATTGCGTGATGACGTCGGCGCCCTCGCTTATGGCCCACTCCCAGGCGGTAAACCACGTGCTCGAGCTGTTACCCAATTTCGCGATCATTATCTGGGCGTTGGGGGCCATGCCGCACTGCGAACCGGCGGTGCCGTCGCTCGCCACCGTCCCGGCGACGTGCGTCCCGTGGCCGTCGTAGTCCATCGTATCGTTGGGGTCGCCCCCGGCGAAGTTTTTGCCGTGATTCGGGTAGCCGGTTTTGGTCCACATGTGGTCGGCGAGGTCGCGGTGGTTGTAGTTGACGCCCCCGTCGGAGACGCACACGACGATGCCCGTGCCGTCGTAGCCCGCGGTCCAGACTTCGGGCGCATGGACCTTCGAAACGTTCCACGCGATCTCGTCGTAAGTCGCCGGCACGATATCCTGCAATTGCTCCACGGGAACCTCTTTATCCCAGTGGACGTAGTCCACCCCCGGCAGCGCCGAGACGACCTCGACCGTGTCGCGGTCGGCCCGCGCCGCCACCGCGTTCACTATCCAAAGCGGCGTAATGTCCGCGGCGTAGCCGCCCGCGGCCCGGTTCTCGAGATACGCCATCACCTCGCGCTGACTCGCTTCCGCCAACCGGGAGCACTCGCGTTCGACGACGACGCCGCGCTCGTCGCGGGCCAGGCCGTCGGTCAACGCCATTAACCGATCCTGCGGCATCTGCGCTTCCATCACCACCAGGATGCGGACGAGCTCGTTCGGGCCGACCCCGTCGAGGTGGGCCGCGAGCTCCGGCGTGACGTTGGGGGCCGCGTACGCGGCGGCCGCCACCAGCGCAATCAAAAACGTTAGTCTCTTCATCTTTTTCCTCCGGTCTAGCCGTGAAATCTTCTTCGCACCGATTGCCAAAGAACCCATATACTTTATATTTTTAATTATAATTAATCGACGTCGTTAAATCAAGGCCTATCCGCGGCGTGCCTCCTTACCCTTCTTCCCGAGTTATTATAACATACTTTCAAACGTAAAAAAAAGCGGCCGTGAAGGCCGCTTTCCCCGTCGCGCGCGATGACGCCTTAGCCCTCAACCACCATCCGCCGCGCGGCGCTGCCGCACGACGCGCGGAGCCAATATAAGTATACCCCCGGCGGCACCTTGCGGCCGGCGTCGTCGGCCAGGTTCCACGTCACCTCGTGGCGGCCCGGCGAGGCCGGGGCCGCGGCTACCGTACGGACCTTACGGCCGGCGAGGTCGTATATAGTTATCGCGTAGTCGCCCGAGACGCCCACCGGGAGCGAGAATCGGATATGAGCTTCGGCGGTGGACGGGTTAGGGTAACTGGGTTCGAGCGCGAAGCCATACGCCAACTTTACGCCGGGTGTCGCGGAAGCGGGGCCGAACATCTCGGCCTTGCCGGTGTTCGGTATGACTTCGAGCCAATACTTATAGGTGGCGGCGGCGACGACGTCGCGGTCCTCGAACGAGAAGGGCGTCCGCCCCGTTATCAAGGCGGCGTTGAGGCGTCGGCGGCCCGCGTCCGCGGCCGAGGCGGCCCCTCCGCCCTCGCGGTATATATTGAAGCCGGCGTACGCGCCGCTCTCGCAATCCCAGGCGAGGCGCACGCGGTCGTCGAGCCCCGCGGCGCGGAAGTACTTGAGGTCGATGCCGATGGACTTCTTGAGGAGCTGCAGCGCGGCGTCGACGTCGATGCGGCCGGCGCCGTAGTCGTTCATCTTCTTACCCTGGGTATGATAGGGCATCATCCTCGCCGCCGTGAGCTCGAGGGCCTTCTGTATCTGCGCCGGCGGCAGCGTATCCAAATAATCGAAGAGCAAGGCCGCGGCGCCGGCGGCGTGGGGCGTCGACATCGACGTCCCGCTTTTACTGGTATACCCCGTTACGTTCGCGAAGTCGCACGATTTTATACCTTGGCCCGGCGCCATTATGTCCGGTTTGAGCAGGCCCAAGCCGGGGCTATAGTGGTAGTCGTCGTAGGGGGCGCAAGTGGAGAGACGATGCTGGTCCCAGGAGGCCGGGCCGCGGCCGCTGTAAGAAGCGCGCCAGTCGTCCGACGACGAGGCGCCGACGGCGATGGTCCCGGCCTTGCCCTCCCGCAACGTCTGGTTGGGGTGGAGCCACGGCGGCGGGCAATTGGCGGGGGCGGCGATGTTGAACGGGACGGGATAAGTACTCGTTTCGCCCCCTTGGTTGCCGGTCGAGTTCACATGTATAACGCCCGCGGCCAGGATCTTCTCGCTCGCCTGCCGGTGTTGGGCGTAGAGCGGGCCGTAGATATACTTATAGGACCAGGATTGCGTAAGGACGTCGGCGCCCTGCGTAATGGCCCACTGCCAAGCCTCGAACCACGAGCTCTCCCAAGCGCCCAGCTTCGCGATCATAATCGTCGCCTCGGGCGCCACGCCGCACTGCGAGCCGGCGGTGCCGTCGCTGGCGACGGTCCCGGCGACGTGGGTGCCGTGGCCGTCGTAGTCCATGGTATCGTTGGGGTCGCCGCCGGCGAAACTCTTGCCGTGGTTGGGGTAACTGGCATTATTCCACATATGGTCTTTCAGGTCGACGTGGTTGTAGTTGACGCCGCCGTCGCACACGCACACTATGACGCCGGTTCCTTTATACCCCGCGCTCCAAACCGCGGGCGCCTTTATCTTCTCCACGCCCCAGGCGATCTCGTCCTGGACGCCGTCGACGACGTCCTCCAACAGTTCCACCGGCACCTCCTCTTCCCAATCGACGAACGAGACGCCGGCCAGCGTCGATACCCGCTCGATAGTTTCGCGGTCGGCCCGCGCCGCCACCGCGTTCACGATCCACAGCGACGTCACGTCCGCGGCGCGGCCCGCGGCCGCACGCTCGCTCAGATACGCGAGCACCTCGCGTTGGGCCCGGCCGGCGAGGAGGCTGAGCTCCTGTTCCACGACGAGCCGCCGCTCGTCGCGCGTCAAACCCTCCGTCAACGCCATTATCTTTTCCTGGGGCATCTGCTCTTCCATAACGACGATGACCCGCACGAGCTCGGTAGGGGAAACTCCTTCGAGATGGGCCGCGAGCGCGGGCGTCACCTTTGACGCCGCGTACGCCGCTCCCGTAACTGCTAAGGCCAGAACTACCAACCATCGTTTCATCTCTTACTCCTTCGCGCCGGCCCGCCGAAGCGCCTTCGTTGCGACGAGCGACCTCCACTAAGTTTGAGCGATAGATTTAATATCTTCATTATAACTTTCCGGGCCCCCGGAGTCAAGCCGACAATCTCCGACTCGCGCCTACGGTGCGCACCTCCTGCCGCGCGGCCGTACCGAACCGGGAATACCGGCCGGGAAGCCGCATAATTACCCGTTAACGGACAGGCGGGCAAATCGCCTGTCGGGGGCCAACGCCCTTGACAGCTCGGTCAATATAGCCTATGATATGGGTCTGAGTCTGGCGTGCGAGGCAAAATCGCTGTGATCAAGGACGAGGTAACGCAGGCGCGCGAGTTAAGCGCGGCCTTGGCCAAGTTCGAAAGCGCCGTCGGCGAAGTTATAGTCGGCCAACGCGACGTCATATTCGAGGTCCTGGTCGGCCTGTTGGCCGGCGGCCATTGCATCCTCACCGGCGTACCGGGCCTGGCCAAGACCCTCCTGGTCTCGACGTTGTCGCGCGCTCTCGAGCTATCCTTCTCCCGAATCCAGTTCACGCCCGATCTGATGCCCGCCGACATCACCGGGACTGAAGTCCTGGAGGAGGACAGCCAACGCCGCCGCCATTTTCGCTTCGTGCAAGGGCCCATATTCGCTCAAGTGGTATTGGCCGACGAAATCAACCGCACCCCGCCCAAGACGCAGGCCGCGCTCCTCCAAGCCATGCAAGAGGGGCAGGTCACCGTCGGCGGCGTTACCCACGAGCTGCCCAAGCCTTTCTACGTGCTGGCTACGCGGAACCCGATCGAACAGGAGGGGACCTACCCTCTGCCCGAGGCCCAGCTCGACCGGTTTATGCTCAACATCCTGGTGCCGTACCCGTCGGCGGACGAGGAAGCGGAGATCGTGGCCGCGACGACCGCCGCGCCGCGGCCGGCGCCTAAGCCGGTGCTGTCCGCCGACGACGTTATGGCGCATCAACAACTGGTGCGCCGGGTGCCGCTGCCGGCCGACGTGCTGGAACGCGCCACCGCGCTCGTCCGCAAGACCCGCCCGGACGCCGGCGCGCCGGACTACGTAAACCAGTGGGTCAAGTGGGGAGCGGGCCCGCGCGCGGCGCAACATCTTATTTTAGCCGCCAAAGCCGCGGCCCTTCTGGCGGGTAGTTTCGCCGTAACGCTCGACCAGGTCGAACGGCTGGTCAAGCCGGTGCTGCGCCACCGCCTGGTGCTGAACTTCATCGCCGAGGCGGAGGGCGTCACGGCGGACGATATATTGACCCGCCTCGTCGCGGACACGTTAAACTGATATGGGAAAAAGCAGGCATATAAACGTCGTCATCGCGCCGGAAGACCGCTCCGGAACTTTGTCGTTCCGCATGCGACTCCGGCACCTCTACGCCGTCGTCATCCTCGCCTCCATCCTCTTCGTCCTGACGGTGGGGCTGGTAGTCAACCAGGCCATGGATGAAGTTAAACTAGGGGAATTAGAGTTGCTCCGGCGTCAGAACGGCCAGCTCAAAGAGAGGGTAGCCCGCATCGTCGCGGTGGAGAAGAAGATCGCCGGACTCGAGGTGGTCGAAGACAAACTGATGGTCATCGCCGGGGAGCGCGAAGCCGCGCGCGAGCTCGCGCCGGTATCGGTAGAGGGCGGGGAAGAAGGGCGCGAGTTTTTGACGGTGGCCGAGGGCATCCAACAATTCCGGGAATTGGTAACCGCGAAGCGGGGCGTCGCGCTTAAAGCCCCCGAGGGCAACCCGGTGGAGAACGGCTGGGTTACGCGCGGCTTCGGCGAAAACGCCGGCCTGGAGGGCCAATCCTTCCACCACGGCTTCGACGTCGCGTGCCCCGAAGGTACGGCCGTCGCGGCTACGGCGCCGGGGGTGGTAACGTTCGCGGGCCAAGACCCGGTATACGGAAACCTGGTCATCATTCAGCACGGCTTAACGGGTTACAGCACTTTCTACGGCCACAACCGCAGCCTAAAAGTCCGCGTCGGCGACAAGGTAAAGAGGGGCGACGTCGTAGCGTTCGTGGGCAGCACGGGGCGGAGCTCCGCGCCCCACCTCCACTACGAAGTCCGCCTCCACGGCGTCCCGGTCAACCCGGCCAAATACATGACCCCCGCGGAGATAGGCGAGGAAGAAGAAATCCCGCCCCTCGTCGAGGAAGAATCGCGCGCGCAAGAGGAAACAACTGTGGGCAAGCAGCGGGAGGGCGGCATTCCCACCGGCGCCGAGACCGGCGGGGCCCCAAAGCCTCCCGCACCTCCCGAGCCGCCGCAGTAAAATACCCTAGCCTAAACCTTTAGCTTCCGTGGCAACAACGGTCTTGGAAAGGAGCCTAACGCGCATGTTCGCAAAAGACGTAAGTTCGGCCGGCGAGGCCAAACTCAACTCCATCATCGGCAAAGGCTCAAAATGCGAGGGCGAAATCGTAGTAGCCGGGGGCTTAAAAATCGACGGCACCTTTAAAGGGAAAATCAAAGCGGATTCGGTCTTCGTCGGCAAAGAGGCCGTAATCGAAGCCACCGTCGATACGAACGTCGCCGTCGTCGGCGGCAAAATCCGGGGCGACGTTACGGCGCGCGAAAGTCTCGAGCTTCAGGCCAAAGCGGAACTTATCGGCAACGTCAAAACCAAGAACCTGATCGTGGGCGAGTCCGCCATCCTCGACGGTTATTGCGACATGGGCCATCAGGAACGCCACGTTACAACCGAGGCGGCGCCAAAGCAGGAGGGAGACAAAGAAAAACCGAGCATTATCGCCGGGCCGCCGAAACCCGGCAGCTCGCCGCAGGTCTCGAGCCTCCCGGGGCACGCCCCCAAAGGCTAGCGTCACGACCGGCGCGCGAATCCGATAAGGCAAAAACGACGCTAAGCGTACGGAAAAACCGGCCCCTCGGGCCGGTTTTTTTACTACGCCGCCTCGCCGCGATCATTGTTCGGCGATCATTATATCCTTATTGACGTCCACCAGCGCCACGTAGATTTTGCCCGCCGCCGCCGCGACGTTGACCGGTTGCGCCGGTCGCTCGTTTACCCGCGCTTCGCCCCCCGACCTTAACGACCCGTCGGCGTCGAGGGTGTAGAACTTCACGCGGGCCGTATTGTCGTTACGTTGGATGTAAGCCAGATACACTTCGCCACCCGCCGCGGCCAGCCCCGGCTTGTCCATCGGCTCGGTTTCTTTGACCTTAATCTCGGTACGGGTATCCTTCAGGTGGCTATAACTCGGGCCTTTGGGAGAATCCTCGACCGCGTAGGTAGTGAGCATAAATTTCTTATCCGAATCAATCCACGCCACGATAAGCTTCCCCTCGAGTAAAGCTATCGACGAACCCAAGACCGTCTCGCATTGTTTCAAATCGCGTTCGTTCTCGCGGGAAAGCTTCCCGTTGGCCAATACCTTATACGAAGCGATTTTGACGAAGTCTTCCTCGGTGTCGGTATAACCCAAAAATAACCGGCCGCCCTCGTACGCGAGGCTGACGCCGCCCCTCGTCTTGACTTGCGTGGCGCGCGAATCGGTACAGTCGAATTTTTCTTTGCCCTTGGGCTCATACCGGGCCAGCGCTACTTTTCCCGTACGGTAATCGACCCACGCCAGAAAAATGGCGCCTTCCCCCACGACCATCGCGAAAGGGTCGTTCGTCCGGGACGTCAACGCCTGCGACACCTGGGAGTGGGCTTCGCCCCCGCGGCTCGCCGATAACTCGAACCGGGCGAACTTCATCATGCGCTCGAGCCGCGCCCACGCCAGGTAAACGCTGCCGTCGGCCACCGCGATCGTGGGAGATAAGGCCGTTTTTTCGTGGGTATCGTAAACTGCAGCGCCCGCGGCCGCCGCCACCGACGCCGTAACGGTCCCTATAATTAATATCCGCCGCATAACGCTTCCCCCTTGCTGCGCTTTTAACCTCCGCCGGCCGCGGGACCTTTGTCTTTCGGCGCCGCGGCTTTCTCGCCCTCGAGTGGTATGCCCGCCATCTCGTGAGTCGACTTTTCCAGGAACAGCAATCGGTCCCAGTTGCGGTCGACCATCCCCTGCATCTCCTGAACCTGCTCGTCGGTGAGATGCGCAAACCGGCCTTGCAACTTCACGTATTCGGCGACCGGCGTATACTTGCGCGGTTTACGGTTAATAGTATAGACGCCGTGGTCTACCTCGAGCAGCGGCCACAGCCTCGTATTGACGGCCAGCCGCACCGATTTCACCGCATATTCCGGCGCCATCCGCCACCCCGGCGGGCAACTGGCCAGGATCTGTATGTACTTCGTCCCTTCGATACCTTTGGCCTTGGCCACCTTGGCCACCAGGTCCTCGGGGAAGGCCATCGCCGCCGTCGCGACGTACGGAATCTGGTGCGCCACCATAATGTCGACGAGGTTTTTCTTGGGCCGCGTCTTGAAGTGGCGCGCCGGCGTCGTCGTCGTCCACGCGCCCCAGGGGGTCGAGCTCGAGCGCTGCACGCCCGTATTCATGTACGCCTCGTTGTCGTAACATATATATAGGATATTGTCGTTCCGTTCCGCCGCCCCCGAGAGAGCCTGGATGCCGATATCCGCCGTGCCGCCGTCGCCGGCCCAAGCCACGACGTTCACGTCTTTTTTCCCCATCATCTCCAAGCCGGCGGAAAGGCCGCAGGCCGAGGCGGCCGCGGCCTCGAACGCGATATGGAAAAGCGGCACCCCCAACGTCGTATACGGAAACGGGCCGTCGATGACCGACCAACAACACGCCGGGACCGTATACACGGTGTTGGGCCCCAACGCCTTCAGCGCATACCGCATCGCCAGCGCGGCGCCGCACCCCTGGCACGCCAGGTGGCCGGAGCACATATACTCCTCGGCGGGGATTGTCAGTTTCTTGGGAACTTCAGCCATAAAAGTACTCCTTAAAAATCCGGAACAAGACGCGGCCGGCGCCGTCAGGGTTTAACGCCGTACCAGTTAAACTCGGGACAATCATCCTTTTGGGCGGCCTCGGCCATGGCCAACAGGTCGGCGACCTTGATGTCGCGGCCGCCCAGGCCGGCGACGAACCCCACCACCGGCGGCGCGCCTTTTTGACCGTAGAGCGAAGCCTTAATTTCGGTGCAGAATATCCCCTCCTGGCCGAAGGAGATATTGCGGTCTACGACGGCGACCTTCTTTTTACCCGACAGCAATTCCCGGACTTCTTCCCCGGGGAACGGCCGAAAGGCCCACATTTTCAGCGAGCCGAGCTTTTTGCCGGCGGCCCGGGCCTCGTCCACCGCGTCCTTGGCCGTCGAGGCGACGCCGCCCGAAACGACGAGCACCGTCTCGGCGTCGTCGCACCGATAGGGGTCGGCCATGTTGTAATATCGGCCTGTAAGGTCGCCGTACTCTTGCGCCGTACGTTTGATAACCTCCTTCGCCTCCAACATCGCGTTGTGTTCCATATATTTGAGCTCGTAGTAGTGGTCCGGGCCGGTAAGGCCGCCGAAGGCCGCGGGGTGCGCGGGGTCTACGGTGTGGGTGGCGACGCGCGGCGGCAGGAACCGGTCCACTTCCTCCTGCTCGGGGAAATCTACCGGCTCGGCGGTGTGACTCAGGAAGAACGCCTCCAGCACCACCATCGCCGGCAACAAAACCTGCTCGGCGACCTTGAAACTGATCAATATGCTGTCGAATATGTCCTGGTTCGATTCGGCGTAGAACTGCATCCAGCCGGTGTCGCGTTGGCTCAAGCTGTCGATCTGGTCGGTCCAGATGGTCCACGGCGGCCCCATGGCGCGATTGATGTTCGCCAATACGACCGGCAGCCGGGCGTTGGCGGCCCAGTGTAAAACCTCGTGCATCAACGCCAGGCCCTGCGCCGACGTCGCGGTGAAGGCGCGGGCGCCCGCGGCGGAGGCGCCGATGCACGCCACCATCGCCGAGTGTTCGCTCTCCACCTTTATGAACTTGGCGTCCATAATGCCGTCGGCCACGAACTCGCTTATCTTCTCTACCACCTGCGTCTGCGGCGTTATGGGGTACGCCGAGACTACCTGCGCCCGGGCCATGCGGGCCGCGTGCGATACGGTGTGGTTACCAGTTACGACTTGTTTCATAATTTAACCTTCCATAAAGAACGCCGGACGAAAGGCCGAAGCCTCCCGCCCTAAAGACCTTCCTTCATCTCGATGCATTTCACCGGACATTCCTCGGCGCAGACGCCGCAACCCTTACAAAAATCGAGTATTATCCGGGGCGGTTCCGTGCACGTTATCGCCAGGTCCGGACAGAACTTCCAGCAGAGCATGCACAACGTGCATTTCTCGTAATCTATGACCGGCGTGACGTTCCGCCACGAGCCCGTCAGGTTCCAAGACATTCTACCCAGGCTCTTCGCCATCGGCGGCATGTCGCGCGCGCCCCGGACATCGACTTTCTTTGTCATTTTCACCTCGCGGTACGTTTACGGCCGGCGCCCGCCTTCTTCTTTTCACCCAAGGCGCGGATGCGGCCGGCCTTCCTCTTATTGCCCAAGCCTTCGAAAAACCTCGCCGCCGCGGCAAGCAACGGCTGAGCCCGCGGGACGTCCCCCGCCGCCGCCAGGTGCGCGCCGTAATCGGTCCGCGCCTCGGCCGCGGCCAGCGCATCGTTCCCGGCCAGGATGTCCACCGCCTTTTTAAACTGGCGCGTCGCCCTCGCCCGGTCGCCGCGCGCGGCGGCTACCAGGCCGTTGACGTGGTGCCACAATCCGACGAACCGGCGCCCGGGCGCTTTGCCCATGAGTTCGTTCGCCGCCGCGGCCGCCCGCTCCGCCCGCTTAATCCGCCCGGCAACCGCGCACGCCCAAGCGAGGCGCAACTGCGCCCGCAACCGCAGATAAGGTTCCGGCGATTTTCTTGCCTTTGCGGCCGCGGCGGCAAACCAGTCACAGGCCGCATCGGCGTCGCCGCCCGCCAGGGCTACCCGGCCCGAGACGTATTCGTGGTAAGCTTGCAGGTCGAACGAAGGTAATTCTTCCGCCTTACGGGCCGCCTGGTTCAAGTATTGCCTGGCTGAAGCGGCCCGCCCGGCTTCGGCCTGGGCCTCGGCCAACGCGAGTTGGCAAACGTATTGTCGGAAAGCGTCCGCCGCGGCCCGGGCCACGCGGGACGCGGCCCGCAACTCGTCCCCCGCGGCCGCGAAGTCCGGACGACGGAGCCGGGTCAACGCCAAGTGGTACCGGGCTTCGGCTTCCAGCCGCCGATGCCTCGTCTCCTGCGCTATGGCCAGCGCGCGCTCGAAGTGGTCCGCGGCGGCCGCAAGGTCGTCGTCGTAATACCTGGCTATGCCCACGAGTACAAGGATTGCCGCCGTCACGGGCCTATTGCCCAGGTTCATAGCTATCGCCAGCGCGTCCTTGTAGTAACGCAAGGCGTCTTTATACTTCCCGGCGCGGAAGGAAGCGACGCCCAAATCGGCTTGCGCCGCCGCCTCGCCGGCGCGGTCGCCGGTATCGCGCGCCAAGTTGAGCGCCCGCCGGTAATATCGCGCGGCGCCGCGTTGGTCGCCCCTGGCCGACGCTATCGACCCGATACCGTCCGCCACCAGTATGAGCAGGCTCTTGTCGCCCCCTTTTTCGGCCATCGCCTCCGCCATGTGAAAGTAGCTCATGGCTTTGGCCAGGTCGAAAGCGCGGCGTCGATGCTCGCCCAAATTATACAACGCCCGGGCGATATGGGCGGTGGCGTCGAGCTTTTTGAACGTCGTTAAAGCGGCGTTGAGGTTTGACACCGCCCGCCGCTCGTCGCCGGCGGCGCCGTAGGCGCGCCCCGCGAGGTTCATCGCCTTCGCCAGGCCGAAGCGGTCGTCGATTTCTTCGGCCGCCGCCTTCGCTTTTTCGAGCACCGCCGCGGCTTCGGCGTATTTACCCTGCGCCAGATAAATCTCGCCCCGGCGGGTATTGAGTTCGATTAGCTCGCGGCGGATGAGCTCGTCGCCGAAGCCGCCCTTCCCGATCTTAGCCGCCGCTACCGCCACCCGTTCATAATGCTTGAGCGCTTCCGGCGCGTCGTACCCCGCCCAGGCCCGGTCGCCGGCGAGACGCGCGAATACCAAAACTTTTTCCCATATCTCCCCCACGAAAGAATGCCACGACAAGTCGGCGACCACGTCCAAATCCCCGGCGCGAAATCGCTCTTCCAAGTACCGACTAATCTTCTGGTGGAGGCGTTTCCGTCGACGCCCCGTGACCCGCCGGTATATCTCGTCGCGGATCTTGCGGTGGGAGAAGCGGTACTTATCCGCGGTGCTCGCCACCGGTACGATAAGCTCGTGGTCGACGCATACCCCCAGAATATCGGTCAAGTAACCTTCGTTTATCGCGACCGCGGCGCGAATTCCCTCCGGCCCGAACTCGTCGCTGAAAGCGGAAGAGACCTCCAGCACCCTGGTAGTGCGGTCGTCCATTCGGCCGAGGCGCCGTTGGATAATCCCGCGCACGGACCCCGGGACCTCGTAATCGGCGGGAATGGCGGCCCCCTCGACCGCGTACTTGCGCGGCGACAGGCCGTCCTCGTAAAACGACTTAAGAGTTTCCTCTACGAAAAGCGGATTCCCCTCCGTTTCGCGGTATACGAAGTCTACGAAACCGGGCGCGGCGTCGGGGACGCGAAATACGAGCCGAATCATCTCGGCCACTTCCTCGCGGCCGAGACGTTCCAGTTTCACGACCTCCACGTTGCGGTCTTGAATGACGGCCTTGAGCACGGCCGAGGGTGCCGGCGCGCGCCGCCTTCGCTCGGCCAGTTCCTCGGGCCGGTACGTCGCGACAGCGAAGACCTTCTCGGCCGTAAGGCCGTTGAGCAAGAACCGCAGTAACGAGAGCGACCCCTCCTCGGCCCAGTGGATGTCCTCCAAAACCAACGCCACCGGCCCGTCGGCCGCAAACGCGGTCAAAAGATACCTAAAGCCTACGAAAAGGCGGAGCCGCGCTTGTTCGGGCCCGAGTTCGTAGAATGGGGCCGTATCGAAGCCGAAGGTGGCGAGCTCGGGAACGACGTTGTAAAGTTCCCTTTGATACGCCCGCGGGATCGCCGCCACCCGCGCGCCGACCCCTTCGGGCGGCGATTTCAGGAAGCCGCCGACCGCCTCGCGGAACGGTTGGTACGCGAAACCCGTCGGTTCCTCGAAGGACTGTCCCTCCAAAACCGGCGCGCCCTGCAGTTCCGCGAATTCGACGAAATCGCGCACCAGCCGCGTTTTGCCGACGCCGGTCTCGCCGATAACCGCCACCAAGCCGCCCCGGCCTTCGGCCGCCCGGGCCCACAATTTCCGAAGCATCCTTCGTTCCCGTCCCCGGCCCACCATCTTGGGACAGAACACGGGCCGGGCGAGCCTCTCTTCCAAAGCCTCGGCCTCGCTGGCGCGAGCCTGGTCGACGGCCATGTTGCGGCCGCGGTGCTTAGCCACCAGGAGGGCTTTGTCGGCTTTTTCCAGCAACGTCTGGGCGTCCGACGCGTCCGCCGGGAACGCGGCGATGCCGACGCTCAGCGTCATATGGATGTCGCGCTTGGCGCGGGACGAATAGACGGGGGTGCGTCGGAAATCGGCCAGCACGCGGTCGGCGGCGACTACCGCCTCCTCGGCGCTGGTCTCGGGGAGGATGGTCGCGAACTCGTCGCCGGCGTAACGGAAAACCAAATCGACGCCGCGCACTACGTTGCGCAAGCGGTCGGCGACGGCGCGCAGGACTTCGTCGCCGGCGAGGTGGCCGAAGACGTCGTTTATCTCTTTGAAGCGGTCGATGTCGACAAACAGGAGGGCGAACGTGCGGCCGTACCGCCGGGCGCGCGCCACCTCTTCGTCCAATCTCCGGAAGAAGTAACGGCGGTTGTACGTCCGCGTACACTCGTCGATAAATAAAAGTTGTTCCAGCTCAGGCTCGGCCATGAGCTCGTTGCCGCCGTGGTTCGGCCCGGGCGGCGCCGGCACTAGCCGCTAGCCGCGGCTTCGTACGCGGCCCGGGTCGCTTGGGCGTTCTTCCCTTCTCGATCGCGAGGGAAATATTTTTTTACGGACGCCTCCAGCGCGTCGATGCCGACCAAGCCGGTTATTTTAGCAAAGGCGCCCAACATCGTGGTGTTTACGATGGGCGCGGTGCGCGTACCCAGGCCGCGCTCCACCGAAAACGTCGTCCCGTCGAAGGTATAGACCCGGAACCCCTCGCCCAACCCGAGCTCCGCGGCCGCGCGCGGCGAGTTGACGACGATCACGCCGTCGGCCTCGACGCCCGCGGTAACGTCGACCGCCTCCACCAGCGTCGGGTCCATCACCAACACGTATTGCGGTTCTTCAATCTCGCACTTTACGCGAATGGGCTTGTCGTCCACCCGGATGAACGCCGCCACCGGCGCGCCCCGCCGCTCGACGCCGAACATCGGGAACGACTGGACGTTGCGCCCCTCGGCGAAGATGGCGTCGGCGATGATGCTCGAGGCCACCGCGGCGCCCTGGCCGCCGCGGCCGTGGAATCTAATCTCAATCACGCGTCGCTCTTTCCTCCGCCCGCCGCCGATAATTATAGAGCGGGAATCTCATCCTCACGAAAAATATACGAAAGGGCCGTTTTTTTTGCAAGGTAAATTGCGGCACCGCCGCGACGACCCGGTGGGGGTAAACGCCGCCGTACGCGGGGCGCCTATACGCCTGTCTCCCGGGCCAGCGCCGCGACGCCTTAACCTCCGCTCTCCAACGACGCCGCCCGCATCAGCGCCGCCGCCAAATCGCCGGCCGCGAAACCCTCCACCTCCAAAAGTTTGCGCCGGCCCGTCGCCCCGCTCACGATATTCACGCTGGCGCGCGGCACCCCCAAGAAATTGGCCACTAACTTGATGAGCTCCGCGTTCGCCCGGCCGCCTTCGGGCGGCGCCGCTACGCGCACCTTCAAAACGTCGCCTCGACGCCCGGCGACGCCGGGTCGGGGCGACTTCGGCGAAACCTCGACCTCGAGCTTAACCAGCGGAATCCTCCGTTTCTCCCTCGGGGGTTATTTCGATCTCAAGCTCGCCGCCTTCGGCCGTCGTGGCCTTGCTGGGGGGCGGCGTTTTTCCCTGGGGCTCCCGTCGCTCGGTTTTCTTCGCCGCGCCGGGCGCCGGGCCGCCGGCCCCTTCGCTTTTGGCGTAATCGGCCAAAAAGTGGTACTGTTGGTCCAAAAACGCCTTATACCGTATGACGAAAGAATCCCGGTAGCGCCTGAGGTCGTCGACCTGCGACTGCATGCGTACCAGCCTGGTATGGGCGTCGGCGACGATGCTTTGCGCTTCGGCGCGCGCCTGCGCCGCCGCGGCCTCCACCCTGTGCTGCGACACCTTCGCTATCTCCTCTTTCATCTCCTGGGCCGTCACGAGCGTCTCTTTCAGGCGCTCGTCCAGCCGCTGGTACTCGGCGACCCTCTCCTCCAGCACCTTTATCCGGTCTTTGAGGTGGAGGTTCTCCTGGATGTGCACCTCAAGCTCGTCGGCGACCTGCGCCAGGAACGCGTCCACCTCGTCCATGTCGTAACCGCGAAGGCTACGCCTGAACTCCTGGGCGTGAATGTCCTGGGGACTGATCTTCATCGGCACCTCCGCCGGCCGTTACGGTACGGCCAGTTTCGCGAGCACTTCCTCGCCCACGCGCCACTCGAGCTGGGCCCCGGCGGCGGCGTGCAGCTTCAACTTGCGCGCGAGCGCGGCCGGGTCCGAACCGCCCACCGTCTCGAGCCGGCGTTCGTCAAAAGCGCCCAACCCGGCGCGGCCGGCATAATAAAGATACCCTACCGCGGCGGGCTCCACCCCCATCATTTTACATACGACGTAGTCGAGCGCGAGCGCGTCGAGCGACGCCGCGGCGAATCCCCACCGCACGGCCGAGCCGTAGATGGGGCCGTCGCCCTCCATCGCGACGTGGCCGTCTACGACGCCCAGGTGCGGCCAGACCTCCCGCGCCACCAAAAACAGGTTGACGTTCATCGCGCCGCAACCTTGGTGCATCGCCCATTTATCGTCGCCGTGACCCATCGCCTCCCCGGTCCGCACCACGGCCCCCATCGCCATGTTCTTTATCGAAAGGGTGACGACCACGGCGTCGTGGGTTTTGGGCGG
>CAZLXP010000051.1:0-17324 GCA_964563535.1 uncultured bacterium | reverse complement strand
CGAACACAGGTACGTCTCGCCGGCGCCCTGTTTGCCGGGGAAGTTGCGGTTGGAGGTCGAGACCTGGACTTCCCCCTTGCCGGTCATGCCGACCTGGCCCTGGGCGCACCCGCCGCAGCCGGCGTTGGAAACGACGAAGCCCGCGGCGAAAAGCTCCTCCGCCAACCCCTCCCCCAATAACGCCCCGTAAATGCGGCGCGTCGCCGGCACGGCACACGCCACCACGCCGGCCGCTACCGGCCGCCCCGACAACACGCGCGCCGCGGCGCGGAAATCCTCCAGCCGGCCGTTGGTGCACGAGCCGAAGAAAGCCGAGCCGATCTCCTTACCCGCCACCTCGCTCACGGCCTTGACGTTCGCCGGCGACGGCGGACACGCCACCAAAGGCTCGAGGCCGTCGACGTCGAGCTCATACGTCGCCTCGTACGAGGCGCCTTCGTCCGCGTATACCCCTCGCACGTCGATGCCCGCCGCGCCGCCGCACCACTCGAGGACCTCCTCGCTCGGCGGGACGAAAATGGCGATGGCCCCCATCTCCGTCGCCATCGACGCTACCGTAATCCTCTCCTCGACGGACAGGGTTTCCGCCGCCGGCCCGTATAACTCCACCGCCCGGCCCAAAAGGCCGCTCGAGCCGAATTCGCGGAGCATCGCCAGCGCGAGGTCCTTAGCCGTCGTCGGCCATTTATATTTGCCCTTTAATACCACCTTAACGGAAGCGGGCACCTCGAGCCAGGTGCGGCCGGCGCGGAAAGCGAAGGCGACGTCGGCGTCCCCCATCCCCTGGCCCAGGCAACCGATCGCGCCGACTATATTCATATGGCTGTCGGTGTTGACGACCGTCCCGCCCGGGCGCGCGAGGCCCTCCTCCATCAACACGTGCGAGCCGATGCCGGCGTCGACGTCGTATACTTTAATGCCCTGGCGCGCGGCGAACTCGCGACAGAGCTGCTGGTTGTCGGCGAAGGGTATGTTGCTGGCGGGGACGACGCAGTCGAACGTGAAGAACGTCTTAGCGACGTCCGCCACGGGTTGGCCGGCGTAGTGCGCCTCGAAGTTCTGGACGACGTTCGCGCCGCCGAAGTCGCGCGCCGCGCGCACGTCCAACTCTACCCAGACGGTCGCGCCCGGGTAGACGTCGTCGCCGCAGTGGGCCGCGATGATTTTCTCGATTATGGTAGCCACGATACTTTAACCGTACGGGCCAACGTCATTTCTTCTCCAACTTCTCCGTGCCGACCTTAGTCCCGCCCTTCCCCGTGCCACGTCCCGTCGACGGTCCTGCCAGCGTTCACGGGATGCGCGACGACGCCGCGTAAACTTTTTTACACCCCGGCCCTGGGCTCGCGGATTTATTTCTTCGTCAGCGTTTCCCGGCCGAGGCCGTCGAAACCGGGCGTCGTCCAAATTCCGTCCAACGTGTCGCCGGCCTTGACCTCGTAGACCACCACGCCGTACCCTTGCCCGGAGGAGTAGCCGACGCAGAAAAGGCCGTCCTTCACGATGCCGACGCCCTCGTAGCCGAGCGCGCCGTTGAAGAACCATTGCACGGCGTAGACGTCGCCCGACCTAGTTATTTTAACGTCGCAAGTATACGAGCCCTGGCCGCCCGGGTTGGTGCCGTTACCCCGGTACTCGCCGACGACGTCGGCTAAGGCCGCCGCGGCAAGGGCGCACGTCAAGACCAGAAATACCAAAGCTTTCATCGCGGGCCTCCTATTATCAAAACCTTATTATGACGTAAGGCCTCAGCGCCATTCGACCTTTGGGCCGTCGCGGCCTATGGCGCGGCGGTATTTATATTTAGGATAGCCAAGGGCTAGCGCGGCGAAGACGCGGTGTTCCTCCGGTAAACCCAACGTCTCGCGGATTTCGTCGCTGTGGGCCGCGGCGGCGGTGAGCCAGCCGACGAAGCACGTCCCGAGGCCCATGGCCGTCGCCATCATGACGAGCTGCGCCGCGGCGTAGTACGCCGTCTCGCGCGGCATGACCGTCGCTACCGGCGCGTGGAGGACGAGGACCACCGGCGCGCGGTGGAAGAGGTCGTCGCGGCCCGCGTCGTACGCCCCCACCAGCCGTTTCATATCGTCCACCAGCGCGTACGCCCCCAACTTATCCTCTCTTACGGCCACGGCGCCGTAGATGGTCCGTAGGATGGGATTCCCGAGGCGCCGGACGACGGTCCGATACCACTCCACCGTCGCGTCACGGACGCGAGCTATGCGCTCCGGCTCGCTCAGCGCCAGCACCCGGACCGGCCGCAAGTTGTGCGCGCTGGGATACGACGACAACGCCCGACGAACCAGCTCTTCCACCGCCTCGCGCGGAACGGCCTTATCGCGAAAGTTGCGGACGGAGCGCCGCGCGCCCAATAGCGTCTCGACCGCCGCCGCGGTCGGGACCTTCCTGGCGCCCAAGGCCCTCATCGTGCCCTCGGGATACGCGGCGTGTTCAATAGCCTCTTCGGGACACAGCGCGACGCAGTGGCCGCAGCTGATGCACCGCTCCGCGTGCGATACGAGCGCGAATTCGGCGAGCTCGTAGACGTCCTGGGGACACGCCTCGACGCAGATGTTGCAGGCGGTGCACCTGGCCTTGTCAACGTGGATGGCCGGAGCTTCGGCCGGCGGTTGGTCTTTGACGGTCATAAGGCTAGGCTAAGGTAAGATTAAAAATGGCGATTCCTTTAAAATAACGACGCGGTTCAACGTTATAGCTTTAAGAATTCTTCCACCGCTAGACCGGCCTGCTTTATTATCGCACGCAACGTACCTTCGGGTACATCGCCTCTCCGATATGGTACCATCGTGCGTCGGCGGTTGGCCGGATTCCGCCAAATTTCGTGGCTGCCCTTTGCCCTACGGTCGAACGCGAAACCGGCGCGCCTTAATTTTGCCGCGACGTCGGCATAAGTAAAACCCGCCAAGCGCCCCACTACACCGCCACCGGGACCAGCAACTCAAACTCGCCTTCAGCCGCCCCTTTCAACTTGGGCGGTACCGGGTCGCCGTGTTCCAGGTACGACTCGTAGAGCTTGCGCACCGCATCCTGGGCGAATTCCACCGTCTCCGCGATGGTCCGCCCCTCGACCACTAAACCCGGGACGTCGTCGCTGGTCGCGACGTACCCGCCTCCGTCCAGCGGCTCGAGATGTAGTTTTATAAGAACCTCTGCCATTTTCAACTCTCCGGGGTTTTTTAAACCCGCGCCGCCACCGCCGCCGCCATCTGAAGCGTGGAGCTCGCGCCGCCCATATCGTACGTGCGGACGCGGCCCTCGGCGATGACCGCGGCGACCGCGGCCTCCAGCGCCGCCGCCTTATCCTCTTCGCCCAAGTACTCGAGCATCATTTTGGCGGCCAAAAGCGTCGCCGTCGGGTTGACCTTGTATTGGCCGGCGTACTTGGGCGCCGAGCCGTGGGTGGGCTCGAAGACGGCGTAGTCGTCGCCTATGTTGCCGGCGCAGGCGAAGCCCAGGCCGCCGACGAGCTGCGCCGCCTCGTCCGAGATGATGTCGCCGAACATGTTCTCCGCCACCAGCACGTCGTAGTCCTGCGGGTTCTTGATGAGCCACATCGCCATGGCGTCGACGTTGGCCTCCCGCAGTTCGACGCCCGGGTAACCCTTCGCGACGTCGCGCGCGGCGCGGACCATAAGGGCGCCCGTCTCGCGCAGGACGTTGGCCTTCTCCACCACCGTAACCGACTTACGGCCCTTCTTCGTCGCGTACTCGAACGCGGCCCGCACGATGCGCTCGCACGCCCGCTTCGTCATTATGCGCGCCGAGATGGCGAGTTCGTCCGGCGGCACGCCGTCGAACGCGGCCATCTTTTTGTGATTCGCCCTCAGGCAATCCAACACCGCCGCCGGCACCGGCCACCACTCCACGCCGGCGTACAGGCCCTCGGTGTTCTCGCGGAAGATGACGAGGTCGACATCGTCGCGGTAGTTGAGGGGGTTGCCGGCGTACGCCTTGCAGGGCCGCATATTTACGTAGAGGTCGAACTCCTGTCGCAGGCGGACGATGGGCGAATAGTAGACGTACCCCTTGCCCTGCAGCTCGGTCGCGAGCTCGCGCGCGGCCTCGTCCTTGGGCTTGGAAGTGATGGCACCGAAGAGCGCGCAGTCCGTGCCCCGCATCAGTTCTTTCGTGCGCTCGGGCAAAGGGTTCCCCTCTCGACGCCAGAATTCCCAGCCGATATCGCCCGGGACGTATTCGGCGTCGAGGGCGAGGCGCTCCAGGACGAGCCGCGCCGCCTCCATAACGTCGCGGCCTATGCCGTCCCCCGCCAGCCATGCTATACGATATTTCGCCATAAACCTCGCTCGCGGACTTGCGTTGACGCATATATTAAACTAAAATGGGTCGATTCTCAATTGATTTCAAACCAGCCGGGCACTCCCTTATGGAAAAAGCTACCGCCGCCGCCCTCGCCGCTTCGCCCCTATTTAAGAACCTCGCGCCGGCCGACGTGCGTCGCGTGGCCAAGCGTTGCGTCTTGCGGGGCCTCGCCAAAGGAGAGGTCCTCTTCCGCGAGGGCGACGACGCCGCGGCCTTCTACGTCGTCGCCTCGGGGCAATTTAAAGTTTTCAAGGAATCGGCGGAGGGCCGCGAGTTAATTATGAAAATTATGCGGGAGGGCGACCTCGTCGGCGAGGCCGCGGCGCTGGCGGGCGTGCCGTACCCCGCCTCCGCCCAGGCCCTCGACGACGCCGCCGCGGTTGAAGTGCCGCGCCGCGAGTTTGTCGCGCTCGTCAAAAACGAGCCGGAACTGGCGCTGAACATCATCGCCGCGCTGTCGGTACGTTTGAACCAGATAAGCGCCGTCCTCGAGAAGTTGACGCTCAAAGACGTGCCGGCGCGGTTGGCCTCTTATCTCGTCGAACACGCGACCCAAGACGCCCGCGGCCGCGAATTCGTCGAGCTCGACGTCACCAAAACGTCGCTCGCCGCCGAATTGGGGACTATCCCGGAGACGCTGAGCCGCGCCCTCCGGCGCTTCGCCGACGCGGCGCTGGTGGCTTCCGAAGGCCGGCGGCTGATTATCCTGGACAAACCCTCGCTCCGCCTTATCGCCGGCAGCCAGGACGACTAGGCGGCAGCCTCCCCAAAAACCATGGGCCTTGACGTAAGTCAAGGTTTTTTTGTGTCCGGCCCCTTATATTAGGGGCGAAGGAAAGAGAATAATCACGTTTAAATAGGAGGCCCGAAATGGCGAAAGTAACCCGTAAAATTGTCAGGATCGACGAAGACCTGTGCGACGGGTGCGGCCTGTGCGTGCCGTCGTGCGCCGAGGGGGCGATCCAAATCGTCGACGGCAAGGCGCGGCTGGTGAGCGAAATTTATTGCGACGGCCTGGGCGCTTGCCTGGGCGAATGCCCGCAAGGCGCCATCACCGTCGAGGAGCGGCCGGCCGAAGAGTTCGACGCCGCGGCGGTGGAAGAACGACTCCAAGGGCTCGGCCGCGAAGGAGGCGCCCACCGCCACGAGCACGCTGCCGAGACGGCCCCGGCCGCGAACCGCGGCGCCGGCGGCCATACCTTCAGCTGCCCCGGCGCCCGGACCGTGGACCTGCGAAAACCGCCGCCGGAGGGATGCGTCGAGCCCGAGACGACGTTCGAGGGAAAATTGAAATCGGAGCTAAGCCAATGGCCGGTTAAGCTCTACCTCGTAAACCCGAATGCGCCGTACTTCCAGGACGCCGAGCTGTTGGTCGCCGCCGACTGCGCGCCCATCGCCTATGCCGCTTTCCACCCCGATTTCCTAAAAGGTAAGGCCGTCGTCATCGGCTGCCCCAAGTTCGACGACCTCGACGCCTTTCTTGATAAACTCACCGCCATCCTGAAGGCCAACGACGTCAAGAAGGTCACGGTCCTGCACATGGAGGTGCCCTGCTGTTTCTCGCTGGTGCGGGTAGCCCAGGAAGCCGTCGCGCGGTCGGGGAAGAGAGTTCCGTTAGAGGAGGCCACCGTAGGCATCCGCGGGGACGTGACCGTAGCCGCCTAAGGATAGCGTAAAAAAAGCCCGCCGCGCGGCGGGCTTAATGGTCGCTCGGATGGGAGTTCTTTAATTGAAAAGCGCCTTGACGCGTCCCAGCGACGAAGGCGAAATGCTCAGCGTGTTGAACTTCGCGGCTATGGCGTTGTGAACTTCGCGTTCGGTATTCGGCCCTTGGACCCAAGCGGTCACGCCCAGGTCGGCGCGTTTCCACGAGCTCTGGACGGTAAACGTGTGCTCGAAGATCTGCGTCTGGCTTTTGTTCGTGATGGTAAGGCTGGTAGAAGCGAGGTCGCGCTCCATAACGCGGACCGGCGTACTCCCGTACGTTCCGCCCACGACTACCTTGTCCTCCCACAGGCCGACGTAGATGGTGTGCCCCGCGGGGAGGTTATCATCGAGCGTCACCTGGACTTTGACGTACGCGGTATCGGACCCCAGCGTAATCTCCAGAACGGCTACCGTCAAAGGCGCCGGGATGACGCGCCGGGTATTATAATCGGCGACGTAGTTGTCGTAATTCCCGGAACCGATCCTGTTGAGGATGCCGTCGGTGAAATGGTTGGGGACCGAACTATGTCCGTAGTAAGTCATTAAGCGTTCGCTCGCGTGCGGGGATACGTAAAAAACGTATTGGATAGGATTTAAACCGGGCGCGGGATACGTATTGATTAAATTACTGAAGTCGCTTTCTGCGGCTGGGCATGAGCCTCAACTGGTCCACCCGAAGTGCTCGACGAGTACGCCGCGCGTAACAGCCCACGAAGACGCCGCGAGCGCCACCGTCCCGATAAGCAATACTTTCTTCAACGCTACCACTCCTCTCTTCGAATGTCACTCCGCCTGTAGGGGACTTGTAATCTTAACAGGAATTAAATGACCATATCCATATATCTTAATACCATACTTCACACAAAAAAGCAACCCCTTGGCACCGGATCAATAAGCCCCCGTAAATCCGGGTGTCATATCCAACCCCAGTTACTATTCCTCCGCGAAAGCCGCGACGAACTTCTCCAACGCATCCTTCTTGGCGGCGGCGTCTTCCGCCGGGTCGTAATACGCCACGAGGACGAGCGTACCGTTGGTCGCGACGGCGAATTCCCGCAGGACGTCCATCGCCAAAAGCTCGGCGTTGCGCTCGGCGCCGTATTCCCGGGCGCGGCCTTCGTCCGCGAACGCGTACGCCTCGAGAATGACCTCGGCGCCGATACTGCTGTAGACGGCGTGCCACACGCACCCCTCGGGAAATTCGCGTATGAGGTCGTTGCGATTATTAATCGGGATGCCGGCGGCCTTGAGCAACGTCTCCGCGCGCGCCGCCTCCGGGAATATCAATTGCGCCGGCCGCCCTTCTTCCGCGACGGCGGCCGTCTCCACCGTTCGCGGCTCCGCGCCCTTCTGGCACGCCAACGCGACCGAAGCGCACACCGCGAATATTGCGACGTAATTCCTCATCTACTCGCCATCTCCTTTTTGATATATGGCACCAGGCCGCCCGCCTCGAGGATGCCCACAACCTCCGGCGGCAGCGGCGCGAATTTGTAACTCGAGCCGTCCGCGGCCGTCAACTCGCCCGCTTCGAAATCCACCGTTATCCCGTCGCCGGCGTTTATATGCGATACCGCCTCCGGCGCCGCGACCGTCGGCAGGCCGGCGTTGATGGCGTTGCGGAAAAATATCCGCGCGAACGACGCCGCCACCACCGCGGCCACGCCGGCGTACTTCAGGCACAGCGCCGCCTGCTCGCGGCTCGAGCCGCAGCCGAAGTTCTTGCCGGCGACGATAATATCCCCGGCCTTCACGTTCTTCGCGAAATCCGGGTCCAGGTCCTCGAGGGCGCGGGAGGCGATCTCGGCCGGGTCCGTCACGGTATACGTGTAACGCCCCGGGAAGATGACGTCGGTATTGACGTCGTCGCCGTATTTCCAGACCTTACCTTTTATCATGCCGCCTACGCTGCGACGACAGCCACGTCGTCAACATTACGGCGCCGAGGGCGACGAAAACCACAATCGCGAGTAGTACCAAGACGGCTACTATCAAAAAAACCAACAACTCCATACCCTTAAGGCCTTACGGTTCGCGGGTCGGTAATGCGGCCGTAGAGCGCCGAGGCCGCCGCGGTCGCCGGCGAGCACAAATAAATTTCGGCCTCCGTCGAGCCCATGCGGCCGCGGAAGTTGCGGTTCGCGGTTGACAGGCAGACCTCGCCCGCGGCCAGGACCCCCTCGTGGGCGCCCAGGCAAGGCCCGCACCCCGGGTTCATAATTATGCAGCCGGCCCCCGCCAGCGTCGCGAGCGCGCCTATCCCCAGCGCCTCGAGGTAAACCGCGCGGCTCGCCGGGAAGACGAGGACCCGCACCCCCGGCGCCACCCGCCGGTTGCGCAAGATGTCCGCCGCCACCACCAGGTCGTCGACGCGGCCGTTGGTGCAGGTGCCGACGACGACCTGGTCCACCCGGGTCCCCGCGACCTCGCCGACCGCCACGACGTTATCTACGGCATGCGGACACGCCACCTGGGGCCCAAGGCCGCAGACGTCGTAGGAGAGCGTCCGCGCGTATGCGGCGCCGTCGTCCGAAAAGACCTCGTCGTACGCGCGCCGGGAGCGGCCTTCGAGAAAGGCGCGCGTTTTTTCGTCCGGTGCGACGTGCGCGTTCTTGGCTCCCATCTCCGCGGCCATGTTGCACAGCGTCATCCGGCCCGAGAGCGACATCGCCGCCACCGTCGGCCCGGCGAACTCGACCGACTTATACAACGCGCCGTCGGCGCCCTGGTCGCCGATTACGTAAAGGATTAAATCCTTCGGGTATACGTCGGCGCCGAATTCGCCCGTCACCTCAATCCTGAGCGACTCGGGGCACCGCAACCACAGGCGGTCCGTGGCGTATAGCGCCGCCATCTCGGTCCGCCCTATCCCCGCGGCGAAGGCCCCCAGCGCGCCGTAGGACGTGGTGTGACTGTCCGCCCCCAGGACAAGCTCGCCCGGCAGCGCGAAACCCTGCTCGGCGAACACCTGGTGGCATACCCCTTCGCCGACGTCGAAGAAGTGTTCGATGCCGTGCGTCGCGACGAACTCCCGGATCTCGAGGTGGTTTTGGGCGTACTTCTCCGTCGCCGCCGGGACGCAGTGGTCCAGGACTATAACGACCTTCTCCGGCTCGACGACGCGCGCGGCCCCCATCGTCGCGAACGTCTTCGCGATGGCCGCGGTGTTGTCGTGGGAGAGCAGCCGGTCCGGGGAAAGGACTACTATTTCGCCCGCGGCCACCGGCCGGCCGGCCTTGCGCGAAAATATCTTCTCGGCGAAGGTTTGGGGCATATTCGCCTTTACAACTTGAACGGCTCGAAGTTCATGAGGTCGGCGTGGTGGACGATTATGGCCTCCGGCGTCGCCCGGGCGCCGTCGCCCTCGCGGGCGTGGGTCGCGACGACGTGGGCCACCGCCGCCGGGAGGCCGAATTCATAACAGAGCGCCGCGCCCGCGAACGGGTGCCGGAGCATGCGCCCCAACTCCGACTTGACGAATTTGCCGCCCTCCTCCCGGTACTCCAAAAGCTTGCCGACGTCGTGCAGCAGCGCCCCGGCTAGCAAGTGGTCGCGGTTTATGGCCAGCCGGGAGCCGTACGTCTCAGCCATCGTGGCCGCCGCGGCTAAGGCGCACCGCGCCACGGCCCGGGTGTGCTCGAGGTACGTCGCCGGACACGGCTCAAGCAGCAGCGTAAACGGCATCCGCGCCATATCCTGGGGCCGCCAGCCGCCGCGCTCGAGCGCGGCCTTGTAGGCCGCGACGACCTTATCGCGCAGCGCGCCGTCTTCTATCTCGTCCAACTCGGGCAACAACTTCTTTATTTCGTCTTCCATATCGAACCTCGAGCTAAGTTAGGTGCCGTTCGCCCGGGCCGTCGTATGCCCACGCCGAGGGTTCAATACGGCGCATAGGCCGCTCCCGCGTCCATTCCTCGACGACGTGCGCGAGCCACCCGGGCATGCGCGCCAGGATGAAAAACGCGTTGGCGACATGCGGCCCGAATCCCAAGTCGAAAAGGCACGCCGCGACGGCGCCGTCGACGTTCAGGGGCAACGCTTTACCCGCGACTTTTACGAACGCGGCCTCGAAAGCCCGGGCCATAGGTATACCTTCGCCCGCCAGGCCCAGCTCCTCCGCCAACGCGAAGAGGCGCGCCGCCCGGGGGTCGTCGTCGTGGAGGCGGTGGCCGAAACCCTCCACCCGCCGCCCGGCCTCGCGATAACGTTCGACCGTCGCCGCCGCGGCCTCCTCGCGCGAGACGCCCTTCTCTTTCATATAGGCGAGCGCCTCGGCCAGCGTGTTCATGCATCCCTCGACCGCGCCGCCGTGGAAGCGGTTGACGGCCAGGACGCCCGAGGCCAGCGCGGCGTTGACCGGCGCGCCGGTGGAGGCCGCGGCTCGAGCCGCCAGCGTCGACGGCGGCGTAACGCCGTGGTCCACCGACGACACCAGGACCGCGTCCAACAACCGCCCCTCCGCCGGCGACGGCAGCTCGCCGCGCAGCGCGAGCCACACGACCTCGGCGAAGCTCTTGCGGCCCATCAGCTCCTCGATGGGATATCCGCGCAGGCGGATCTTGTTCGGCCCGACGTCCGTTATCCCTGTAAACCATTTATCGGCCATAAAGGGCTCCCATTAGAACATAGACGCGGCGATCCGCTATCCTCGCTCGGGCGCGTAGACGACGCGGCCTTCCGCAAGCGCCAGCCGAACCAGCGGGCTCTCCTTCTTAGCGCGGTTAAACTCCGCGGGCGTGTATACTATAATGTTCACCGGCTCGCGGCTCTTGAGCTTAGCGCGGAAATGCTCCTGGCGCTCCTTGAACGGGAGCTCGCTCGGGGCAACGACGATGAGGCTTATCTTCGAGTCGGCGCGCGCCTCGCCGCGCGCCACCGCGCCGTGCACCAGGACGAACTTGGCCCCCAACATCACGAGGCGCGGGACCAGGAAGTTGATCTCGGCCTCCAACTCGCGCTGCCGCGTTATCTTGGGGGCGTCCGGCATAAACGGGAAACGTTCGGCGCGTCGACGCTGCGCCGGTATTACGAGTTTATTTCGTCTCCGGCGACACGGTTTAAGAAATCCTCGACCCTCTCCCGAATCTCGTCCCGCGCCCGGCGGTAGGCGTCGAGGTCCAGGCCGTAGGGGTCGGCTATGGGCCAGTGGAGGCGCTTCGCCGCGCCGGGGAAGTAGGGGCAACTCTCACGCGCATTATCGCATAACGTAATTACGTAGTCAAACTCTTCGCCGACGAACTCGTCGACGGCCTTGGAGCGCTGGCGCGAGATGTCCACGCCGGCCTCGGCCATGACCTCCGCCGTCGCCCGGGCGACGCCGACCGGGGTTATGCCCGCCGAAAACGCCTCGACGCGGCCCGAGCCCAGGTGGTTCGCCCACCCCTCCGCCATCTGCGAGCGGCAGGAGTTCCCCGTGCAAACGAAAAGTACCCTTATCTTCTTCACTTAACGGCTCCCCGGGTCATTTCCCGACGCCGGGCCGCAACCGCAAAAACCACAACCGCGCTTCCGCGGCCACCGCGCGCACCATATGGCCGAAGGGGGCGGCGCGCGGCTCCTGCACCAGATACATCGGTACCTGGGCGGCGAGGCGAAACGCCGCGGTCATGAGGAAGGCGACTTTCATATTTAAAAGCTGCCATCCCCCCAGCGAGACGTATCGGGGCAGCATCGCGACGAATTGGCCCGAGCCGATGGTGGCCACCAGGCCGGAGGCGCCGGCGACGACGGCGTAGACCGCGACGTAGTTATCCCGTTTGGCTTCCGGGCTCAAACCCATGATAAAGTTTATCGTCGCCACCGTGGCCCCGGCCCACATCGCGCCCGACGTTCCGGCCTCGAGCCATACCCACCAATAAAGGTCGGGCCTCATAAAGACGTACACGAACGCGTTCGCCGTCGCCAGGAAGATGAGCGCCCGGAAGACCGGCTTGTTGCCGAAGCGGTCTATCAAGCGCCCCCACCCCGTCGCCGTAGCCGCCATCGCGATTACGAAGATGGAACTATATATCTGGACCGCCGTAAGCGACATCCGCAGCTCTTTTAAATAGAAGGGCTGCCAGAACGGCGAACCGAACGCCGCCGCAAACGACCACCACGCGAAAAAATAAACGAAGCGACGGAACCCGCCGTCGCGGAGGGGTTCCCCCAGCGACCGCAACGAGAAGGGAACGAGAGGCGCGGGGCGGTCGCGCTGCCGCAAGAGCAGCAGCGTGGAGGCGAGCCCCGCGGCCACGGCAAACGTATATATTATGAGGAACGCGTACCTTTCGCCCCCCGCGCCCCACAAACCGCCGGCTAAGCCGAACGAACGCCGCAAGAAACCCGTCAACCCCGTTTCGCCGCCCGGCCCCGAAAGGTCCTTGAGCAAGCTGGCGGCGAAAGCGACGACGAGGCCCAGCGCCGTCATAAGCTGCATGCGCCGGCCCAGAAAGCGGCCGCGGACGCGCGCGGGGACGATGGCGCCGATCCAACTCGTCCACACGTTCGTCATCACGCCGGTGAAAACCTGCGAGGCCAGAAAACACGCGACCAGGAGAGCGAGGGCCGCGCGAGGCTCGAGCCAAAGCGCCACCGCCGGAATAACGAAAATGATGCCGCGCGCCGCCGCGCTGGCCGCGACGACCAGCCTCCGCCTCGAGCACCCGAAGAGGGGCAGCAGCATCGGCCCCAACACCTGCGAAAAAGCTACGATCGGCGCCGCGGCGAATATTAAACCGAAAGCCCGGCTGCCCGCCCCCAGGCTCAACGCGAGCGCCGTAATGAACGCCGACCAGGCGCCCGCGAAGTTCGAGAACATTTGGCCGAAAAGGCCCTCGCATACCGACGCCCGCATGTCAGGCCGCGGCCGTAGTTTAGCGAACGCCGGCGAAGCCGGCGCCCGGGTTAAATTATCCGCTCGTTCCCCGTCGCTCACGCCTCGCCCACATCCCTCAAGACGCCCAACGTATACTCCGCGATTTTATCGTATTCGTCTACGACGATCGCGCCCGCGTCGCGCAGCGCCTTCACTTTGCCCTCGAACGTCCCGCGGCCTCTCTCTATGATCGCGCCGGCGTGCGAGAAGCGCGTCCCCTCCGTCGCCGCCTTGCCGCCCACGAACGCCACCACCGGCTTCGTGATTACGCCCGCCGCCATAAGCTCCGCCACCTTCTCCTCCTGGCTGCCGCCGATCTCGCCGAACATTACGATAACCTTAGTCGCCGGGTCTTCCTGGAAAAGCCTTACTACGTCCTGATGGGGCGTGCCGACGATGGCGTCGCCGCCGACGTGGACGAGGGTGGTAGCGCCCACGCCGGCCCGGGCGAGGTAGTAGCCGAGCGACGCCGTTATCCCGCCCGAGCGCGACGAGATGCCCGCGGGCCCGGGCTTGAACCACTCCCGCGCCGATTCCGCCCGGCCGCCGACCATCCCCAGCACCGCCTCGTCGACCGAAAGCACGCCCAGCGTATTCGGGCCTACGTATCGGGCACCGGCCTCCCGCGCCGCGGCGTCTATGGCCATCACGTCCCATATCGGCACCCGGTCCGGGACCAGCACCGCCAGCTTGACGCCGGCGGCGAAAGCCTCCAGCGCGGCTTCCTTCACCGCCGGCCCGGGCACGAAGACGACCGACGCGTAGACCTCCCCCACCGCCTCCACCGCCGCGGCGACGGTGTCGAAGACCGGGACGCCCTCGACTTCCTCGCCGCCGTGGCCGGGCGAAACGCCGGCGACGACGTCGGTCCCGTACCCCTTCATGAGCCGGGTCCGCGCTTGCCCCTCGCGGCCCGTGATGCCCGCGACGAGGACCTTATCCCCGGACCTTATCAATATCGACATATCAAGCCTTGTTTTTCAAATATTCTTCCAACCCCGGGATGGGCAGCGTTATCCGGCCGCCGGCGTTGCCCCGGGCGCGGCACTCCACCTCGCACGCCAGGCACTCGCTGCACCGGCCCCGCGCCGCCTCCTCGCGAGTTATGTTCAGCACCGGCCTGCCATCCTTAAGCTTGAGGATCCGCGGCACGCAATCCTGAACGCAGACCTTGGATTCGCAGCCGTCGCACCTCGCGTAATCGTAAGAGACGGCCCCGCCGGTAACGGTCTCGAAAGAATACGACGAGTTATGGGCCAACGCCGGCGGCCTCGTGCCGCGTACGCCGTAATCGTAACGGTCGACAAGCTCGCGGAGTCGCGCCGCGCAGTACCGCGCCGGCGTATCCTTGCCGTAACATTCCACCGGCGCCGGGAGGTCATCGGTATATTCGGTCAATATCCGTATGGCCCGTTCTTCCTGGTTGCCGCCTAACCGCTCGACGCAGGGGACGTCGAGCCAGACCTCGCGGAACGCCTTGACCAGGCCGCGCGCGGAGTGGAATTGCTCCTGGCTCGCCACCCCCGAGCCCGAGCCGAAATAACCTACGAGGTTCCTTTGGACGAGAATTATGCGGGCCGCGCGGTAAACTTTGCTCGCCGGCGGATTGCCGGAGGTATCGCAGAAGTTCGCGATTTTGAAACCCTCGGCCAGCGCCGCGTCCATCGACATCATCGAGCCGCCGCCGCCGGCGCCGTGGAACGCTATGTAACGCTCCTCCCGCGAGAAACCTTCCGCGAGCTGCACGAAATAAAAAGTGCCGCGGTAGTCGTCCCTCTCGACGTTATAGGCTATGAGGTCCAGTCGGGTGGGAGGCCGGTCGAACTCGCGGGCGACCTCGACGCCGAGCTCCGGGTGGCGATACACGGCGTAATCATCCACCGTTATGCGGCAGTCCGCGGCCACGACTTCGCCCCCGGCGGTTACGACCAGCGGGTTGACCTCGGCAGCCCGGGCCTCGCTTTCGACGGCCACCCGCCACAGCTTGACCAGCACGTCCGCGACGGCGACGAGCTCGCGCCCCCGCAAGCCCGCGCGCCTCGCCACCTCCCGCGCCTCGTAACCGTACAGGCCGGGCGCCGCCTCGAGGTGCTTTTTTACTACCGCCTCCGGGTGCGCCGCGACGATCGCCTCCACCCCGGTCCCGCCGACGGAAGAAAAAATGAGGAGGGGTTTGCGAGCGTCGTCGTCGACGACGACGGCGGCGTACATCTCGCGCGCCACGTCCAACTTCCGCTCCACCAGGACGACGTCGCAGCGTTGGCCTCTGAACGCGCGGCCCAACATGTCGCGGCCGGCGATGCGCTCCGCGGCCATAACGTTGTCGGCAAACTTAATGCCGCCCGCGGCGGCCCGGCCCGTTATGAACACCTGGGCCTTAAGGACCACCGGCACGCCGATCTCCTCGGCTATGGCCGCGGCCTCAGCCGCCGAGCGCGCCGGCCGCCCCGGCGGAACTTTTACGCCCGCCCGGCGCAGAAGGTCCTTCCCCTGGTATTCGTAGAGACGCGCCATGCCTAAGGCGGCTAATTTCGCAAGGTTGGAACCATTTGGCCCTTACGGCGAAAGGAATTTATCGGGATTAAAGGAATTTATCGGGATTATAAGACTATCGCGCGCCGAGCCGCAATATAAATTAAGGCCGCGCAGCCGCGGCGGCACGACGCCGCGGCTAATGTAGTTTCGTAATAACGCGTCGGTTTTCTTTTGACAGGTATCAATATGTAGTGTTATATTCTAAACGGTCGGCGATGCGGCTCGATAAATTCCTGACGGTCGCGCGGTTGGTCAAACAACGCGCCCGGGCGAAAGAGATGTGCGCCGCGGGTCACGTTAAGATTGACGGCAAGAGCGCCAAGGCGGGCCGCGAGGTCAGCGAGGGCGAAACGCTCGAGCTTACGTTCCCGAGCCGCCGCCTCGTCGTGCGGGTGGGAACGGTCCCGGCGGCCAAATCGGTTTCCAAAGAAGCGGCCCGCTCGCTGTATGAGGTCCTCGCGGACGAGTTTACGGACGTCGGAACATGACCGAAGACGCGAAAAAATTTTTAGCCGAGGTCGAAGCGTTGCGAAAGGCGGCGGAGAAGGCCTCGGCTTCGGCCGCCGACGATAAAACCCTCGAGCGCTGGCGCATCGAGTTCCTCGGCCGAAAATCGCCGCTGAGCCGGCTCAGCAAAAACCTGACCTCGCTGGCCGAAGACGACAGGCCGGCCGCGGGTAAAGCCCTCAACGAGCTGCGGGCGAACCTCGAGGCGCGGTACGAATCGTTGCGGACAAAGCTCGCCGGTAAAAAGGGCGGCGCGGACGCGCGGCGGGTCGACTATACGCTGGCCGGCGTACAACCGTCGGTAGGTACCCTCCACCCCCTGACCAAAACTTATTACGAGATCGTCGCGTTCTTCTCCTCCTTGGGTTTCGCCGTCGCCCACGGCCCCGAGGTCGAAGACGAGTTCTATAATTTCGCCGCGCTCAACTTCCCGCCGGACCACCCCAGCCGCGACGCCCAAGATACGTTATACGTAAGCGGCGACTGGCTCCTCCGCACCCATACCTCGCCGGTCCAGATAAGAGTGATGTCGTCGCAGGGACCGCCGCTGCGCGTTATCGTCCCAGGCCGCTGCTTCCGGGCGGACGCGGTGGACGCTTCCCACTACCCGGTGTTCCACCAGGTCGAAGGCCTGTTGGTCGACGAGAACGTCTCGTTGGGCGACCTTAAGGGTACGCTGGCCGCGTTCGCGGCGTACGTCTTCGGCCCCGGCACCAAGATGCGTTTCCGGCCGCACTTCTTCCCCTTCACCGAGCCCTCGGCGGAGGTCGACGTATCGTGCGCCGTCTGCGACGGCAAAGGTTGCGGGACCTGCGGCGGCAAAGGTTGGCTCGAGGTCGCCGGCGCCGGCATGGTTCACCCCAACGTCTTCCGCAACGTGGGCTACGACCCGGAGGCTTGGGCCGGCTACGCGTTCGGCATGGGCGTCGAGCGCATCGCCATGTTGAAATACGGAATCAATGACATAAGGCTCTTCTATGAAAACGACTTCGCGTTCCTAAGACAATTCTAAGAAGATGAAATACAGTCTCAAGTGGCTCCGCGACTACTGCCCCGCCAACGTACCAGCCGACAAATTGGCCGAACAGCTTACTATGGTCGGCCTCGAGGTGGAGCATCTCGCCCGGGTAAACGACGACGTCATCTTCGACGTCGACGTCGTCCCGGTGCGCAGCGACTGCCTCGCGATGATCGGCCTGGCGCGCGAGGTTTCTTTCCTCACCGGCGCGCCGCTGACCCTCCCCCCGGTATTCATCAAGGAAATACACATCCCCCACGAATTCTCCGTCGAAGTCGACCTCGTCGCCCAGGACTTGTGCCCCCGGTACTCGGCGCGCATCGTAACGGACTTGCGCGTGGGGCCGTCGCCGCCGTGGCT
>CAZLXP010000050.1:0-17698 GCA_964563535.1 uncultured bacterium | reverse complement strand
CTCGCGACGATGGAGGCGGGGAGGACCGCCCAGAAGAAGGCCGCGGCTACGCCGGCGAACGGCCCGCCGAGCCGCGCGGCGACGGCGGCCAACGCCCACGTCGCGGCGGCGCTCGCGACGACGGCGCCGACGGGCGGCGGAACGCCCAACCGGCCGGCGTACGCGAGACGGAGTATAAAAGCGAAAAACGTTATCGCCGCGGCGGCGGCGACGGGGAACTTCTCCGGAGAGGGTGAGGTTTTCGTTTCCAGCTTAACGGCGTACGCGGCGCCTAGGTCCCGGCGCCGCAACACTTTTTATATTTTTTGCCGGAGCCGCACGGACACGGGTCGTTGCGGCCCACCTTTGGTCCTTGGCGTACTATGGTTTGCGGTTGGGGCCCCTCGGGGGCGTTGGCGTAGACCTCGCGGGGTTGGCGGGCGCGCGCGGCCAAGGCCTCGAGCTCGGGGTGGAGGGTGCGGACTTGGGCCGGCTGCGGCGTCGGCGCCTCGCGCCCTATGTGCACCCGGAAGATCTTGGAAACCGTCTCCTCGTCCACCCGCGACAACAGCCCTTCGAACATATCGTAGGCCTCGCGCTTGTATTCCACCAGCGGGTCGAGCTGGCCGTACGAGCGGAGGGTGATGCCCTCGCGCAGCTCGTCCATCTCGGTGAGGTGGTCCTGCCAGTTCTCGTCGAGGGTGGTGAGCATGACGAAGCGCTCGAGCTGGCGCAGCAGCTCGGGCCCGTAGGCTTCCTCGCGGCGGTCGTAGGCCTCGGCCACGGCCTCCATCACGTGTTCGACTATGGCTTCCGGCTCGCCCAACGCCGCGAGGCGGTCGACGGTGATTTCCGCCGGGAAGCGCGTCCGCACCCACGACACGATGGCGCCGTAGTCCCAGTTCTCGGCCGTCAGGTCCGAGGGCGTGCTCTCGGCGACGAGGTCCTCGAGCTGGAAGCGGATGAGCTCGAAGATGTCGTCGCGCAAGTTCTCGTTGTGGAGGATCTGGTTGCGGAGTTGGTAGATTATCTGGCGCTGGCGGTTCATGACGTCGTCGTACTCCAGCACGCGCTTGCGGATGGAGAAATTCTGTTCCTCGACGCGCTTCTGGGCGCGCTCGATGTTGCGGGTGATCATGGCGTGCTCGATGGGCTCGCCTTCCTCCAGGCCCAGCCGCGTCAGGATGCCGGCGATGCGGTCGGAGCCGAAAAGGCGCATGAGGTCGTCCTCCAGCGCCAGGAAGAAGCGGCTCGAGCCCGGGTCGCCCTGGCGGCCGGCGCGGCCGCGGAGCTGGCGGTCGATGCGCCGGGCCTCGTGGCGTTCGGTCCCGACGATGTGGAGGCCGCAGGGGACGTCCTCGCGGCAGGTCTTGGCCCACTCCGGGTGTTCCGGCCGGTAGTCGCCCGGGCCGTATAAGAGGGCGCAATTTTCGCACTGGACGATTTGGCGGGCGAGCTTGATGTCGGTGCCGCGGCCCGCCATATTGGTGGCGATGGTGGCGGCGCCCACCTGGCCCGCGTCCTTCACGATCTCGGCCTCGCGCTGGTGGTGCTTGGCGTTGAGGACGTTGTGGGGGATGTTGCGGCGCTTGAGGAGGCGCGATATGGTCTCGGATACGTCCACCGAGACGGTGCCCACCAACACCGGCCGGCCGCACTCGTGCATGCGGACGATCTCCTCGATGATGGCGTTGTATTTCTCGCGCTTGGTGCGGAAGATGACGTCCTCGTAGTCGACGCGGCGCACCGGCTCGTTGGTGGGGATGACCATGACGTCGAGCTTGTAGATGTCGTAGAACTCCTGGGCCTCGGTCTCCGCGGTCCCGGTCATGCCGGCGAGCTTCTTGTACATGCGGAAGTAGTTCTGGATGGTGATGGTGGCGAGGGTCATGGTCTCGCGCTCGATCTCGACCTCCTCCTTGGCCTCCAGCGCCTGGTGGAGGCCGTCGGAGTAGCGGCGGGACGGCATGAGGCGGCCGGTGAACTGGTCGACGATGACGACGCGGTTGTCCTTGACGACGTACTCGACGTCTTTCTCGAACAACAGGTACGCCCGGAGGAGCTGGCTTATGTTGTGGAGCTTCTCGTTTTTCTCCTCGTACTCGACGCGCAGCTCCTCGCGCAGCGCCTCCTTCTGCTCTTCGGATGTGTCCTCGTCCCCCTCGATTTCGGAGAGGCTGGTTTCGATGTCGGGGAGTTCGAAGAGCGCCGGGTCCGAGGGCGAGAGGAACTCCCGGCCTCGCTCGGAGAGCTCGACGGCGTGGCCCTTCTCGTCCAGCGCGAAGTAGAGCTCCTCCGTCAGCTCGGGCACCTTCTTGTCGCGCATCAGTTCCATCTCGAGGCGCTGGACCTCTTTCTTGAGCTTGGGGTCCTCGAAGAGCTTGAGGAGGCGGCGGTTCTTGGGGGTGGACTTCATGACCTTGAGGAGGTCGTAGTAGGCGTCGTCCTCTTGGCCCCCCTCCAGCGCGGCCTCGGCCTGGTCCATTAACTCCGCCGAGGACGCGACCTGCTTGCGCACCAGCCGCTCCACCAGCGGCTTGAAGTCGTCGTATTTGTGGGCGTAGTCCTTGCGGCTGGGGCCGGAGATGATGAGGGGGGTGCGGGCCTCGTCGATGAGGACGCTGTCCACCTCGTCGACGATGGCGTAAGCGTAGCCCCGCTGGACCTGCTCCTCGGCGCGGAGGGCCACGCCGTTGTCGCGCAGGTAGTCGAAGCCGAACTCGGCGTTGGTCCCGTAGGTGACGTCCTTGTCGTACTCCTCGCGCCGGTCCTTGGGGTACATGCCGGACTGGATGCAGCCGACGGAGACGCCGAGGTAATCCAGCAGGTGCCCCACCCACTCGGCGTCGCGCTGGGCGAGGTAGTCGTTGACGGTGATGAGGTGGCAGCCGTCGCCGGCCAGCGCGTTGAGGTATAAGGGCAGCGTCGCGACCAGCGTCTTGCCCTCGCCGGTGGCCATCTCGGCGATGCGGCCCTCGTGGAGCGCGATGCCGCCGACGAGCTGGACGTCGAAGTGAACCATGTCCCAGACGGTCTCGTGGCCGGTGACCTCCCACTTCCGGCCCACCAGCCGCCGCGCGCCCTCCTTGACGGTGGCGAAGGCCTCGGCCAGGAGCTCGTGCAACTTCTCCTCGCGGCGCGCCCAGGCGTCCTTGGCGAACTGCTCGGCCTTGATGCGGCGGTCCTCGGGCTCCATCCCCCGCGGGAGGTGGCGCTCGAGCATGTCCTCCCACCGCGGGACCGGCACGGCCAGGTACTCGTCGACGCGCGCCGCGGCCTCCTCCTCGCCCAGGTACCCGGGCAGGCTCTGGCGCAAGAAGTCGGCGCGGTCGGCGCGGAAGTCCTCCTTGAAGCGCGTGGTCCGGGCGAGGAGCTCCTCCTCCGGGATGTCGTGGAGGGTCTCGTAGATGGCGTTTATCTCGTCGACGAGCGGCATCATCTTCTTGATGTCGCGGTCGTACTTGGTACCGAATATTTTGGAGAGGATGCTCACGTTAATCTCTTAAAAACAATAAAGGGACGCCGTAGTCGGCGAATATTTCCGCGGTAAGGCGTTCGGCAAGGGGCGGGCTTTGGAGGCGGGCCCGTAATGCTTTGAATATGCTTTCGTAAACGCCGTTCAAATACTCTTCGTACGCGACGACGGCGTTGTGGACTTTAACGGCGTCGGCCGGTATTTTTACCGCGTAGACGTCAGGGCGGCACGAATACGCGATGAAACGCGCCTCTTCTTCCGAAAGGGCGCGACTTATCAGGCGGCCGGCGCGGTCCAGTACGTCGCGGCCTTCCATATATGGTGCCCCCAACCTGGCCGGCGCCTTACCTAAAGTCTGCGTCTTGAACTGGTCGGCGCGTTCGTACGTAACGTACGCGTCGGGGAACGGCTTGAAGCCCTGAGTAAGGACCTCTTTTTCAACGTCCTGTCGGGCCCGGGCAACGCCGCGCCGTGCGCGGTCCTTTTTTATTTTTTTACGTTGGGCCGCCAAGCCGAGGCGCTCCTCGACGAGCTCCGTAACGCCGGCGTAGAGGGGCTCGAGGTACTTCTTGGGGTTTAAACCTAATATTTCTAAAACCATAATATCAAATATGCGTCGGTCTTTTTCATTAAACTCGGCGGTTATAGGTTTTAGTTTGCGTTCGGTTAAAGGGCGGAAAACTTCGACTAAATGCTCTTTATCTTCGCGTTTTATATCTAATATATTAGGTATAAGTACGTTCCCGAATTCATAAACCTGTACTTTTAAAGCCCCGTCGCCTAGATTAACCCTTCCTTCGACCTCGACATTAAGAACGGCGAATGCCGTGTTTAGTATTACGCTGAGTATTTTATTATCTACACCGGTTTTAGGTTCAACTCGGTATAAATTATCATTCGCTATAAGGCCTTCCGGATTGTACGCTACCCGGAAAAAATCCCCGTACCTAGCGTAAGTTAACGAACATGGCGTTTCGTTAGGGGACGGTAATATATACCATTCTTCTCCCTTTCCTCTAAAAGATTTGGCTCTGTTTATTCCCTTATTTTCTCCGTATTCAATGTATTTCAAAGCGAACGTTCCTTTAATATCCTTTTTCGATTTAGGGCAATAGAATAAATAATTTTTTAAAGCGTTTTTATTAACATCAAGCCTAATTATTTCTTTGGGTGTGTATACAACGGGCCCTTTTAAAAACCTTTCCTCGATTTTAAAGCGTTCTACTTTTTCGGGAGATAAGTAAAAGAAATCTACGTTATTCGTGGTTATGCCTCGTTTTACTTCGGCGAATTCCCTTACGCTTTTAAATATTCCTTTTTCTTTTAATTCGAAATAAACATCCGGCGCCCTGAGGTATTGGCCCCACTTAACGGTACGGCCTGCGGCTTCGACCTCTTCTCTCAACTCGCGTTGGTTTTTAACGCGGATGCGGAAGTCGCCGTTTTGGTAGGACTTCAACCCTTTTAAAGTGCAAATCGCGTTTCCAGCTTCGACCTTATAAAACTCGTTCCCGGCGTTCTCTACGACCCGTTCCCTGCCTTCCAACGCCTGCCACCGCTCGCGTTGCTTTAATTTCGGGTCTTGCGGGAATATTTCCTCTAAGCGTCGCCGTACTTTTACTAACTTCGCGAGGTGGTCGTCTCTTTCGGCGGCGTCCTCGCAGCGTTCCAACACCGTGAATACCGTATTAACCGCGGCTTCCTCGAACCACGGCTCGCAACGCGATTCGACGATGGCAACGATTTTAAATTTATCCAGGAAGAACCTTTGAAGTTCGTAACCGTAAGCCGTATCCAACCACGCGTTCGACGTGACGAAACCTAAGCGGGCGCCGGGTTTCGAGAACGCCGCCGCGTGGAAGAACATAGCGGCGTAGACGTCCGCCTGGCCCGATAGGTTAGGCAGGCGCCCGGGCCAATCCATCTTCAGGATTTCGGCGATCTTATCTTTATTACCGGTAAGCTCCTGTCTGATATAAGGGAAGTTCCCCACGAAGGCGTCGAACGCCGGGAGTTTTTCGTCTATGGCCTTTATCGCTTCCGTCGGGCCGGTCGGCGGCGGGAAGGGGAAGACGTCGCCCGGTTTAATATCGAAAAAGTCTCGCGGGGGTATTATACGGGGGAAGTTAGCTACGTCACTAAGGTCTTGGCCGAATAGGTTTATGGTTGCGAGAGCCGCGGGGAAATGAGCTATGTCGTTTCCCCATAATTGCTTAAGACGTTTCCGGTGGTCGCGATTTCCCAAGTAGTCGAGCCGGTCGTATGCCCGGATAAGAAACGTACCTGTCCCACAAGTGGGGTCGAAGACCGCGTCGTCGGGTGTCGATACGCAGAAAGCGAGGATGAAGTCTACTAAGTTTTCGGGCGTGAAGTATTGCCCTAGTCCGTGCCGTTCTTCGGGCGGGATGAGCTGTTCAAAGACGTTACCAATTACGTCTTGAGGAACGGCCCGGAAAGAATAATTTTCAAGGTCTTTGAGTAAATCCGCTATGACGGCCGCAGCGTTCGGCGGCCACGCAATCTCGTCCAATAACCCTTCGTCGAAAACCGCGAACCAGTCTATGTTCTTGGCCCGCGCGAAACATTCGCTGAGCGCGCGTTGCGCGTCGGCCCCGTCTATTTGTTCTAAAGCAAGCGGCTCCAGTTGCGTGTATTTACTACGCACCGCTTCGTAGAATATTATTTTACATAACAAACGGTAGACGATCTGCCGGCTTATGGTATCCGGTTGGCTTAAAGCGTCCGCTATACCTTGTTCTCGTCCCCACGCGGTGACCGCGGCCCGCAGTTTTTTATTTTTCGATAGTTGTTCTTCAAATCCGCGCCCGAAATATTCGTGTAGCGTTTTCGCCGCCGTGTGCAATCGGTTTACGAAAAAGGTGGCGTCGAGCGGTATCCGTGTTATGTCCCGATGCCTTTGTAACCACGATAGGTCGTCCAGGAGTTCCTTACAAAGCCCTTCCAGAAGCCGCCTTTTATCATCTACGGTCCAGTCATCGGCGGTTTGAATCGTATCTAACGTGGGGTAACGTTTAGGTAGGGGGCGGTGGGCGCGCCCGTCTTCTTTTACCTCCCAAATAACCAACTCCTGCATATTCCACGTTACGAAATATTTTATTTTCGGGCTAAAACCACCGGCTTTTTCTCGCGCCTTTTCTAAGAGAACCGAGTCGTGGGCCGACGTTTCCGGGGTTTTAAGTTCCATTAAACAAAACGCATGTTCTGCATCCCGGTTTAACCATAAAACTACATCCGTAAAGCCGCGTACATCACCGGTAAGAGATGTTTCGATCGTGGCTTTGTCGAAAGGGGTACCCCCGGTCGAGATATAACCATTAAGCCAGCTTATCACCTGGCCTTGAAACTCCCTTTCGTTTGCATGGATTTCGGCCATTCTACACCACTACCTCGTAGTCGCAATACAGGCAGCGGTAGCGTTTGCCCTCGGCCAGCTCGGCGAAGAGCGACTCGGCCCGGCTTAGGATGGGCGTGTAGAGGTTCTTCAAATATTTCTCGGAGGCCGTGACGCAGCGCGGGTTGGGGCAGCCGAGCGCAAGCTCCTCGCCGCGGACCTCCTTATACGGTATGTCGTCGCCGACGAGGCCCAACAGGACCGCGATGAGCGCCATCCTGGCCGGTACGCCGTAGCGCATCTGCTCGAAGTAGCGGGCCCGGGCGTCGTCGTCCACCGCCGGCGGAATTTCGTCCACCCGCGGCAGCGGGTGCAGCACCAGCGAGCCTTCGGGCATCAGCGCGACCACTTTCTGGTCCACCACGTACGAGCCCTTGACCTTGAGGTAGTCGTCTGACGAGAAGAAGCGCTCCTGCTGGATGCGGGTGACGTAGAGGACGTCGGCGCCTCGAGCCGCGGCGGCCAGGTCGTCGGTCTCCTCCACCGCGGCCCCCAGCTCCGCCCGCAGGCGCCGCGTTATGTGCGGCGGCAGCTCCAATCCTTCCGGCGCGACGCAGACGAGCCGCGGTTTGAACGGCGCCAGCGCCAGCGCGAGCGAGCTCGCCGTCCGGCCGTAGCGCAGGTCGCCGGCGAGGACCACGGTCAGATTCTCTAGCCGGCCCAGCTCGCGCTTGATCGTCAACAAGTCCAACAGCGTCTGGGTGGGATGGAGGTGGCCGCCGTCGCCGGCGTTTATGATAGGCACCTCCGCGTAGAACGAGCAGGCCAGCGGGGCCCCCTCCGCGGGATGGCGAATGGCGATGACGTCGGCGTACTTGTCGACGGTGCGGATGGTGTCGGCTAGCGACTCACCCTTGGCGACGGAGGAGGCCGCGGCGTCGGCGAAGCCCAGCGCCTTGCCGCCCAGCCGCTGCATCGCCGACTCGAATGACAGCCGCGTCCGCGTCGACGGCTCGTAGAAGAGGGTGGCGAGGATTTTGCCGGCGGCCAGGTTCGTCCCCTCGCGCGCCAGCGGGACCATCTGCTCGGCGATGCCCAAAAGCGCGGTGAGGCTCTGCTTGGACAGCCGCGATATGTCGACGAAGTGTTTCATCTCACCCCTCGGCTACGCGCGTCGGTTTCGACGAGGCGCCCCCGGCGCACGACGGGCCGGCCGTCGACCAACACCGCATCCACCCGGCCGCGCACGCGCCACCCCTCGAACGGCGTGTTTTTACCCTGCGAGAAAAAAAGTTCCGAACGGACCGCGTCCTCCGGGGCCGGGTCGAAGACGGTGACGTCGCCCCAGGCTCCCAGGGCCAACGTCCCCCGGCCTTTCAAATTAAGGCGCCGCGCCGGGTTGGCCGACATCAATTCTACCATACGCTCGAGCGAAATCGCACCGGGAAGGACGAGGTAGGTATAGACCAAGCGCAACGCCGTCTCCAGGCCGACGACGCCGAAGGGCGCCGCGGCGAACTCTTTATCTTTCTCCGCCGGGGTGTGGGGGGCGTGGTCGGTGGCGACGCAATCTATTGCGCCGTCAACGACGCCGGCGAGCATCGCCCGGCGGTCTTCTTCGCTCCGCAGCGGCGGGTTCATCTTGGCGTCTGCGTCGAACGAGGTCGCGGCCTCCGCCGTCAACAGGAGGTAGTGGGGCGTCGTCTCGCACGTTACGTCCAAGCCTTCAGCTTTGGCGCGGCGGACGTGGCCCAGCGACGAGGCGGCGCTGACGTGGGCGACGTGCAACTTGCCGCCGGCGGCGCGCAACAACGCTATGTCGCGGGCGACCATCGCCTCCTCGGCCTCGGCCGGGATGCCGGCCAGGCCGGTGCGGCTCGAGACCGGGCCCTCGTTTACGAAACCGCCCGCGGCCAGCGCGTAATCCTCGGAGTGGGCGATGAGCGGCAAGTCGAAGTCGGCGGCGTAACGCAAAGCCGCGATCATGACGTCGCTGGATACCACCGGCACGCCGTCGTCGGAGAGGGCGACGACGCCCGCTTCCTTCAAGCTGCCGATCTCGGAAAGGCTGCCGTAACCGCGGAGCCCTTCGGTTACGGAGCCGACGGGGAAGACATGGGCGTAGGCCGCGGCCTCGGCCCGCGAATGGACGAACTCCACCACCGCCGGGTTGTCCATCACCAGGAAAGTGTTGGCTTTGGCGCACACGGACGTGAAGCCGCCCACGACCGCGGCCCGCGTGCCGGTGGCGATGGTCTCCTTGTCCTCGCGGCCCGGCTCGCGGAGGTGGACGTGCATGTCTATGAAGCCGGGGAAGACGAACTTGCCCAGGGCGTCGACGACCTCGGCGCCGCGCGGCGGCTTCAGACGCTTGCCCCGGCGGGCGACGAGCCCCTCAGCGAGCAGCACGTCCTCGAGGGCGGTACCGTCCGCCTCGACGACGCGGCCGCCGGAGATTAAGATGGGCGTTTGATTTGACGGCGCGGCCATTTCGTGAATTATATCTTAATCGGCGACATTTTTCAAATGCTCGTTGCCGCGGCGCGTTCCCGTTTTAGAAATCGTAAGGTTTCGCGACGTACGCCCGGATCTTGAGGTCGAAGAACTTGTTCGACGGTACTACGCGGACGACGGCGGCGGTATCGGCGCCGCGGCCGGTCCCGGCGACGCACACCACGTCGCCCGGTGGAACCAGGCCCGCGTCGGCGGCCATCATCGCGATCTCGGCGCAGACCTTCGTCCCCTCGCCCAGGACGCGGAGGGCGGAGGCCACGAGCGTCTCCTGGTCGCCGCCCGTCTTGTCGCGGATGGCGCGGCCCAGGCTCCGGAAAACCATCGTACCGGTGAGGACGCGCGTGCCCTCGCCCTCCAGCTCGGCGCGCAGGGAGGCGGGGAATTTCTGTTCGCCCTCCGCGCCGAAGCCGGTGTTGTGGGTGACGACGACGAGCTGGATGTCGGTCCCCTTGACGGCCTCGCGGGCCACGCGGGCCGTCGTCCCGGTGGTGGAGGCGACGACGAGGTATTTAATTTTATGCTCGCGGCATGCGTCGACCGCGGCCTTGACCGTGCCCTCCGTGAACGCGGGGCCGCAGCCGTCGTGACGTATCATTCGGTCCTCCTTTGGGTGGCGCCGAGGTCGGGTTCGAGCTCGAGGACGCGGATGACGCCGGTGGTTTCGAATTCCCGGTAATCGCATAAAAGGTAGGGTTGCGGCAGGAAAAGCGCGGCGAAGGCGGCGTTGCGCTCGCCGCGGTCGTGGGCGTAAATGATGCGGTTTTTGAGGGCGCCGTCGTTGGGGGGCGGCCCGGCGCAGCGTTCGGCCGGCGCGACGAAAACGATGGCCTCTTTGACGTTCCAATCCTCGAGCGCAAGCTTGAGCTGGCGCGTGACCCACGGGGGTTTGTTCTCCGGGAAGCCCCAGTGGTTGCGGTAGACAGGCTCGAGGGCGACGACGTACGGGGCCGTCGCGACGACGACGGCTAACAAGGCCGCCGCGGCCGTCGTCCCCCGGGCGACGTTCCATCTATTTTTGAGCCAGGGGGGAAGCAGCGTTAAACCCAGGCCGCCGCCGAGAAACGCCGCCGGCAGCGCGCCATAGTAGAAACGCGCGCCGTAGTTGACACCCTGGGCGTACGGGAGGACGTAGAGGGCCAGCGTTGCCGCGGCGACGAGGTAGGGGACCCGAGCGCGCGGCGGCAATTTTTTCAGCACGAGCGGTACTAGGGCCGGCATAAAAGATATTAGCGGCCATCCCATAAGGTCCGTCGCGAGGACCCACAGGCGCCGCGTCGTGAGGTATATCAGGTACGGCGAGAGGAAGGGGAGCGAGATGCCGTAGCGCGTGTCCAGCGCGTACGAACGCGGGAAGCGTAAAAAGGGGCCGCCGGTCGCGTAGTTGTAATAGAGGAGGGGGACGGCGGCGACGGCAACGCCGAGGGCGAAATAGGAGAGCGCGGCGCCGGCGATTCTCTTCCGGGCGACGTCGTAAAAGAGCAACGCTACCGCGGCGAGCGCAGCGAGCGCGGCGTAGTCGCGTGTTCCGAACGCGGCCACGAGCAGTATGCCGGCGACGACCTCGAGCGAGGCCTTTCCCGCGTCGCGGCCCGCGTCGTAAGCCCACAAGAAGAGCGCCAAGAATAAAAGGAACGTCGGCTCGGCGAAGAACGACGCGTTGTTGAAAGCCGCGAACGGCGAAACGGCGTACAGGAAGACGCCGACCAGCGCGGCGTCGGCGCCGACGACGCGCCGGCCGCAACCGTAGAGCCCGAAAGCGGTCAAGAACGACACGGCCGGGTTGACGAGCCAAGGCCGCCCCAGCGCCGTCCCGACGGCGAGAATGAGCGGCCACGCCGGCATAAATATGGTGAACCACTTGCCGTCGCGCGCGCCCTCGTTCGGGCCGACGAGGAAGTTCGCGGCGCCGCGGCCGTCGGCGGTGACGTATTCATCGGTCGGCGGCGCCGGGGCCGTGAGTCGGCCGGCGGCGAAGACCCGCCCTTGGAAAGCGAGCTCGCGCTCTTCCCACGTGTGGCCCTCGCGCCCCAGCGAGAAGTGCGCCAGGCACGCCGCGGCCACCGCGGCCGCCACGCCCAGCATTCCGGCCACCCACCAGTCGCCCAGCTCGCGACGGCACAGCTCGGCGAACCGGAGGGCCGCTCGCCCCAGCGGCGCGGCCGCGGGCGCGAAGCACAGCGCCGCCGCCAAAAGCCACGCGTACTTGAATACCCACGACGGCGGCAGCGCCGTCAGCCCGGGCGCGCCCAGGAGGAAGCCGGCGCCCCGCCCCTGGTCGAAGAGGGTGAAGAGCTCCCGCAGATATGGCGTGTGGCCGAGCGCGAATACGGCGGCGAAGGCCGTGCCCCACAAGTACAATTTTAAATATTTACGGCTCACTAGTCGTCGCGTCCCTTTCCTTCGTCGAAGCGGTCGCCGGCGGCCAGGCGCCGGCCGAGGGCGAAGGCGTGGGCCGTCATCTCGCCGCGGCCCGCTGGTTTCACCCGCTTAAGCTTGAGGGCGCCGGCGCCGCAGGCCACGACGACGCCGGTTTCGTCCACCGCCACGACGGTGCCCGGCGGTTCGCCAGCCGGGGGGGCGGTCGGCTCGGCCGCGAGGATTTGCGCCATTTCGCCGCGAAAAGACGCCCGCGCCGGCGCGTCGGGGTAAAGGCCGCGGACGAGGCTATCTAACTCCGCGGCCGGCCGCGTCCAGTCCAAATGCCTCGTTTCGGGCGTAATCTTGCTGGTATAAGTCGCTTGCGTTTCGTCCTGGGGTTTAGGCTTGATTACCCCTGCTTCTAGTCCGCGTAACGTTTCGAGCGCTAATTTCGCGCCCTCTTCGGCTAAAGTCTCGGCCAGCTTGCCGGCCGTCTCCCGGGGCCCGACAGTGATTTCTTTCTGTAGGTAAATCGGCCCCGCGTCTAATTCTTTAACCAGGCTTATCGTCGTAACGCCGGTAACTTCGTCCCCATTTATAAGCGCCCACGCGATAGGCGCGGGTCCTCGCCATTTCGGGAGCAGCGACGGATGGAGGTTGATAGCGCCGCGTAGCGAATATGCGGGGTTTTCTTCCCTTAGCCATTTCGGTATGAACAAGCCCGAAGCGACAACGACTAGCGCGAATACGGGTAAGGAGTCCGCGAGTTCTAGCCGGCCCACCGTGGGGTCAGCCGTTAATTTATCGGTTGTATATACCTTAACCCCGCGTGCTATCGCCCATTCCTTCGCCGGCGTAGGTCCGACGTCTAAACCCCGTCCCCGCGGCCGGTCGGGGTTTGTGATTACGGCGACTAGATCTACGTCATTGGCCCGGAGCAGCGCCTCGAAGGTGGGCAGGGCGAACGCCGGCGTGCCTATCGCCAGTACGCGCATCTCAGTGGCCGCCCCCTTTGCCCAGGAGGATGGGGATGGTCTTGAGGAATATCCTCGCGTCCATAAGGAGCGATTGGTTGGCGACGTAGTAGAAGTCGAACTCAAGGCTTTCGCGGATGGGAAGGTCGGCGCGGCCGGCTATCTGCCACAGGCCGGTGATGCCGGGCTTGACGCTCAGGCGGAGGTTCTGCCAGGGCTCGTATTCCGCGGCCTCCCGCGCCATCTCGGGCCGCGGCCCCACGAGGCTCATTTGGCCTTTTATGACGTTTATCAATTGGGCCGTCTCGTCCAGGCCGAGTTTGCGCAGCAGGCGGCCTACGCGCGTGACGCGGATGTCGTCGCCGCCGGGGGGCGACTGCTGGTATTTGGGGACGGTGGCGAACATAGTGCGGAACTTGTACATATTGAACTCGCGGCGGCCGCGGGTGACGCGTTTCTGGCGGAATATTATGGGGCCGCGGGAGTCGAGCTTTACGGCGACGAACATCGGCAGCCAGACGGGGGTGAGGATTACGATAAAGGCCGCGGCGACGAGCTTGTCGGTAAGCCACTTCGTCAGGCGGCGCCCGCGGCCCGGGCCGCCGGCGTCGAAGCGGAAATAGTCCTCGCCCGCGACTACGGTCGTGGTCGCCGCCGGCGCGAGTGCGGGCAGGAGGCCGGCCGTGACTAAGGTGGGCGCGCCGGCTTCCCAGGCCGCGGCCACGGCCTCAAGCGCCTCGTCTTTGGAGGACGCCTCGGCCACGACGGCGACGCCGGCGCCGAGGTCGGCCAGGCGGCGCGTCAGGGCGGCCGCGTCCGCGGCGAAGTCGCAGAAATAGACGAACGGCGAGGAGCTTTCCTCGAGGGCGCGGGCGAGGCGGCGGGCCGCGTCGCCGGTTCCGAAGATTACCGCCGGCTCCGCCATAACGACGACTTCTGAGGGAACTCGCGTAAAAAGCCGCTTCGGATTATAAGCGCCCCGGCGGCGGGGCGCAAGGGTAATATGGACCGGGCCGATATTTTTACTTGTTTAGGCGCGGCGGCTACCATATTATGGGGCGGTTTTATCCGACAACGCCCGATTTTCACGCGGGAGAGTGCGACGTGGCGTACCTGGCGGCGGTCCTCGGCGTAACGGTTACGACCGTAGGCAGCCTGATATTGATATGGCTGTTGGACCGGTTCGAGAAGGACCCGATCTGGCTTCTGGCGGTCGTCTTTTTGTGGGGCGCGGTGCCGGCGGTGGTAATCTCGCTAGTGGCCGAGGTCGTCTTCGGCATCCCGCTCCCGTACCTTTTGGACGCCCAGGTGGCGGACGTCTTCATGAGCGCGGTCGTGGCGCCGGTGGTCGAGGAGTCGGCGAAGGCGCTGGCGCTGCTCCTGGTCTTTGTGGCGTTGCGGCACCACCTCGACGACATATTGGACGGCATAATTTACGGCGCCATGGTGGGCGTCGGTTTCGCGTGGGTCGAGGACATGTTTTACCTTTTCGGCGCCGCGGCCGAGGGGGGCGCCGCGGCCATGGGCTTCGTCTTCGTCCTGCGCGTTTTCGCTTTCGGCCTTAATCACGCCTTCTTCACGGCGCTGGCGGGCATCGGCTTCGGCATCGCGAAGGTGGTCCGGAGTTGTTGGCTGGGCGGCGCGGCGGTGCTCTTATTCTTCGGCGCGGCCGTCGGCGCCCATTTCTTTCATAACATACTGGTGAGCGTGGGCGGCGACGCCGGCCTCGCGGTGTCGTTCCTGGTGCACTGGGGCGGCGTGTTCGGCCTGCTGTTGGTCGTGGTGGTCGTCTGGTTCACCGAATGGCGTTGGATCAAAAGGGAGCTGCGCGAGGAGGTGGCGCTGGGCACCATCGGCGAGCGGGATTATAGCCAGGTATCGAAGTGGTTCGGGCGGCTGGGGTGGGAGCTCCGCTTTTTGGCGGCGTTGGAATTCGGCGGCTTCCTGCGCGTCCGGCGGATGTATAACGAGCTCGTCAAGCTCGCGTTTTTGAAGCGCAGCTACGGCCGCCGTCCCGCGGAGAGCACGCAGCGGCGCATCGCCGAGATGCGCGAGCGCATAGCGCTGTGCCGGCGCTGAGAACGGCTAAGGGGTTTGGACGGTCCGCAACGTCGACGGAGAGGAGCGATACAGATGCCGACGATAACGGTGGAAGGGCCGCCGGTTTCGCTCGCGAAGAAGCGGCGGTTGGTGAAAGGTTTGTGGGAGGTCGCCGCGGCGGTTTACGATAACGTACCCGCGGAGGCCATCGTCGTTTTGATTCGCGAGAACGGCCCGGAGAACGTGGGCGTGGGCGGCGAGCTCCTCGCCGACCGGCGGGCCAAATAGCGCCAGGCGGCATATAACCGGAGGGGCTTCGGACGCGGGGGATATTACGCCCGCGCGGAGGAGACGATATGGCGGAATGGAAAACGTACGCGGAGGATGTCCGCGAGCTGCTCGAGCTGAAGGGGTACCCGGTGGCCGTAACGTACGCGATGGACGGCCCGTCGGCGTCGGCCGGGGGGAGGCACCGCGTCTGCAACGCGCTGCTCGCGGCGCGCGCCGGCGCCGTGATAGACCTCACCGCGGCGACGTGCGCCTGCGGCGGCGGAACCTCGCAGCTTGGCCTGGCGCCCCGGCCGACGGGCGAGGACGACAAAGCCCTCAAGGAATTCCTCGTCAGCGGCGAGAAGCTCTACTGCTGTCTCGCCGCGTATCACCGGTCCCACGCGCTAACGCCGCCGCCGCCGCTGGGGCTGGCGGACCATGTCGTCCTGTCGCCCATGAACCGGGCCGAGCTCCGCCCCGACGTGGTGGTCTTCATCTGCGACGCCGAGCAGGGTTGCCGGCTGGTCACGCTGGATACCTACGGCACCGGCATCCCGCCGCGGCCGGTGATGTCCGGGGCGACGTGCTACCAGGCCATAACCTATCCCGTGGTGAGCGGCGAGCTCAACGTCAGCCTGATGGACTACACCAGCCGCCGCATCAAGGGGTTCAAACGCTCGGACCTCATCGTCTCGATACCGTATCATCGCTTCCTCGGCGTGATGCGGAGCGTAAACAGCTGCACCGCGGGCCGCGCTAAGATGGAGGTCCTGGCGTCGTTCCGGCGCAGCGTCGGCGACGACGCGCTGGCCGATTTGGAGGATTAACGCGGCGTCGGAACGCGCGCCGCCCACGGCCGCGTGAAGGCGGTGTTCAGATAACGCTGGGGCGTCGGCGGGGCCGCGGCGTTACGTAGGGGCGCACAGTTGTGCGCCCCTACGGGTACCTACCGCATAAACGGTTATTGTAAGGGCGACCGGCCGGTCGCCCCTACGTCGTCGGCCCATTTTTTATGTTGGAAAGGGGTTAGATTGCTCCCGCGAGCTGGAGGCGCCGGCCGAAGTCGGCGCGGATGCGCGCGCGGAGCCCCGCGTGCTCGGCCTTCGCGAGCCGCTCGTCCTCGGCCAGCGTGGCCGCCGCCAGCTCGCGCGCCAGCTCCAGCAGGTCCCGGGCCTCCACCAACGCCTGGAGGGCGAAGTCGGGGAGGCCGTGCTGCCTCGTTCCCAACAGCTCGCCCGGGCCGCGTATGGCCAGGTCCGCCTCCGCGATCTCGAAGCCGTCCGACGTGCGCGCCAGCGTCGCCAGGCGAGCTTTGGCCTCGGCCGTAATTTCCTTGGGGGCGACGGCGACGAAGTACGCCGCGTGCTCGCCCCGGCCTACGCGGCCGCGGAGTTGGTGGAGCTGCGACAGGCCGTAGCGGTCGGCGTGCTCGACGACCATGACGGTCGCGTTGGGCACGTCCAAGCCCACCTCCACCACCGTCGTCGCGACCAGGATGTCGACGTCGCCGCGGCGGAAGGCCGCCATCGTGGCCTCGCGCTCCTCCGCCGGCAGGCGGCCGTGGACCAGGCCGACCTTGTAATCCGGGAATACCTCCGCCGACAGCTTCGCGGCCATCGCCGTCGCGGCCTTGAGCGCGTTCGACTCCGACTCCTCGATTACCGGATAGACGACGAAGCTCTGGCGGCCGGCCGCGACTTCGCGGCCCAAAAGCGCGAAGGCCTCCGCGGCGCGGTCTTCCGTCAAGATGGAGGTCGTCGTGCCGGGGCGCCCCGCCGGCATCTCGTCTATGATGGTCAATTCCAAATCGCCGTAGACGCAGAGGGCGAGGGTTCGCGGGATGGGCGTCGCGGTCATGACGAGGACGTTGGGCGACGGGCCCTTGGCCGCGAGGCGCTGGCGCTGGTCGACGCCGAAGCGGTGCTGTTCGTCCACCACCGCCAGGCCGAGGTTTTTAAATTTTACGTCGGGCTCGAGCAGGGCGTGGGTCCCGACGACGAGATGCAAGCGGCCTTCGGCCAGACCGGCGAGGATTCGTTCGCGGTCCGCCGCGGGCGTCGTGGCGGCCAACAGTTCGCAAGCGATGCCGGCGGGTTGAAGGAGCGCCGTCGCGGTCCGCCAGTGCTGGCGGGCCAGGATTTCCGTGGGCGCCATGAGCACGGCCTGGAAGCCGGCCTCCGCCGCGGCCAACATCGCCTCCAGCGCCACGACGGTCTTACCGGAGCCGACGTCGCCCTGCAACAGGCGCCGCATGGGCCACGGCGCGGCGAGGTCGTCGTCTATGGCGGCCAGCGCCTTTTTTTGCGCCCCCGTGAGCTCAAAGGGGAGAAGGAGGCGCGAGCGGAGCGAGCCGTCGCCCTTTATGCGAACGCCGCGCTGGGTGCGGCCTTGCCGCTTCTTGAGCAGCAGGCCGAGCTCCATCAGGTAGAGGTATTCGAAGCTGAGGCGACGGCGGGCGCGCCGCTGCTCCTCCATATTAGCCGGGTAGTGGACCTGGCGCAGCGCCTCGGCCAGCGGGGGGAAGGCGGTGCGTGCCAGGACCGCCGGCGGCAACGGTTCGGCTAGTCCGTCCGCCAGCGCGTCCAGCGCCTCGCGCGCGGCCCGGCGCACCGCGCGCTGCGTCAGGCCCGCCGACAGCGGGTATACCGGGACGATGCCGCCGAAGTCATCGGCGTCGGCGCCCCGGCCCACGACGTCGACCTCCGGATTTACGAGCCCGCGGGCCTGGTAGAATTT
>CAZLXP010000049.1:0-18153 GCA_964563535.1 uncultured bacterium | reverse complement strand
TCCTGAATTTTTTAACCAGAAGCTGCGGGTGGATGTTGGGCCGGCGCCGTGGCCCGGCCTGCGCGGCCTGGACCTCGGCTGCGGCCCGGGCGCCATCGCCGCTTATCTCGCCAAGCTCTCGGGCGAATTCATCGGCCTGGATATAGACGACGCGGCGATAAAAGCCGCGCGGCGCCGTTTCCGCTACGCCAACCTCGAGTTCGTATGCCATAGCACGGCGCGCTTGCCGTTCGACGACGGCGCGTTCGACGTAGTCGTCGTCAACCACGTCTACGAACACGTCCGCGACGTGGAAACCCTTTTCGCCGAGGTCTACCGCGTGCTGAAGCCGACGGGATTGGCCTATCTGGCGGCGGCGGGGAAATACGAGATATTCGAGCCTCATTATCACTTACCGTTTCTCTCCTGGCTGCCGCGGCGGGCGGCCGACGCATACCTGCGCGCGACCGGGCGGGAAGAGAAGTACGACGTGAACCTGTGGAGTTATCGCAAACTCCTCAAACTACTGGCGCCGTTCGAAGTGCGGGAATATACGGCCGCGGTCGTGAGGGACCCGCATAAATTCGCCGCGGACGACGTCGTGCCGCGGTGGCGTCCGCTTCGGCATCTAACGGCGTTTACAACGGCCCGCATACCGGCCGTCGCCCCGACGAGAATATTCGTATTAAGGCGACGAAGAGATGATAAATAGTAACGGCCGGTGGCGGCGGGCCCTGTGGACGGCGGCGAAAGTAATCGTCGTCGGCGCGGCGCTTTTCTTCGTCGGCAACGTGCTGGTCGAAAATTGGCCGGACGTGCGCGACGGTTGGCGCGCCCCGAGGCCGCTAGCCGCGGCCGCCGCGACCGCCGTGCTCTTTGCGTCGTACGTCTTTCTCTACAAATTATCGCTCGCCGTGCTTCGCCGCGTCGGCTACAGTTTAAGCTTCCGGGCGGGGTTAAAACCTTTCTTTTACACGCTGCTGGGCCGCTACGTCCCCGGGCGCTTCGCCGTCGTCGTCGGCAAAATATATTTATACGAACGGCGCGGCGTGCCGCGGCTGGCGGCGGCGCTGGCCGTGACGTACGAGAACGTCTTCGCGGCCGTAGGCGGCGTAGCGGCGGCACTCGCCCTAGCCGCGGTTCTCTTAACGGACGCGTTCTCCTGGCCGGCGCTCGGGTTCGGCGCGGCGGCGGTCTCGGCTCTCGCCATCCTAATTCAACCGGCGGTCCTGGCGCGTCTCCTCGCGTGGCCCCTCAAGAAGATGCGGCTGGGGAAATTCGGGCCGGCGATGCTTATAGGGCGGGGGGGCTCGCTGGCGTTCGCGCTCGGATACGCGGCGTACTGCGTCTTGCTCGGCTTCTTCTTTGCCCTCTTCGCCGCGGCCTTCGTCCCCCTGGACTTCGGCGCCGCCGTAAACGCGGGAGCGGCGTACGTCGCGGCGGCGGTCCTGGGATACGTCGCGGTCATCGCGCCCTCGGGCCTCGGGGTCCGGGAAGGCCTGTTGGTGTTACTGCTCCGGCGTTACATGCCGGCGGGGGAAGCGGCGTTTCTGGCGGTCGCGAGCCGCTTAGCCGCGGTGGCGGCGGAACTTATATTGGCAAGCGCGGCGGCCGCCGTGGGCTCGGGCGCGCCGGCCCGCGCCGTCCGGCGCCCAAACGACGACCCGAGTACTCCCTAACAATAAAAAAACCGCCGGGAGGCGGTTTTGGAATAACAAACGCGAATATTTAATACGCGCCGTGCATTAGCACGACCACCGGTATCGTCTTGAGGAGGAGCTTGAGGTCGAGCCACAACGACCAGTTCTCGATGTAGTAGATGTCGAGGCGGACCATTTCGTCGAAAGTCAACAGGTTGCGGCCGCTGACCTGCCACAGACCCGTAACGCCCTGGGGGACCGTTAAGCGTTTCATCTGCCAGCGTTCGTACTTTCCGACCTCGTCCGGGATGGGCGGCCGGGGCCCGACAAGCGACATGTCGCCCTTCAATACGTTGATGAGTTGCGGGAATTCGTCGAGGCTGAACTTGCGCAGGATGCGCCCCACGCGCGTTATCCGCGGGTCTTTTTTGATTTTGAAAATCGGGCCGTCCATCTCGTTGAATTCGGCGAGCTCGGGCAACATCTCGTCGGCGCCTATGACCATGGAGCGGAATTTGAAGATCCTGAACGGCCGGCCGTCCTTGCCGAGGCGCTCTTGCCGGTAAAAGACCGAGCCCGGGGAATCGAGCTCGATAAGGATTACGATCAAAGTCCACAAGGGTAAAAGCAGAACGATCCCCGCCAACGCGCCGGCGATGTCGATGGCGCGCTTGACGTAACCCTGCCACCCCTCGAGCGGCGAACGCCATAGACGCAGGAGGGGAATGGAGCCGATCTGCGTCACCGAGACCCGCCGCGTCACGAGTTCAAAAAGGTCCGCGATCACCATAAACGGTATCCGCCGTTCGCGCAATTCGAAGACGACGTTCAGCATGTGACGGTGCTTCGCGGTAGGGATCGCGACCAACACCTCGTCCACGTCGTGAGATACGATAATCTCGGGCAGTTTTTCGAAGGGCCCGAGCAACTCCACATCTTCGTAAATTTTACCTATCTTGGCCGGGTCGTCGTCGATAAAACCCACGACCGCATAACCGAACTCCGGGTGGAGCTTTATCTGGTTGGATAGTATTCGGCCGCTCTTCCCGGCGCCGTAAATGACGGTCCGCATCAATCCCACGCCGCGTTCGGCGAGGAAACCTACGGCTTTACGCAGCGTAACGCGCCACAGGTCGATGAGGACGAGACTCACGAAGAAATTGCTGACGATGACGGTACGGGTATACGGGAGTTGGGGGAACAAAACCGAAATCGCCATCATCAAAAACGCGGCGATGATCAGCGACTTCATCACGAGGTAGAGCTCGTCGAGCCGCGCCATGGAGCGTTGGCGGACGTAAAGGCCGCGGTTAAAAAAGACCGCGACCGCGACGAGGCTATAAACGAGAGAGACCTTAAGGTACGTCGCGAGGCCGAGGTACTGGTCGGCGACGGCGGCCGACGGCTCACGCAAGAAACCCGCGAAGCCCAAAATATTTTCCCGAAACAGGAGAACGACTAAGGTCGAGACGTTGAGCAAGAGGAAATCGACCCCCCATTTGACGACGCCGACGACGCGGTGGTAAATCCTTTGCCCGACGATAGCGGTTTCAGGCGACATAATATTTTACGAGCGGCCTTGCGGGCCCGCGCACGCGCGGACGCATACGCCGCATATATGTTGCGGGACGATGTTTTTTTTGAATTCGCGCAACTTCGCGAGGCATCCGGCGCGGTCCCAATCCTCGGGCCTTTCGCCTATCGCCCGCGCCGGGCACGCCGTGCGACAACTCTCGCAATCGCCGCAGTCGCCGAGGGCGGGTTCGTCCGCCTCCAGCGGCGCGCTCGTGAAAACGCTGACCAGGCGCACCCCGGCCCCGAATTCGCGCGTCACGACCATATGGTGGCGCCCGATAAACCCCAGGCCGGCGAGTTGCGCCAGGCGCGAGTGGCTGACGGCGCCGGCGACGCGGTCCCAATCGACGACCTGCGACGCCGGCACGGCTAACGTCCCGTAACCGCGGCTCTCCAAAAAAGACGCCAACCGGCAAGCGATATTATCCAGGGCGGCGTTAACGACGCGGTAATGGTAGGCATAGATGCGGGTGGGCTCGGTCACGCACGTCGCGAGTACGCCCCGCGATAACGCCACCCCGACCACTACGGCGCGAGAAAAACGGTCGAACGGGACCGGTACGGCCCGTGGCACGGCCGCCACGCCGACAAGCGCGGCGCCGCCCGCCCGCGCCGCTTGTTCTACCTCGGACTTAGTTAACTCCACGGCCTCGGTCGCAGCTACCGAAAAACCACCTTATCCCGCCGCCCGGGCCGCCAACCGCTGGCGCGCCGCTTCTATTTTACGCACGGCCTCGGCCGGTATCAACGACCGGTTATTGTCGTCTATCGGATAGGATATGAGCTCGCTCGCGATGTTTATCTCCCGCTTGCCGCCCTTGAAAGCACCGCGCGCGGCGGCGCCCAACTCCTCGAAAATGACGTCGTCCCACCTGATATTCAACGACGTAATAACGTACCCTCGCTCAAGGTAGTTCTGGTTCGACTCGTAACCGATAACGAGTTTGTCCCTCTCTTTGGCGACCGTGGCTATGTCGGCGTTGGCGAGGCCCGCGGCAGCGAAAATCACCGCGGCGCCGTCGTCGAAGAGGTCCGCCGCCATAGCTCGGGCCTTATCGCGCGCCACGGGGGCGGCGAAATCGTCGCCCATATAGGCCACCGCAACGGACGACGCGGGGTTCTCGGACATAATCCCCTTCCGGTAGCCGGCCGCAAGCGTACCCGTGGCGACGTCTTTTCGGCCGCCCAGAAAAGCGTAACTGCCCGCCGGGACCGCCGCCGCGGCCGCTACACCCATTAAGTAGCCCGCTTGCCCGGCCGGAAAACCCAACGACTTAACGTTGGCAGCTCCCCGCTCGCCGTCCACGATAAAATAATTCGCGTCCGGGTGCTCGCCGGCCAGCCGTTGGACGTATTCCTCCCATATCGGCGACGCCGCTATAATAACGTCGGCGCCGCCGTCGCTTGCTTCATTAAGGCAAGCCCGGCCTTCCGCCTCCGTAACCGGCTCGTAATTGCGAATCCTGGCCGGGACGCCGCTTTCCTCGGCGAAGCGTTGACACCCCCGCCATACCATGTCGTTCTTTCCCTTATCGCCCAGGCCGCCGGCGTCCATCACGACCGCTACCTCGAAACATTCCGGGCCGCCCCGGCCGCGGCTGCAACCACATAACGCCGACGCCGCGAGCGTTAAAACAATAACGCTCGCCCTCGCTAACACGGCTCCGCACCACCCGCGAAAAAAAAACCCGTCGTCGGACGGTCATATTTGCCTATTACGTTCATTTGAAATAACCTAAGCCGTAAAACCCGCGGCCGGCGTTCTCGCGCCGCCTGACAGGCGCCGACGATACAACGCGACCCCTTTACAACCCCGACTTGCCAGCTATAATGTTCGCCGGAGGCCGCAAAAACCGCGCAAACGCGCCAACCGCTTTAAATTTTAATAACGTAAAGGTTCCGTGTCAAGGTTTTTCGTCGGGTAGCGCGCCGCGGATTTCAATCCTAAAAAACCCTTGCTTTTAAATAAGCGATTTTGTAATATATAGGTAACGAAACTAACCTCAAACCAAAAGGAGGAAAGTATGAGGTTATCGCGCTTATCTCTGCTTATAGCCGTCCCGCTAATTACCGTTGGCCCGGCTCTCGCTTACACCATGCCGGGGTACGCGCCGTACGACGGCCTTATCTCCATCGACCCGGCCGGCATGCCCATCGTACCGGAGACGCTGCACGTCAACGCCGGCGTCGGATACTGGATGGCCAACAAAACCTTCGACGACAACGGCGACACCGAAAAAGACGACACGAAACCGAACGCCCTCCTCGTCCCGCTCGACCTCGGCTACGCGTTCAACGAGCGTTTTATGGCGGACGTCACGTTCCAGATTCTCAGGCCGAGCGAAACCATGGTCACAGTGGACCCCGAGACCGGCGGCTTAACCGAGGAAAACATTAACGCGATGGGCCTCGGCGACATCTGGGTCAAGGCCCGGGGGTTGTGGGAAACCGCGACAGAATTCTACCTCGGCCCCCGCCTCGCCGTTAAGGTCCCGGTGGGCAAAGTCGACTACGCAGACAAAAAACCGGAGCTGGGCGACGACCAAATGGACGTCGACGTGGCGGTAGTCGTCGGTAAATACGGCGAAGCGACCAAGTTCGTTATGAGCGGCCAGGCCGGCTTCCGCTACCGCATGAAGAAAACCGTGATTGTCCCTGGTTACGTCCCAACGTTGGAATACGACGTTACGCCGGGCCTGATGATTTACCTGCACGCCGAGCCGGGCATCGCCGTCAGCGGCGACCGGGCGTTCCAAATCTATGTCCCCATCGGCTATGAGACGTCGATGGAGGATAAGAACGACCTTCCCGCCGATTTGCCGGAAGGGTTCAAAGCGCCGCCGGAGTTGTCCCACTCGTCACTCTACCTGGGTCTATATCCGAAGTACCAACTCGACGAGCGCAACGCCATGGGCCTGAAATTTATGTACCCCGTGACAGGCAAAAACTCGCCCCAGGGTATGTACTTCACGCTGACCTACGGCGGGTTCATCAAGATGTAACCTAAAATCAAAATGGCTTATCTAAACGGGCGGCCGTGAGGCCGCCTGTTTTTTATTTGATTTTTCGTAAATGTTGTTGTATGTATTAATCAAAATATTTTTCCCGGGTTTAACGAACTAATTGAGAGAAGGAGGCCGAAATGAGAACCGCATTTATCGTTACCGCGTTATGCTCTTTTATCCTCGCCGCGCCCGTTTTCGCCGCCGGCGAAGAATATGAGGAGGTTATATATCTGAAGAACGGCAGCGTAATCCACGGCACCATAATCGAGCAGGTGCCGGGCGTCTCGTATAAGATTGAGACGAAGTCGGGCGACATCTTCGCGTTCAAGGCGGGCGAGGTTGAGAAGATCGCCAAAGAGCCAGTGACACCCGCCAGGGCCGCGGCGGGCGCCGAAGGCTGGGGACGCAACATAGTAGCGATATCGGGCAACGCCGGTGGGATTTTTATTGACGGTAATTTCGGCTCCGTGGGGGTTGAGTGCGCCTTTCAAGCAGGCGACTACTTCGCGCTTGGGCCGGAGTTTACGTACGCTTTCCGCAGCAACGATACGGCTATAATCGCGGGCCTCGAGTTTAGGCCATATTTCGTCCCTTACAGCCGTTCCGTATTTGTTAAACCGCACGTTTACTTCGGCGGCGGCTATATAAGCGAAACAGTTACCGAATGGATATTCAAGGCTACGGCAGACGGCGGCTACGCCCGGGCGGGCGGTGGCGTAGATTTCCGTATCCCGTACAATTTCGTCGTACCGTACTTCGACGTTGGCGCTTTCACCACCTTCTCCGGCGGAGAATCGAAAACCAAAGCGCAAGCCGAAGGCGGCGTTCGTTTCGCGTTTTAACGCCGCGGCCAACGTTTTCATCGGCGTTCTTCGGGCGGCCTTGCGGCCGCCCGTTTCTATTGACTTTGCGTTTTATAATAGCGAATGTTATAATCGCGAAGATATGGAGTTCGACCTCCTAGTTATCGGCTCGGGCCTGGCGGGGCTCTATACGGCGTTGGAGTTCGGCGGCCGCGGCCGCGTCGGCCTCGTCACCAAACGCGCCCTCACGGACGGCTCGACCGCCCTCGCCCAGGGCGGCATCGCCGCCGTCACGTCGCCCGACGACGACGTGGACCTACACGCCCAGGATACCATCCGCGCGGGCGCGGGCCTCTGCCATGAGGACGTAGTGGAGGCCGTCGTGCGGGAAGGGCCCCGGCGCGTGGCCGAGCTCGCCCGCCTGGGCGTCGAATTCACCAAGGAACAGAGCGGCGGATACGACCTCGGCATCGAGGGCGGCCATTCGCGGCGCCGTATTCTGCACGCCGCGGACCTGACGGGCAAAGCCATCGAAAACGCGCTGATCGAAACGCTGCGCCGGCGCCCTAACGTAGATATATTCGAAAACCACGTCGCGCTCGACTTAGTCGTGGAGGGTAACGGCGACGGCCGGCGGTGCCGGGGGGCGTACGTCCTGAACGCCGCTAGCTGCGACGCGGCGCCCTTTTCCGCGCGGGCGACGGTCTTGGCCACGGGGGGCGCCGGTAAAGTCTACCTCATTACCTCCAATCCGGACGTATGCACCGGCGACGGCATCGCCGCGGCCTGGCGCGCCGGCGTCGCCGTAGCCAATATGGAATTCTTCCAATTCCACCCCACTTGCCTTTTCCGCCCGGGCGCCAAGACGCTCCCCGAACGGTCCTTTCTGCTTTCGGAATCCCTCCGCGGCGAGGGGGGCCTCCTCCTCAACCAGGAGGGCAACCGGTTCATGTCAAACTATCATCCGGACGGGGAATTGGCGCCCCGCGACGTCGTCGCCCGAGCCATTGACCAGGAGATGAAGAAGGCTGGAACGGACCACGTCTATCTCGACGTAACCGCCCTCGGCAAAGATAAACTGCTGAAAAGATTTCCGTATATATACGGCAAATGCCTCGAGTACGGCGTCGACCTCGCCGCGGAACCGGCGCCGGTTGCGCCGTCGGCCCATTATTGCTGCGGCGGCGTCCTGACGGACGTTTACGGCCGCACCGAACTCGCCGGCTTGTACGCCGTAGGCGAAGCCGCCTGCACCGGCCTCCACGGCGCAAACCGCCTCGCGTCCAACTCGCTCCTGGAGGCGGTGGTCTTCGCCAAACGCGCCGCCGACGCCGCGGCCGAGGAAATAGAAAACGTCCCCAAGGGCGAAGTCGCCGCCTGGGACGGTGACCGCGCCAACGACCACGAACCCGTGGCCATCTCCCACGACTGGTACCTCGTACGGCGGACCATGCGCGACTTCGTCGGCATCGTCCGGAGCGACCGGCGCCTCGAGATGGCCGCGGAACGGCTAGGCGCCATCCACCGCACCGTAGACAAGTGCGTTTCTACGGGAAAACTAAATTGCGACCTGGTTGAATTACACAACATCGTAACCGTAGCGCAATTAATCGTGCGTTCGGCACAAAGCCGCCCGGAAAGCCGGGGCCTCCATTTCAACTTAGACCACCCCGCGCGCAACGACGTGAAGTGGATGAAAGATACCATATTACGTCCTGACAAGGTTTCATCATTAAAAAATAATTAGCGCAAACCTAAATAAACTAAGCATTTCCGCGAAACGGTGCGTTGTTAATAGTATGTGGAAAAAAGCCAGGGGAATGTACGTTTCTTATTGAGAAATAAGGATTTTTTAGCTTTTCCGCCATTTGAAAATAGTTGTTGACAATAATAATAGAATCTAAGTCAATTTATCATAACCCCAGCCTTTCCAATAAAAAGTAGCGGAAATCCTCGCGTCAATATTTAGTTCAGAGCGACTAAACGATAACCCTTCAACGAACGGACCGACTATGAAAACAATAACTTTTATCACGGTAGTCACGGCGGCCTTGGCCGGCGGCGCGTACGCGGACACGGTATATTTAACCCGCGCCTATGCCGACCCGAGCCGCCTTATGGCCGACCTCGCGGCCTATGACTTCGACGTCGCCGGCGCCGTCAACGGCGAAAGTTTCGACCTTGTGGCGTCGGCGGAAGACCTCGACGTCCTCGGCCTCTTGGCCATCCGCTACGACGTCCTGGAGGTCATCGACACGACCGTCGCGCCCCCCTCCGAGTATACCGAATACGACGAGATGGTCCCGATATTGCAAGGGCTCGCCAACACGTACCCGAATATCTGCGCCCTCTACGACGTCGGCGATACGTGGGAGGACCGCGAGATCTGGGCGCTCAAGATTTCGGACAACGTCGCGACGCACGAGGCCGAGGAGAAAGATATCCTCGTCAACGGCAACCACCACGCCCGCGAGATCATGACCGTCGAGGTCCCGCTGTACCTCGCGAAACAATTGTGCGAGAAATACCCCGCCGACCCCGACGTGAAGATGATCGTGGACAACGTCGAAACGTGGATAATCCCTATGGTCAACCCCGACGGCCACAATCACGTCTTCAAAGTCTACAACATGTGGCGCAAGAACCGCCGGGACAACGGCGGCGGCATCTACGGCGTCGACCTCAACCGCAACTACGATTACCATTGGGGCGAAGGAGGCGCGAGCCACAATCCCAGCTCGGAAACTTATTGCGGGCCCTCCGCCTTCTCGGAGCCCGAGACCCAGGCGATCCGCGACCTCATCAACAACCAGGACTACCAATTCGCGTATACGCTAAACTACCATTCCTCCGGTCGGTATATGCTTTACCCGTGGGCTTACACCTACGGCCATCCGCCGGAACCGGATTATACCTACTATAAAAACCTAGCCGCGTACTTGCTCGAAACCCTCTCGGGGTGGGAACACGGCAACGACTGGGAATGCCTCGGCTACCTCGCCAGCGGCAACGCCCTCGACTGGGATTACGACGGCCAAGGCCACCCGAAAGAATGGGGTTTCACCTTCGAGATCGACACCTCCTTCCAGCCGCCGGCATACCAGATCCCCATCACGTGCGCCGAACAATATACGGTGTTAATCAAACTCCTCAAGCTCGGCGTCACCGAATTGCCCGTCAACGTGACGTCGTTCGGGGCCAAGGCGGCCCCCGGCGGCGTCGCGCTCCGTTGGGAGGTCGCCAACGAACGCGAGGTCGCGGGCTTCAACCTCTACCGGCGCGCGGCCGCCGAAGAGCCGGCGCCGTACGCCAGGCTGAACCGGAAACTTATCGTCGGCCGTTCCCCTTACAACTACGTCGACCGCGAGCCGGAGGCGGGGCGCGATTACGAGTACCTGCTGGAGGGCGTCGACCTGGGCGGCCGCACGTCGACCTTCGGCCCGGCTAAGGGCCGGGCGCCCGGCAAGGCCCTCGCCAAAGCCGCGGCGCTATATCAAAACTGGCCCAACCCGGCTCGAGACTCCACCACCATTAAATTCGAACTTGCGCAGGCGGGCAACGCGACGCTGGAGGTATACGACGGCGCCGGCCGGAAAGTGCGCACCCTCTACGACGGCCACGCCGACGCCGGCGCTAAGGAAATAGGCTGGGACTTAGCCGACGACGCCGGGCGGCCGCTACCGCCGGGCATCTACGTATACCGGTTACGAACGGGCGGCGAAACGATAAGCCGGCGGCTGGTCGCGACGCGCTGAATCCGATGAACGTAGCACGACGCGCGGTCACCAAGGCCGGGCGAGCGTCGGCGCGCACCGGGCGTTCGCGACCCGGTTATCTTGACCCACATTTAACGTACGTCGTTTCGGGGCCGCTTAGCCGCGCCTACTCCCGCTCTTTCTATCGTCGCAGGAGGAACCAAGGAATGAGCTTGATGAACAAAGCTATCGTCGCGACGCTGCCGCTCGTTCCCAAGCCGCTCGTCCGGTATTTTGCCGGCCGCTACATCGCCGGCGACAAACTCGAAGACGCCGTCCGCGTAACCAAAGCCTTGAATAAACGCGGGATGTGCGCGACCGTCGACGTCCTGGGCGAAGAGGTCGACACCCGGGAGGAAGCGCTCGCCGCGGTGCGAAATTATAAAGAGGTCCTCGCGGCCGTAGACGCCGAGAAACTCGACGCCAACGTCTCTCTCAAACCGACTATGTTCGGCCTGAAAATCGATAAAGGCTTCTGCCGGGAAAACGTCGCCGTCATTTGCGAGGAGGCCAGGCGCTACGGCAACTTCGTACGCATAGACATGGAAGACTCTTCTTGTACCCGGGATACGCTCGACATATATTATTCCCTTCGCGATACGTACGACAACGTCGGCACCGTTATCCAATCGTACCTCCGGCGGAGCTTGGCCGATTGCGTAGGGCTAGCCGCGGTAAAAGCCAACTTGCGTTTGTGCAAGGGCATCTACGTCGAGCCGCGGGAGATAGCGTATAAAGACAAAGCCGTCGTAAACGCCAATTACGCGCTCCTGCTCGACGTACTCCTGGGCGGCGGTTGCTACGTCGGCATCGCGACCCACGACGAGAAGATGGTGTGGGAGGGGCTCCGCGCCGTCCACAAGTTTGGCCTTAAACGCGACCAGTACGAGTTCCAGATGCTTCTGGGCGTGGACGCGGAGCTCCGCGACATTACCGTCGGCCAGAACCACCGGCTTCGCATCTACGTCCCCTTCGGTACCGCCTGGTATCCTTACTCCACCCGGCGCCTCAAGGAGAACCCGCACCTGGCGGGCCAATGTTTCCGCAATATCTTCGTCAAATACGAATTTAAATGACGCCGCCGACCTCCCCGGGAAAGCCCCCCGGACGGTTTTTTCCGTAACGCGGGAACCGATTATACGGCGGCCGTAAGCCGCGGCGCCCCCCGCGCCGGGACGCATATCCCACGAATTTAGTAACGTACGGGGTAACATTATTTCCCTTGCCTCGCCGGTTCGGGCGTGTTAGCTTTGGCCTAATTTTGCGTTCCCGGAGGTCGCACCCCTATGTCGTGGCTTGCCGTTCCTCTCGCGGTGTCGCCCGTAATCGTAATCTTCGTCCTCATCGCGTTCCTGAAACGGGCCGCGGATGTCGCGGGCATCATAGGTTGGTTCTTCACGCTGGCCGTCGCGATCCTGTTTTTCAAAACGTCGCCGCGGGTCTGCCTGGTCGCGAGCGCGGCCGGGATAATAGAATCGTTACCCATTACGCTTATGGTCGCGGCCTCGCTATTCCAGATGGGGGTTATGCTGGAGTGCGGCGCCGTGGCGCGGCTGGTCGCGACGCTGAAAGGCATTGCGCGGCAAGACCGCGTGGCGCAGATCCTCATCATCAACATAGGATTCGGAACGCTGCTCACCGCGCTGGGCGCGACGCCGGTGTCGATACTCCCGCCCATTATGATCGCGCTCGGGTATTCCTCCTTCGTCGCCATCGCCCTGCCGGCCCTCGGGTACGACGCGCTGTGCACGTACGCTCTGCTCGGCATCCCGGTAGTCGTATTCGCGTCGTTCACGGGCCTGGAACCCAACGAAGCGGGCCGGTTTTTCGCGCGCTTCATGCCGGTCATCTCCACCGCCATCGCGTTCGGCATGCTTTACCTCGTGGGCCGGTTCAAGTTGATGCTGCGGGGCGCCCTCCCTACGTTACTGGCCGGTTTGACCGCGGGCTTCGTTGCCATCGGGATGAATCGCGTCGGCATGACGACGCTCACCGGCGTAGTGGCGGGGGCGGCGGTCGTCGTCGTCATGGCGGCGGACTTGGCGCTGCGGGGCCAAAAAATATACGACCCCGGCCCGCCGAGCGAAGCGGACGGCGTCGCGCGCGCGCGGATGTCGCTCGCGGCCGCCGCATCGCCCTGGATAATACTCGTCCTGGCCGCGGCCCTCACGAACACGCCCGGCCTCCCGTTTTTCGACCTCGTCTTTAAAAAGCTCGCTATGCCGCTCGAGGTCATCCCCGCGGCGCCGATCAAAATCCGCTTCTTCTGGCAGGCTTACTTCTGGGTCGCCGTGACGACGTTCCTCGCGCTTCCGTTTTTGAAACCCACCCGCCGGGAGTTTGCCCTCGCTGTCCGGAAATGGGCGCGCCGGGCCTGGCGTCCGGCGGTAGCGGCCGCGGTATACTTCGCCGTCGCGTACGTCATAAATTATTCCGGCGAGGTCGCGGGCCCCGGCGGTTGGACGCTGCCGCATCCTTTCCGCAACATGGTATTCGTCATAGCCCACGGCGCGGCCGCCACTTTCGGGAACCTCTACGGCCTCGTCGCCCCCTTCCTGGGGCTTTTGGGCGGTTTTATCTCGGGTTCGGAAACGTCGTCCATCGCGATGTTGACCAAATTACACCTCGACACGGCGGCGGTAGCGAATAAAATACGAATGGTCGGCCTTGTTTGGGCCGCGGCCTCGGGTATTGGCGGCGGCCTGGCGTCCGTGGTAAGCCCGGCCAAGCTGCAGAACGCCGCGGCCATCATCGACGCCATCGGCGAGGAGGGTAACGTCCTGCGCCAAACGGTCGTCGTATCTTTGGCCATTACGGCCCTGTGCGCCCTTATGACCCTCTGGTGGACTATATAGCGGGAGGCCGAATCGATGTCTCAGCGGTTCGTACGATATCTGGCGCTAACGGTTTTAGTATCGGCCGTCGCCGCGGCGGCCGAATACGAGGTAGTAAAATCCACCCACGGCAACCTAATAATTTCCGGCTTCGCCATCGGCCGCTACACGTACCAATACGGCGACGGGCCGGCCCTGGGGGCCCCCCCGGCCAGCACTTTTTCCCTCAGGTCGGCGAGCATTATTTTCCACGGCGACGTTTTTAAGTACGCCGGTTATTGCATCTACGTCGACGCCGTTTATTCCCCGGCCGTCTTCGACGCCTACGGCGCCTTGAAAATCATACCGCGGACCGAAATCCGCGCCGGCCAATTCCTCGTGCCGTTCAGCCGCGAGTCGTACACGTCGACCTCGAAGCTCTTGCTGGTCGACCGTTCGCTGGCCTCGGTCAATATCGCGCCGCCGCTCGGGCGCGACGTCGGCGCGCAAGCGGAATGCAAATTCACGTCCGCCGAAAGGCCCGATTGGGCGTCGCTGGCAATCGCCGTCGTCAACGGTTCCGGCCCCAACCGGCTTGACGAAAACGTCGCCAAGGACGTCGCCGTTCGCGTCGCCGGCAACCCGTTTCCGTGGGAGGCGACGACGGGATTGACGTGGGAGGGGTACTATTACCGGGGGAAACCGTACGCCGCGGCATACGGGACCGGCGACGAGGACCGCTACGGCGGCTGCGTCGCCTTCGAACAAGGCCGTCTCACCTTCCAGGGTGAGGTCCTTTACCGCGAGCAGACCTTCCGACCGGCGGCCGGCGACACCGTCGACTTGGCGGACGCCGGATACTACGTCCAAGGCGGTTACGGATATCCGCTGCCGTGGCCCTGGCTCCAGGTCGTCGAACCCGTCGCGAGATGGGAACGTTACGACCGCGACCGCCGGACGCCCGACGACGCGACGGCCGCCGTCACCGGCGGCGTGAACCTCCACCTCGAGCCGGGCCACTACTGCAAGCTCATGGCCAACTACCAACACTTCGTGGAAGAGGGCACGGCGATAAATAACGACAAAATTTCGGCGCAGCTCCAGCTAAGGTTCTAACGGACGTCGTGAATACAAAAGGCCGCCCCCCGGGGCGGCTTTTTTCAACGGGCGGTCATTGAAACAGCGTATACCGCGGCGTACACGCCGAGCGGTTATCGGGCCCCGGAACATATTTAAAATATTGCGGGGCCGTTACGTAAGTGGTAGAATCACCGGCAATTTCCCGTGGACGGGCGCGACTACCGGCCGTTTTCGAGGTTTGCGATGAAGACGCGTCGCAAGGCCCAAACTTCATCTCGCTAACTCGTTTAAAACTTAATTTCGGCCTTCAGCGCCGGGGCTCGACGACTGCTCGACAGGAGGCTCTCAAATGACGGTTAAACTCGACGGCAAATCGCTCACCATCGAATCGGTGGCGAAGATCGCCCGCGAAAACGAACCGGTCGACGTGGCCGGCGACGCGTGGGAACGAATTCGAAAATGCCGCGCCATGCTGGAAGATAAAGTCGAAAAGGGCGAGGTCATGTACGGCGTGACGACCGGCATCGGCGAGCTGTCGGAGGTCGTCCTCACGCCCGACCAAACGGAGCAATTCCAACGCTACCTCGTCTATTCGCATTCCGCCGGTTGCGGCGAACCGTGCGACGTCGACGACGTGCGCGCCGCGATGACCACCCGCGTCAACTGCCACTGCGTAGGCCTCTCGGGTTTAAGGCCGGTGGTCGTGGAAACGCTGGTGGCGATGCTCAATAAGGGCGTGACGCCGGTCGTCTTTCAACACGGCTCGGTGGGCGCTTCCGGCGACCTCTCCCCTATGAGCCAGGCGGCCCTCGTGCTCCTCGGCGAGGGCGAGGCCTTCTGGCGCGGCAAACGGATGGGGGGCCAAGAGGCCATGGCCGCCGCCGGCGTTCCCACTATCGTCTTCAAGGCCCGCGACGGCCTCGCCACCATCAACGGCTCCAACTTTATCGCCGGCATGGGCGGCCTCGAGATCTTCGACGCCTACCGTTGGGCGAAGACCCAGGAAGTCGTCGCCGGCATGACGTTTGAAGTCCTCAACGTCAACACGTTGTGCCTGGACGAACGCCTCCACCAAACCCGCGGGTACCCGGGCGCGGTCAAATGCGCCCGCAACCTGCGCCGGCTCATCGACGGCTCCGAAATGCTTATCCCCGGGAAGATAGGCAAGAAAAAGGTTCAAAACGCGTATAGCCTGCGCTCCACCCCCCAGGTCGTCGGCTCCGCCAAGGACGCGCTGGATTGGGCGCGCCGGATGTTCGAGATAGAATTCAACGGCGCCGGCGACAACCCGCTCTTCTTCCCCGACGACGACGAGGTCGTCACGGGCGCCAACTTCCAGGGGACGCCGCTGGCCTTGCCCCTCGAGCTCGTCGGGACCGCGGTGACGACGGCGTGCGTCATCTCCGAGCGGCGCCTCAACCGCCTGATGAACCCCAACCTCAGCGAGGGGCTCCCGGCCTTTCTGATCCACGGCGCCGGCATGTTCAGCGGCCTGATGCTGACGCAGTATACCGCCGGCATGCTGGTCAACGAGAACCGCGTCCTCTGCCACCCCGCGGCCATAGGGTCCATCCCGGCCGCGGCGGACCAGGAAGACTTCGTCTCCATGGGCATGAACACCGCCCTCAAGACGAAGCAGATATTGAGGAACGCCTGGTATATAATAGCCATCGAGCTTATCGCGGCGTGCCAGGCGATAGACCATCGGCGGCCGCTGAAGGCCGGCCCGGCCGCGGAAGCCGTATACAAGCTGGTCCGCGAACACGTCGCCTTTATGAAGGAGGACCGGCCGACGCAATACGATATCAACCGCACGATGGAGCTTGTGAAATCCGGCGACGTGCTGGCCGCCGCCGAAAAGGTAGTCGGCGAACTGGAGTAACGGATAAATTAAACTCCGACTCGGGTCGGTCGAATATGAAACCTCAGCCGCCCAAAGGAACGCGCGACTACTTCCCGAACGAAATCCGCGCGCGCGACCGCGCCGTCGCGACGGTCAAACGCGTCTTCGAAAGCTTCGGCTACGCGCCGCTCGAGACGCCGGCGCTCGAGCGCCTCGACGTCCTGACCGGCAAATACGGCGACGAGGCGGACCGCCTTATCTTCCGCATCTTGAAACGCGGCGCCGCGAGCAAACGAGGCGAGGCCGACCTCGGCCTCCGCTACGACCTCACCGTCCCGCTGGCCCGCGTTATGGCCGCGAATCAAGACCTCCCGCGGCCGTTCAAACGCTATCAGGTCCAGCCGGTGTGGCGGGCCGAGCGGCCGCAGCGCGGGCGCTTCCGCGAATTCATCCAATGCGACGTCGACTGCGTCGGGACGGCGTCCGTCTTGGCCGACGCCGAGATGGTCGCCGTCATGCACGAAACGCTCGCGGCCCTGGGCTTAGTCGAATATCGGATAAGTATAAACCACCGCAAGATCTTATCGGCATTTATGGATTCCCTGAATTTGCCGCCGGGAGTTCAACTCGCGGATATACGAGAAATAGACAAGCTGGATAAAATCGGCATCGACGGCGTCCGCGAAGGGCTAATAAAAGGCGGCACCGCCGCCCCGGCGGTAGAACGGATAATTTCGTATATCGACGCCGGCGCTACTAAATACTTCGCCGCGTATATAGAAAACGCCAAGTCGTACGTCGGTGCGTCGCCGGCGGGCGCCGACGGCATTAACGAAATGGAAAAACTCGCGGAATACCTGAGCTACTTCGGCGTGCCGGACGGCGTGCTGAGTTTCGACCTGCATATGGCCCGCGGCCTCGACTACTATACCGGCCCCATCTTCGAGGCGTACGTCGGCGAAAGCGGCGTCGGCTCGGTAGCGGGCGGCGGCCGCTACGACCACCTCATCGCGCAGCTCGGCGGCCCGGACCTCCCGGCGACGGGGACCTCCTTCGGCCTCGAGCGCATCATCGCGCTCCTGGCGGAACGCGAAGCCCCGGCCGAAGACGGCGCGTCCGTGGACGTACTAGTCGCCGTCTACGACGAAAGCGTATTGGAAGACGCGTTAAAAGCGGCCGCGGAGATAAGGGCGGCCGGCGCCAAGTGCGAAGTCTACCTCGAGCCCTCCGCCAAGCTCGCCAAACAGTTCGGCTACGCGGACGCCAAAGGCATACCCTACGTCGTTGTCGTCGGGCCCGACGAGGTCGCGAAAGGCGTCGTTCAAATCAAAGACCTCGCGCAACGCGAACAAAAGGAAGTGCCGCGGACGGGATTGACGTCGGCATTCCGGTCTATGTTGGAGAAGGATTAACTCGGGCGCACGGTTACGGTCGGCAAAAATAAAACCGCCCCCTCGGGCGGCTTATTCTTAACGTATAAACGCCGTCATAAGTATACTTCGAACTTTATCAACTCGACGGTAAAGTTATAATCCTGGTGGGCGAAATTATTCTCTTTATATTTGACGCCGCCTTCGAAGGCCAGCGTCAACGTCGCCGCCTCGACGACGCGGAACGACGCGGCCCCGCGCGCCGTCCACGCGTAGAAATCGCTCAATAT